>NZ_CP070982.1:3170000-3530000 GCF_018417595.1 Pseudomonas entomophila
GCACAAATCAGCTTGCTGGCCGCCACCCTCGATCAGTCGCTGCTGAATACCCCGCTCAACCTGCGCTACCAGTTCGGCGGCCCCGCGCCCATCGCGCTTCAGGACCGCATCCGTGACGACTGGGCGGACAACCTCATCGGTGCGCAATACCTGGAAATGCCCGAGGGCTCGCGTACCCGGGTGCGCGTCAAGATCCGGGCGCTCGACCCGAAGCACGAAGCCTATATCCAGCTGAAGGCCAAGGAGCGAGAGCAGGATGTGGCGCTGGGGCTGCCCGAGGAAGTGCGAGTAACGGCCGACCAACCATTGGAAATGGAGTTCGGGTTCGACAACCCCACCGAGCGCAAGGCGTTCTCCTTCCACCTGCTGGGCTATGGTGGCGGAGAGGTCGAAGTGAGTGATTTCAGCGTGATCACCGCACTGCCAGGCGAAGAAGAAACCCTGGAGGAGCGCGTGGACGGGCATATCGCCCAGTCCACCTGACGGCGATTGTCTTGTGGCGTTTTCGAGAACGAGCGCCGCTGAGCGGCGCATCGCGGATGAATCCGCTCCTACAGGCGCAGCGATATCGATGGCCTGTGTAGGAGCGGCTTTAGCCGCGATGTGCCGCCCGGGGCGGCGCTCGATCTCATTGAAAGGGCTGGCCCTCGACGTCAGTAGTAGGAGCGTTTCTGCGGCTCTGCCTTGTTCAGCACCGCACCGATCAGGTTGGCCGTGGCCAGGTGATACAGGCAGTCCTCGATCTCCTTCTTGCTGTTCACGCCGTTCGCGACCACCAGCAACACGCAGTCGAACTTGGGCAGCACGGTGATCGCATCGTCGGAACTGAGCAGCGGTGGCAAGTCGAAGATGCAGATACGCGACTCGTAACGTTCGCGCAGGTCGCTGATCAGGTTGCTCACCTTTGGCGAAGACAGCATTTCAGTGGACAACGGTATCGGCTCACGGGTTGGCAACACCACGAAACGCGGCAAGGTCGGGTTGACCATCACCTCTTCGAGCCCCGACTTGCCGGCCAGCAGCTCATTGAGCGCCTTGTCCATCGGCAGCCCGAGGGCACTGCCGACTCTCGGGCGACGCAGGTCGAAGTCAACCAGCAACGCCGTCTTGGTCGTGTGGTGGGCGATGCTCATGGCCAGGTTGATCGACAGCACCGTCTTGCCGGCCTCGGGCGTCGGGGATGTGATCGCCAGGGTGCGCCATCCCCTTTCTTCCATGGTCTGCAGGATCTGCGTGCGCAACAGGTCGAACGCCCAGCTCATGTTCGAGTTCTTGTTGTAGGCCACGATTCGATTGCGCTCCAGATGCTCCGCGCGCAAAGGCACGACCTTGGTCTGCACATAATCGAAGGGACCCAGCAATTCATGCTGCTCCACCAGCGGCACGGGCTGCGGCGTCTCCGAGGCACCCGGTGAAACCTGATGAAGGTTCTTTCCAACAACCGGCGTAATCCTGTCCATCGTGACCTTCCCTATGCAAACCGAGCCATGGCTTTGAACAGCAGAACATCCAGCGGCATATAGAACAGGTGGATGACCACCAGCAGGATAGCCGCCAGCAGAATCCCCACGCTGACCAGCATCACCCGCCATTTCCTGCGCCGGGCCAGATCCGCCTGGGTGGAGATGTAGGGCACGGCGACCAGCACCCGTTTACCCAGGACGCTCTCCAGGGCCCCCACACCACGTATGCGTTGGTTCAACATTTCCAGCAGCATCACCAATGCACCACCACCAGCCGGTGCCAGCACCAGGCCAAGGGCGACGATTTTCTTGCGGTTGGGTTTGACCGGCTTCTCGGGCATCAGTGGGGGTTCGAGCAGGACGAAGCGTTCAGCCTTGTTTTCCTGCTCCAGGCTCTCGGTGATCTTGGCGCCCATTTCCTTGGCGCGGATCTCCTCGTACTTCTTGCGTGCGTTGTCGTGATCACGCATCAAGGTGACCAGGCCGCGCTCGACCTGTGGCGCTTCAAGGATCTGCGCCTCGTAGCCCTCCATTTTCTTGGTCAGCTCGCGCTTCTGCTGGGCCAGCGAAGCGATCGTGTCCTGCGCCGCGACAATCTTGGCCCGGGCCCGGGCCACGTCGAGACTGACCGATGCCGCCGCCAGGCCCTTGCCGTCGGTGGCGCCCTCAAGCGCCTGGATCTTGCGTTGAATCGCGACCACGTCAGGGTGTGCCGGGGTGTACTTGGTCAGCAACCGGGTGTACTCGGCCTTGAGGCTGCCCAGGTCCTGCGGCTGCTCGGCGGCCGAGGGGCGAGTGCCGTCGGGGCGAGTGGCCAGGCCAGCATTCGCCGCCGACAGTTCGAGTTCCAGGTAGCGCAGCTCTTCCTGGGCATTCTTGTAGTCGCGATCCACCTCCCGGAACTCCAGCTCCGAGCGTGACAACATGCTCATGCGCAGCGACTGGTTCTCGGGCAAGGCGTTGGCGTGGGCCTGTTTGAAGTCCGCCAGCTGGTTTTCCAGCGTGGCCAGCTCGGCCCCCAGCTTGTCGGCTTCCTGGGTCAGGAATTCGGTGGTTTCACTGGCGCGCTCGGTACGTTGCTTCATGTTCTCGTTGAGGAACAGCGTCACCAGTTCGTTGGCCACTTCCTTGGCGACTTCCGGACGCTTGTGCTCGAACGACACGCTGAACGCCACCGTGGTCTCGCCCCGCCCTTTGACGAAGGTGCTGAGGGTGGTCACGACGATGGCGTTGCGCATCTGGTCGATCTTGTCGGCTTCGCTGAGTTGCCGGCCCTTGTCAGCGAACAGGTTGTACTTGTCGATGATCTGCAGCAGGTTCTCGCGGGTCATGACCCGTTGGCGGATGACCTCGATACGTTCATCGGCGAAGCTGTTGTTGTTGGCCGACACCAGCTCCGGCGAGATCTGCTGCGACTCGACCAGGATGGTGCCGGTCGACTGATAGACCGGCGGCACGGAGACCGCCACTCCCACTGTCGCCGCCAGGATGACCACCGCCGTCACCCCCAGCAGCAGGGCTCGGTCCTTGATGATGGCGATGTAGTCTTTCAGGGACAGCTCGTATTCAGATTTCATGGCGGCCACCCAACTGAGGATTCAGAGGTCGGGAAATCTATAAGTCAGCGTAAGTCCAGCGATCGTAGCTTCGGCATCGGGCGAGCCATTTTGTTGGCGCTCCTTGTACATCAACGATAGGCGCAGATCCCAAAAAGGCGAGAATTGCCGACTACCCCAGATGCTGTAGGTCTGCAGCGTGTTGGGTGTCTGCCCCTTGCTGTCCTGCCAGGCCGCGTCGACACCCACACGGTTGAGCTCGCTGAGCGCGTAGCTCCAGCTACCGCGGATCATGTCGAGTTCGGCGAAGCCACCTTCCGCACTGGCGACGGTGCTGCGCTCGGCACTGAGGCTGGCATCGGTGCGCAGGCCCCGGTAATTGAGCAACACGCCACCTTCTCCGCGACGCTGGCCAGAGCCGGAGACCTGGCTGACGCCAAGATGCACGACGGTTTCCAGTTGATCGGAGAACTGGTACTTCATGCCGATGGTCGGCGTGTAGCTGTTGGTGGCGACAGCCCCAGCGCTGGTCTGCTCCGGCTCATAGCGCCGCACCCGCATGCTGCTGAAGACATCGGTGCGCTCGCTCCAGGCATAGGTGTACTTGAGCGTGTTCGCGTACTCGTCGAAACCGGTCAGCGAGGTGATGTCATAGCGTGCGTGGTTGTAGGTGGTTTCGTTGTCCAGGGTGCCCCGCTCGCTGAGCGCATAGCTCCAGTCCGCAGTCAGCGTGCTCAGTTTCTGCGTGCCGTCGGTGGTTACCACGCCGGTGTCGAGCACGGTGCCGGAGAGTGTCGAGCTTTCGATGTACTGCCCACTCAAGCCGAAATGCCCGCGCTCGGTCTCCCGCCGCCAGCCCAGGCTGAGGTCGGGGTCCTCGCGATTGCCCAGCACACTCGTGTCGGAGGAATGCAGCACGTGCGCCCCCAGCCCCAGCCGCCACTCATCGCGGTCGAAGGTGCCGACTAGGCTGTAGCGTGGCTCGATGATCGTTCGCATCACACCCTTCTCGTCCGAGGTCAGGAGCAATGGGTTGCTGTCGTACTCGACGGTCGTGGGTACCACGACCGAGGATTGCCAGATGGACGCTTGGGCCAGGCCCGTGTACGGCAAAATCAGTAACGCCGTTGCAACACTTGTTGTTCGAATAATAGGCACTATGAATTCTTAATTAAGTCGAGCAGGCTCACGGGACGACCAAGGTGTCGCCCGCCTGGAGTTGAAAGTTTGTGGAAAGGTCACGGCCGGAAACCAGGTCCTTGTAACGTACCGGCAGCACTTTTTGGTCATTGCCCTGTATGCGGATCACCTTGATGTCGCTTACGTCGGCGAATTTGTCCAGTCCACCCGACAGGCTCAAGGCCTGCAGCACAGCGGTGGGACCTGCCATCGGCACGGGGCCCGGCTTGATGACTTTGCCTTGGACATACACGACGTTGCCGGCCGGATTGAGGATGTCGACACTGACATTCGGCTCGGCGAGGTAGGTTTTGAGCTTGACGCTGATCTTCTGTGTGGCGGTGGCAGCATCCAGACCGGCTACATCGACCCGGCCAGCCAATGGGAAGGTGATGCTGCCATCTGGAAGCACGGTGGTTTCCCGTCGCAGGGTATCTTCCTGCCAGACGGAAATCAGCACCTTGTCGCCGGGGTTCAGCAAGTAGGGGGTTGTCGGTTCGTTGGCGCCAGATGCACCGGACCACAGCATCAGCACGCCCAGCAGGGGAAGCAGCAAACGCACCATGAGGGGTCCCTCCGGCCAACGGGTGGCCATGCAAAAGAGCACTGAACGAGAACAGCACACTACCTCTTCGCTCCGCTTCGCAGCCACACGGCTCGCTGCGGCGACCCCGATCATCCTGGAGGTCCGCTTTGCCAGCCGTGCCATCACCAGAAAGTTATGGTGCTGGCTGTTGATGCTGGCTAGTGGAATATAGCAATCGCCCGGGAATTCTCAAGCGGTTGACAGTGCTGTCGATCGCCATTGACCGTCGATTTGCCGACGCGGACCTGGAAAGGCGCTTGGATCGGGTCAAGTTCAAGCCTTCCAGGCAGGCCGTCAGATCCGCTTTCTATTGGCTACCGCGACAAAACCGATGACGGCGAAGCCAAACAGCCAACCTGCCGTCGCCAGAGGAATGACACTCGACTGGTTGATATAAGAATCGGCCGCTCGCGCTGCGCCACTAATAAGCACCAACAGGAAAATCGACTTGATGAACAGTGTCGAGCGCATATTCCCCTCCTGGAAAGAGGATAACCGTTGTAGGTGAGCGGTAGTTTCCATCGCTGGTAAATTGAGCTTATGGGCACAATGACATTACGTCAACGATCCGACACCATAATAAAAATCAATCGGACATCATTGTGCTCGTCAAAATCCCGCCAACAAATTATGCAACTGTCTTTTCACACAGCCAAAGCAAGATTTCTTTGAAAATCACCAAGACAATCAAACATTCAAAAACCCTTGCGCAACAATCATGTCGAGGGTACGCCATCGTGATCTTTACTTGACGCCGACAGAGAACAGCAAAGTGTTTCATCGGCGAACATCAAAAGAGAATGATTGTGCTTTTCGATCATTATTTGACAGGTCGCCCCCCCTTGAAACTGCTGCAATAATCCGGCCCATCACCCCTTCACGCGCAACCAGCGCAAGCGTCTCAGGATGGCAACAGGTCCAATGTGCGTTCGACCTCGTCGATATCGATCCTGAAACCTTCGCCCTCCGGCACGCCGACCACGAAGGCATAGTGCTGCTGGTCCCGGTCGGTCAGGTACTTGTAGTAGCTGACAAAACGGTTGGGGGGCTGCAACGCCAGCAAGGTGCTGCCTGCCTGCATGACGTTGACGCCATGGACCAACTGGCTGCCCTCGACGCCGATCACCACCCGCGCCCCTGCGCAGGCCGCGATGATCGTCGGGACCTCGTTCTTCATCGGGTCGATGACCCTGAAGCCCCTGTGCTGGCGCAGGTGCTCGGCGATCTCGAGCTCATTGCGCAGCAGGCGCAGGTCACCGTCGCTGCCCCGCAGGATGAATACACCGGGATGGGGCGCATGTTCCACATGTGACAGCAGCTTGTCGCCCATCGCCCGGTAGCGCAGGTGCCGATTGCGGTTGTTGCTCAGGTCGTCGAACAACACCAGTTCGCGGATGAACGCGCTGCGCAAACGCAGCGGCTGCATCCCCAGCCAGTCTTCGTAGGCCGGCCCTTGGGCGAACAGCGGAAATCGCCTGGATGGCGCGGTGGTGATCGGAATGCCCTCCTCGCATGCAAGGGCATAGGTCGGGCAGTCTTCCATCAGCCAGGTACCGAACCAGGTATTGCCGTTCTGCGTGCAGTAGGCCGCCGCACGTTCAAGCTCATGTTCGACGATGATGCGCGGGAACGCGCTAGGTTTCAGCGACAGCCAGTGGCTGGCGTCACCCTTGTACAGGGCGCCGTCGACCAGCCAGACATCCTTGATCAGGTAGCCCCGTGTCGGGCCTTGCTCCGTGGTGATGCCACCCTCCATGGTGCGCCCGGGGTGCACGTAGGGGTAGAAACGCTTGCCTTCCCAGCCGGTCACCCGCTCCATCTGGTTGGGCAGGTAGAACGCCGGAGGCGAGAGCGTGGTCTCGCCGGGGGCGATATCCCAGCTTTTCGCCGCCACGCGCTTGATGTCCAGGTCCGCCTTGCGTGCGAGACGCTTCCTCGCCATGTACTTGTAGGCAGCAAGGGTCCAGGTATGCAGACTGGCCACGGGCACTTCGCTGAGTTTCGAAATATCACTTTCCATGAGGCGTGCTCCCTTGAGGATGGCGTCGGCGAGCCGGCACCGGGCTCAATTGGAAAAGATGCGCTCCATCGAGGGGGGCGACTGCAGATTGGCGTAGCGCGTGCGCAGGGTCTCGAGGAACTGCTCGCCAGCGCGACCCGCGCCGTAGAGATAGATCTTGTGCAGGCCGCCAAAGACCATTTCGTGATAACGGTCGGCAACTTCCTCGTCACTGGCTTCATCCGGCAATCCCAGGTGAAGCGTCAACTTGCTGCCTTCCACGGCGAACAGTGGCGTGTCCCAGAGGAACTGCGCCACACCGGTCTTGGGCAGGCGCACGAACATGTAGGCATGATTGCCCAGTGAGTCGATATCGCCACCACGTCTTCTCTTCCACTTCAGCAATCCGTCATCCGGCCGGGCCAGGCACAGGCCAATGTCGTAGTAGTCGAAACCGTTCTCCAATGCCCATTCGAGCGCCATGAACGTGGTGATGGAGTTGACCTCGCGCAGGCGCTTGGCGTCCGAGAACACCGCTTCGCAATAGCCGAAGCGCAAGGTGCTCCAGTACCGTTTGCCACCCCGAGTGATCTCGCACCCCAGGTGACAGGCCACCACTTCCCCCTCGAAGGTGATCAGGTCGAGCCGCCCCACCCCCTTGGCCAGGCGAAACACATCGTCGGTGGGAAACTGCGCCGCATGGATACCTTGGCGTGCCGTGGCATAAGGCCGTAGCAGTTCCCTGTCGGCCATGGCGATCTCTTCGTCGTCAAGGGTCTGGCGCATCTGGTACAGCGGCCGATGCTTGCGAATGCTGCGACGCAGTTCGCTGTCGTAACGGGCGGTTATCTCGTCCAGGGAGCGCCCCAGGGGCACCACGGCACTCAGGTAATGAGGCACGTTCAACGCCCCTGACGTGGGCATTTCACTGACCACGACCACATGACCGGCTGCGCTCGCGCGTTTTTCGCCTTCCGCGACCGGCACATCCCCATGGGATTTCCCGCCGATCAGCAACTTGGCCATGGCCCGTTGTTGTTTTCTACCGATGTAGAGGATCTCGTAGGGGCTCTCCTGCTGCAACTTGAACCTGGCGACTTCCCAACGCCAGAAACAGGCGCGACTGAGCAGATCGCGTAGTTTGTTAGAAGCATTTCTTATTTCGTAGCGCAGGGAAGGTGATAGGAGTGTCCGGGCAATGGCCGCCAAGTGCGCTTTCATGTCTTCTCCGATGTCCATGCATGCTGCCGTTGGGGCAGATCAGAAAAAGTGGCTTACCCTTGGATATCGCACGTAATTATTTGATAAACATGACAAACATTTCGCAAGCAACTCATATCCAGTAACAAGTAAAGATGCGCGACCCGACCTTGGCAAGCGGCCAATTGACATCAATCCTGCATTTTTTATGACGTCAAAATTTGTATCAGGGCACACGTGCTTGTAAAACCACCGCTTATAGCTACTGCTTCGGTAGAGGTAACTTTTCCCTTATCGCGTCCGATACTGAAAATACCCAGCGTTATATGCTGCAGGCACGTAAGGTTAATGGTGTCTGCTTGCCGCTCCCCTCGACAGGAGCAGCATCATGCCGAACGACATCCCCCACCAGTCGCTGTTGCAACAACGCTTGCCCGCCTGGGCACGCCAGGCCACTGCCGAACAATGGCGCCCCCTAAACAATGCGCTGGCACCTGCCCAAGGCACCACCGAACAGCCCCCGAGCTGGTTCGCCAACGCGGCCCCGGACCTGCGCGAGCAGGTACAGGACAGCCAATCCCGCCTCGCCCGCTCTCAGCAGGCCCTGGCACGGGCGATCAAACCTCTGCGTCAGATCGCCGAGTTCGCCGAGCCTCTGCTTGCAGAGCGCCTGCACACGGAGCACGGTTTCGACCACCCGCTGCGCAGTACCGATCTGATCCGCATCCATCACCGCTGGACCCACCAGGTGAATGTCTCTCGCCACGAGCGCAGCACGCTGCTGGAAGCCGCCTTGCACAACTTCGCCGGCAACGTCACCTTCAGCCGTGACAGCGCACTGGCACCCAGCGAAGGCATCCAGGTGAACAAGAGCACCGTGGTTGGCCAGACCACGCTCGGTGACAGCGAAACCTGGGTGGACATCGTCATGGCTTCGGAAACCTACACGATTACCGCCCTGGGGCTGTCACCGGAGGACTTCGCCCGGACGTGCCGCGAACTGGACCTGGGCCAACGCTACCAAGATCACCTGGCGTCAGTATTCGCGCCATCCAAGGTTGCCGAGCTCAGCAAGCAGGTCCACAGGGACCGCCTGCGCCTGGCAGCGGATATCGCCTTCCTGCGCCATCGCCTGACGGGGGCTGCACTGGACACACTCAAGACGCTGCTCGACGGCGCCTCCTCCCTGCCCTGTGCCCGGCTGAGTCTGTTCGACATCCCTCTGCATGAAGTCCTGATCATCGATGCCGGCCAGGCCGGCCTGCTGATCAGCCTCCCCGAACAGGACCAAGCGCTGCGCCAGTTCACCGACATGGAAAGCCTGCACGAGCAACTGTGCAGTGACCTGCTCGATGCGGCGTTCCGCCAACGCTTTCTGGATTACGTGCCCCGGCTGCAGCAGGCCACGTTTCTCGGCCGCCTGCAGCAGAACCTCGACGCCAACGGCAATTCGCCAACCGAGCAGAATTGGCAGCGTCGAGCCCAGGCAGACCTGCATATGGCGCAGCTACCGGTAACCGGGGAGATTTTCAACTTTCTGCACAAAGACCATGTAGCCCGTCTGCAGGCCGAGGCCCGACTGTTTGCCGTGCCCACCGCCGACGCGGACGAGCAGGAACGTAAGCAGCGCCTGGCGCTGTGGGAAAGCGCGGGCCTGGATGCGCTGATGATTGCCGGCCTCTTCGTTCCCGCCGTGGGTACGTTCATGCTGGCGGTCACAGCCTTCCAACTACTTGATGAAGCCTACGAAGGCTACGAAGCCTGGCACGCAGGCGACCGCCATCTGGCCTTGCGCCATCTTGAAGCGGTGGGCCTGAACCTCGGCCTGATGGCCGGGCTGCATGTGGCCGGCAAGGTCTTGCCCAGGCTTTTCAACAGCCCTTTGCTCGAAGGCCTGGACCCGATAACCCTGGATGACGGCAGCCAGCGACTGCGCAAACCCGACCTGGCCCCCTATCAAAGCCCGGTCGAACTCCCCGAGACCGTGCGGCCCAACGCCAAGGGGCAGTACCTGCATCAGGGCCAGCATTTCATTCGTATCGGAGGAAGAACCTATCGCCAGGCACTGGACAGCAGCACGGGGCGCTGGCGAATCGTCCATCCGGAACGGGACGACGCCTACCGACCCTGGCTCGAACACAACGACGAAGGCGCCTGGCACGTCGAACAGGAGGAGCCTCAACGATGGAGCGATGTCCAGTTGCTACGCCGGCTGGGGCCCGGATTTGGCGTGGAAGCGCTCGACGACGCCGAGCTGCTGGAGGCCCTGGATATCAGCGGCGTCGATCGCGCTCGCCTTCAGGAAGTTTACCTGGCGAACCAGCCGACACCCGCCCTGCTGACTGACACCCTGGTGCGAATGGCAATGACCAGACGCTTGCCCGAGCTGGGATCCGAAGCACTTGAAAGCCTGTACGCAAGTCAGGCCACCGATGAATTGGAACAGCAACTGATACAGGCTTATCCACGCCTGACCACCCCATTGGCTCGAAGATTGTTGGCACGCCTGTCGGCGCAGGAGCTCGGAGCCTGGGCCAAGGGTGAGCAACTGCCGCAATGGTTGCGCAGCCAGGCGGCCGAGACGCAAGGGCAGCTACCGATCCTGCGTGCGATGGAGGGCCTTTACCGCCCTGCCCTGGCCAGCAGCGACAGCGAGCGCCTCTTGCTTGATTGTCTGGAACGATTGCCAGGTAACACCGGTGAACTGCGCATTGAACTGCGCCAGTCCCGACCTGATGGGAACCTGCTCGCCAGCACCGGGCCTGAGCAGGCGCGCTGGCGGCGCGTGCTGGTCAAATCCACCGAGGGCTTCGAGGTCTACAAAGGCGATCGCCCTGTCGCCGGCCACCAATACCGTACGTTGCTCGATGCGTTGCATGACACCCTTCCCAAGGCCATGCGCGGATCATTGCAAGTGGATCGCCCAGAGACCCTGGGCGGCCTGATCCGGCAGCAGGCCGTGCAAACGCGCAGTGAATGGCCACACCGCCTCTGGGGGCTGAAACGCCCATCACCGAGGCTTGGCCTGCGCGGCGGTACACCGCTGACGCCACAATCGGTGCTGCAATCTCCACGCAATGCCTTGTTCGCCCGCTACCGCCGTCTTTACCCCGGGGTCAGCGACACACAGATCAGCCAAGTGTTTGCTAAATGGCGACAACGGCTGATCGCACCGGAAGCCGAACTGCTTGTCCGTGAGCGCTCACTGCGCGACCTGCGTGAGCGATTGGGCGCCTGGGCAGGCGAGATACCCCGCCGCCAGCGCGCGGCACGTGCCATCCTCAACGCTTGGCGGCGTAACAACTTTGCCTGGCTGATCGATGGCCGGGCGTTGCATAGCCTCGACCTATCCGGGCTGGAGCTTGAAAATCGCGATATCGCCGACCTTACGCTAGGTGAAGGCTTCAGGCACATCGAGGACCTGAACCTGCGTGGCAATGCGACACTCAGCCACCTGCCCGAACCACTGCTCAGGTCCCTTCCCCGCCTCACGCGATTGAACCTGGGCAATTGCCGGTTCACCCACCCTCCGCACATCGCCACTGCTGAACGCTTGAACTGGCTGGACATGGAATTCAACCGTATCACCTGGGACGATCGTGCCCAGGCCGCGCTCGATCGCCTGTCCAGCCTGCGACTGCTGGACCTGAGCGGCAATCCGCTGCTGCGCGCACCCGCACTTGACCGTTTGCCAGGCTTGCGCTCGCTGATGCTCAACAATGCGCACTTGAGTGAGTTGCCAACTGGGCTTGGGCAACTTCGCCAGGCGCTGTTGCTGGACCTTTCGGGCAACGCGTTCGAGCGCCTGCCGACAGGCTTCGAGGTCCCCCCCGATGTCGGTAATCCCCTGGCGCTGGAAAGTGACTGGCTGAATCCGGTGATACGCGAACAGATCGAGGACTATTACCAACGTCATGGTATCGACCTGCTGGTCAGCGATTTCGACTACCAGGAACTGTTGCATGACGCCAGCCCTGAGCGCCTGCGGTTATGGCAAAAGTTGCCCTTGCACTATCGCCGGGGCCTGCGAGCAGTCCTGGAAAGCATGCAGTTCGAGCACGATCCGGCGTCGACCCGCGAGGCGATCTGGCAGCGGATCGCGCGCATGGACAACGACCCGGCATTTCTCCAGCACGCCCTCGACCGGCCTGCGCTCGAACTACTCGATCTCTGACCGTCATGCACCACGGCGGCGGCTCTCGTTGGCCGCCAGCCAGCGAGCCAGGTCGGCGGCGGGCATCGGTCGGCCGAACAGGAAGCCCTGGCCCTGATCGCACCCGGCGTTACGCAGGAAATCGAACTGGGCCTGGGTTTCGATACCCTCGGCGGTGATCCTGAAGCCCAGGGCATGCCCCAGGTCGATGATTGCCCTGGCCACGGCCACGGCGTCGTCGTCCTCGGGCAAGTCCTTGATGAAGGCCCGGTCGATCTTCAGATGGTCGATTGGCAGTGCCCGCAGGTAAGCCAGCGACGAATACCCGGTGCCGAAGTCGTCCACCGCCGTGGCCACGCCCATGGCCTGCAACTGGGCAAGTACCGCGCAAGCTTGCTGCTGGCTCTCCATCAGCAGGCTTTCGGTGATCTCCACCTCCAGCAGGTTGGCCGGCAGGCTGTGGCGCTCCAGCGCCGACGCCAGGCTGGTGACATAGTCGCTGCGCTCGATCTGCAAAGCCGCCACATTGATCGCCAGCGGCCCGGGCAAGCCATCGCCGGCACGCCAGGCGGCCAGTTGGGCACACGCCAGCTCCAGCACCCGCTCGCCCAGTGGAATGATCAGGCCGGTGCGCTCGGCCAACGGAATGAACTCGGCGGGAGACACCAGGCCATGGTGCGGATCCCGCCAGCGCAGCAGCGCCTCGACACCTTCCAGTTGCCCACTGAACAGGTCGACCTTGGGCTGGTACCACAGTTCGAACTCGTTGTGCTCCAGAGCCCTGCGCAGGTTGCGCTCCAGCTCGAGACGTTGCTGCAGGCGCTCGGTCATGTCCGGGTGGTATGGGCGCCAGGCATTGCGCCCACTTTCCTTTGCCGCATACATGGCGGTGTCGGCGTGACGCAGCAGGCTGTCGGCGTCTTCACCGTGCTGTGGGCTCCAGGCCAAACCGATGCTGCCGGTGACCAGAGTGGCATTGCCGTTGAGATCGAACGGCCGCTGCAGGCAGCGCAGCAAGGCGCGGATCTGGTGCTGCACCTGCCCTTGAGCGCCCTGGAGCATGAACACGAACTCATCGCCGCCCAGGCGGCATACCCGATCCTGGCTGTGCAGTTCCTGCAGGAAGCGCGCGGTGGCTTGTTGCAGCAGCAGGTCGCCCATGGGGTGGCCAAGGCTGTCGTTGACTTGCTTGAAGCCGTCGATATCGAGCATCAGCACCGCCAGGCCATGGTCCTGCAGGATGGCCTCGGTCAGTTGCTGCTGGAACAGCACTCGGTTGGGCAACCCGGTGATGGTGTCGTAATGGGCCAGGCGCTCCAGCTGGGCCTGGTACTGGCGCAGCTCACGGTTACGCTGTTCGAGCAGACGCTGCTTGCGATTGAGCTGGGCGACGAACAGGCTGAACAACCCGGTGCAACTCAAGGCGAACAGGAACAGCGGCGAGGCGAACAAGTCCAGCCCTGCCGCGCTCGCCCGAGGCGCGGCCACCAACTGCCAGACACCCCCGGGCACTTCGACGGTCATCTTCACCTGGGACTCTTCGAACAACCGCGGGTCACCCCAGATCAGCGCGCCATCGGCACCCTTGCCGTCGACACCGCGCACCGCCAGCTCGAACTCGGTGTCCGGGCGCAGGCCTGCGCTGAGCAACAGCCGGTCGATATCGGCCACGATTGACACATTGCCCCAGTAAAACTGCACGCCACGCTTGCCCGTGATGAACACCGGCCGCCGGTAGATCAGTGCCCTGCCGCCCTGGTACAGCTGTAGCGGCCCCGCCAGCACCGGACGCGCCTGATCACGGGCAGATTGCAGGAGAGGAAACTGGTCCGGCAACTGGCGGTAGTCCAGCCCGATCAGCCGCTCGTTACCCTGCATTGGATAGACATCGCTGATCACATCTGCCGGCGCCAGCGCGATATGGCGCATGTAGGGCATCGACTGCAGGGCATTGCGAGCCATGCCGTGGAAATGTGCCGGGCTGATCGTGCCATCAGTGGCGATCAATTGGGCGATGCCTTCGGCCTCACCGAACGCGGCACCCAGCTGTGCCTCCAGCGCCCCGCGCATTCCAGCCAGGCGCGCGGCAAGGTTACCCAACTGTTCGTTGCGTTCGCGCTGTGCATCGAGATAGCCGAGGGCAACCGAAAGGCCAATGCCGACCAGGGCGAAGCCGACCGGCAGCAGGCGGTTAAGCGTTTGGCGCAGCGCGGCGGGAGTGGACGGCGGCGCTTCATGGGGGAGTTGGGAGAGGGTCATAGGCAGGCGACGTAAGGCTATTGAGCGGTTATCGGCGCGGCACGGACGAAATTGAGGTTTCTTTTGCCGCCCGACCGCAGCCAGAGCTATGTATCACCCGAGGCAGCGCCAAGACAGGTCTGATCGCGCTTTTGCAAGGAGCCACACATGGACTCGAACAAGCCCAATCCACACCAGGCCCTCCTCGAACGCCAGCTACCCGCCTGGGCCCAGGACGCTACCCCCGAACACTGGCAGCGGCTAGGCGACGCTATCGCACCGGCACAGGGCCTGCCCGGCGCCGAAGCCGACTGGTTCGCCAATGCCGCGCCCTGCCTTCGCAAGGCCGTGGAGGCCAGCCAGGCGCGCCTGATGGGCTCGCAACGCTTGCTGGCCAAACAGCTACGCGGACTGAAGAGCATCAACGCGTTCGCCGAGCCGCTGCTTGCCGAACGTTTGCGCAACAGCCACGGCTTCAGCGCCCCACTGCGCAAGGCCGGGCTGGTGTGGTTGAAGCACCTCTACACCTTCCAGGTGTATGTCACCCATCACCAACACCGCAGTCTGCTCGAAGCCGCCCTGCAGAACTTCAGCGACCGGGCCACGTTCAGTTGGGACAGCGCCCTTGCCTTGGACGATGACTGGACGGTGCTCAAGACCACCGTGATGGGCAAGACGACGCTGGGTGACAGCGAAACCGAAGTGAGCATCGCTCTGCCGTCGGAGCAGGTGACCATCAATCCGCTGGCGCTTTCGCCCGACGCATTCGCCAGGACCTGCCGCGAACTGGATATCGGCCAGCGCTACCAGGATCACCTCGATACCCTGTTCGCACCTGCGGCCACTCGCCGGGCGGCGGTCAGCGTCTACCAGGACCGCCTGCGCCTGGCGGCCGATCTTGCGCGCATACGTCATCGACTCGACGGCCCGGCATGGGATGCCGTGCAATCGCTGCTGACCGACGGCCATGCCCTCCCTTGCAGGCAACTGAGCCTGTTCGGCGTCACCGTGCACGAGGCTGTCATCATCGAAACCGGTGCGCCTGGCCTGCTGCTGCACCTGCCCGGGCAACTGGAAACACTGTGCGCCTTCGACGACCTCGATGCACTGCGGGAGTATTTGCGCACGGCGCTGTTGGACGCCACGTTCCGCCAACGCTTCATGGACTTGGTCCCAAGCGCGCAACGTGCACTGTTTTGCAGTCGCCTACGACAGAACCTCGACGCCCAGGGTGATTCACCCGCAGGCCAGGCCTGGCCGCTGCGCGCAGATGCCGACTTGCACCTGGAAGCCTCACCGATCACAGGTGATCTCTACGATTTCCTGCACAATGACCACCTGGCCCGTCTCAAGCGCGAGGCCAGGCAAGTGGCCGTGCCCACCGCCGATGCCGATGAACTGGCGTACAAAGCTCGCAAAGCGCTGTGGAACAGCGCTGGCCTGAATGCGCTCATGATCGCCGGCCTGTTCGTCCCGGCATTAGGCTCGCTCATGACCGCCGTGATTGCCTACCAGTTGCTGGATGAAACCTACGAAGGCTATGAAGCCTGGCAGGTCGGTGATCGCCAGCAAGCCATGCAGCATCTCCAATCGGTCGCGATCAACCTCGCGGTGGTAGGCGGCTTGCACCTTGCTGGGAAAGTCGTGAAAGCGCTTGGTTCGAGCACGTTGATGGAGAACCTCGAGCCTGTGACCTTCGACGACGGCAGTCAGCGCCTGTGGCGACCGGTACCAGGGCGCCTGCTTCAGGACTACCCACGCCTGACTGCGTCAATGATCAGGCGCCTGCAGGCCGAAGAGCAACTGCCATCGCAAGCCCTTTCATCCGTGCAGAACGACTCGGCCCGCCAGTTCCTGAACAGCGCGCTGGAAGGCCTTTACCTGCCCGAGCAGGCCAGCGCCGACAGCGAGCGCCTGATCATCAATGCCCTGCCCCAGCTCCCCGGCTGGCCTGCGCAACTGCGCCTCGAACTGCGTGCTGCCTCGCCCCGAGGCCCCGTGCTGATGGCCTCGGGCGCCGAGTCAGGCAGCCGCACTTGCGTCGTGATCAAGTCCGCCGAAGGTTACGAGGCCCACCTCGGGGAGCGACCAGTCGCGCAACCTCGGGAGCGTGACCTTGGCAGGGCTGTCCTCCATGTACTGTCCCGGAGCGACCATCAGGTCCTGGGGCTGGCACACAATGATATCGATAGCCTGCGTGGCGCGATCCATCGCCTGGCGGCGTCTGACAATACGCGAGCGATGCGCCTGCTCGAACCCTCTGCGCTGGGCTGGGGACCGCGCGGAGGGCTGTCGGGTGGCATGGAGGAAGCGGCCCCGCGCATCGACATCGGTGCGACGTTCCGACGCTACCGGCAACTCTATCCCGAGGCCGCTGACTTGCAGATCAATGAACAACTGACACAATGGGTCGCGGCAGGGCTGGACCCTGTGCAACAGATGACCAACCTGGAACGCGAACTCATGGACTTTCGCGACGAACTGCGTGCCTGGGTAGGCGATAATCCACTGCGCCATGCCGCCGCCCGCAAATTGGTAAGCAACTGGCAGCGCATTTCTGAGTTTTCCGAAGAAGAAGGGCATGCTGTTCACCTGCTGAGCCTGTCCGACCTGGCTTTGACAGACGAGGACCTCGCAGCGCTGGCGTTACCGGACCGCTTCGAGCATATCCAACGCGTGGACCTGACCGGCAATCGCGACTTGACCGAGCTGCCCGCGGAGTTCCTCGAACGCTTTCCCCGGTTGGAGCACCTGCACCTGGTGGACTGCAGGCTGGCGCAGATCCCCGATATCGCTGTGCCGGAGTCGCTGCGACGGCTCGACATGCAAGGTAATCGAATCGTCTGGAACGACGCCAATCAGGCGGCCCTCGATCGCCTGAGCGGCCTGGAGCTGCTAGACCTGTCGCACAATACCCTGGCCCGAAGCCCCGACCTCGGTCAGCTGGACGACCTCGATATCCTCAACCTCAACCACTGTGAGCTTGTGGATTGGCCTGCGGGCATTCGCAATGACGACGACTGGCAGCCGAGGGTTTTCGACCTGCGCGACAACCGCTTCGCAAACCTGCCGCAAGACCTGCAGCTGTCCCGCGTTGCCGCCCAGAACCTGTGGCTGGAGAGCGACGACCTGAGCGAGCAGGTCAGCCAGCAGATCCAGGCCTACTACGATCAGCACGGCATCGACCTGCTGGTTGCCGACGCCGACTATGAGGAAATGCTCGAAGACACCGACGTCGACGACTGGGGCATCTGGAACGATCTGCCACTGGCCTACCGCCGAGAGCTCAGGGGCCTGCAGCAATTGCCCGACTACAGCCAGCCACAATTGTGGGAACGGCTGCGCACCTTCGCCGACCCTCGGGTCAGAGACTATGCCTTGTCGATCGGCGCGATGAGGCTGCTGGAGGACGAGGTGTTCCCTCCACCCTTCGAGGAATGACCACAAGGCGGGTGCCACACACCGCTTCATGAGCCAGACTGGTGTTTTTCAGCCGGTGAGCGCATGCTCATCGGCTGAAGCGTTTCATCATCTGGATTAGAGAGGTGCAGTGCCCATGGACCGTCTGCTCGATTCGTTGTTTCCCGCCCCTGAAGATGTTCCCGAAGCCTGGCGCCTGGGCGAACCTCTGGAACAACGCGATTACCTCGTCGCCGGGGAGCTCAGGCGCTGGGACGGCCCACTGGCCACGGTACGCAGCCCGGTCTGGCTGAAGGACGGCGACGGTGAGCGCCAGGTGATCCTCGGCAGCGCCCCGCTGCTCGATGCCGACACCGCACTCACCGCCCTGGACGCCGCCGTCGCCGCCTATGACAAAGGCCGCGGCGCCTGGCCGAACATGCGCGTGGCCGAACGCATCCAGCATGTCGAGGCATTCCTGGCCCGCATGCGCGAACAGCGCACGGCCGTGGTCAAGCTGCTGATGTGGGAGATCGGCAAGAACCTCAAGGACTCGGAAAAAGAGTTCGACCGCACCTGCGACTACATCGTCGACACCATCAATGCACTCAAGGACCTCGACCGCCGCTCCAGCCGTTTCGAGCTGGAACAGGGCACCCTCGGCCAGATCCGTCGCGCGCCGCTGGGCGTGGCCTTGTGCATGGGCCCCTACAACTACCCGCTGAACGAGACCTTCACCACGCTGATCCCGGCGCTGATCATGGGCAACACCGTGGTGTTCAAGCCGGCCAAGTTCGGCGTCCTGCTGATCCGCCCGCTGCTCGAGGCATTCCGTGACAGCTTCCCGGCCGGGGTGATCAACGTCATCTATGGCCGTGGTCGCGAGACGGTCAGCGCCCTGATGGCCAGCGGCAAGGTCGACGTGTTCGCCTTCATCGGCACTCATAAAGCCGCCAGCGACCTGAAAAAACTGCACCCGCGCCCGCACCGCCTGCGCGCGGCCCTGGGCCTGGATGCCAAGAACCCCGGCATCGTCCTGCCACAGGTCGACCTGGACAACGCCGTGGAAGAGGCCGTCACCGGCGCGCTATCGTTCAACGGCCAGCGCTGCACCGCCTTGAAGATTCTCTTCGTGCACGAGGATGTGGTCGAGTCGTTCCTCGACAAGTTCCAGCGCAAACTGGCCGCGCTCAAGCCCGGCATGCCCTGGGAACCGGGTGTTGCCCTGACGCCGCTGCCGGAACCTGGCAAGGTCGACTACCTCGATGGCCTGGTGGCCGATGCCACAAGCAAAGGCGCCAAGGTACTCAATGAAGGCGGTGGCCAGAGCCGTGGTTCGTTCTTCTACCCCGCCCTGCTCTACCCGGTCAGCCGCGACATGCGGGTGTACCACGAGGAACAGTTCGGCCCGCTGGTGCCGGTGGTGCCCTACCGTGACCTGCAGACGGTGATCGACTATGTGCTCGACTCCGACTACGGCCAGCAGTTGAGCCTGTTCGGCAACGACCCCGAGACCATCGGCGCGCTGGTCGACATCTTCGCCAACCAGGTGGGGCGCATCAACCTCAACGCCCAGTGCCAGCGCGGCCCGGACACTTACCCGTTCAACGGCCGCAAGAACAGCGCCGAAGGTACGTTGTCGGTGCACGACGCACTGCGGGTGTTCTCCATACGCACCCTGGTTGCAACGAAGTTCCAGGAATCAAACAAGCAACTGATCAGCGAAATCATCCGTAACCGGCAGTCGAGTTTCCTGACGACCGACTATATTTTTTGACCGTCTGCTCGCCGGCAAGCCGGCGCCTGCAGGATTTCGCCGATCCGTAGGAGGCCGGCTTGCCGGCGAAGCGCTTTTTTATAGACAAACGATCTAAAGCGACTGTCGATTTTCTACCCGTTTGAACGACTCTAATCATCCAGGTGTTGCACCCCACCCACGTGAAAGGAGCTTACGAACATGGCAGTCAAACCCATCCCCGAAGGCCAGCACAGCATCACCCCCTACCTCGGTATCGAGGGTGCCGCCAAGGCCATCGAGTTCTACAAGAAAGCCTTCAATGCAGTCGAGATGTTCCGCCTGGAGGGCCCGGACGGCCGGGTCGGCCACGCAGAACTGAAAATCGGCGATTCCTCGCTGATGCTCGCCGACCCGTGCGACATGCCAGACAGCCTCAAGGCTACCCAGAGCATCGAGCATCCGGCAGTTGGCCTGCACCTCTATGTCGAGGACTGCGACAAGACCTACGCCCAGGCCATCGCCGCCGGGGCCAAGCAAGTCACGGCACTGAAGGATCAGTTCTACGGCGACCGCAGCGGTGCCCTGAAGGACCCGTTCGGCAACGTGTGGTTCGTCTCCACGCACAAGGAAGACCTCAGCGTCGAGGAGATCCGCGACCGCGCCGCGAAAATGTTCGCCGCCCAGTTAGCTTCCAGGCCATGCGCCTCAAGCCGCAGTTGAAAGCATCACCGCTTTGCTTGAAGCTTGGGGCTCGTAGCTTGGAGCTGCTTCTCAATGCGTATCATCGAAAAATCCGGCGCGCAGGTGCGCAGCCTGACCCTGGCCGAAGAGGAAATGCTGGCCGGTTTCGCCGCCGGCACCCTGTCCGGCCCTCGCCTGCTGCAGGCCAACCAGTTGCTGATGAAGGTGCGTGGCGCCAACCACTGGCTGGCCTGCGACTGCCGCAAGGATGCCCTGCCGGTGCTCAACGTCACCCTCAACGGCAATACCGGCACGCTGTTCCTGCGCAACAACCCCGACACCCCGGAGCACACCACAGGCTGCCCGTTCACCAAGGACCCGCGGGAAGCTGGCGAGCACAGCGAAGAAACCACTCAGCCCGCCGCCTGGCTGGCACCGGATACCCCCTTGCGCCTGCTCGGCGACTATCGCCGCAGCAATGACAGCGAAACGGCCGTTACCCCGCGCGAACCGGGTGAGCGCCGTGAGCAGCAACGCCTGTTGTCGTTGCTGCTGACCTGGATCGAGGCCAGTGGCCTAAACGTCTATGCCACCCACTTGAAGAAAGACCTCACTGCGCAGTTCGCCGAACTGCGGGGCGTCGCCGGCCGCTATCCGCTGCTGGAGCGGGTGCCGGCCAGCAACTACCTGGAAACCCGCCTGGACATGAAGCACATGATGATGCTCAAGACCCGGCTGCGCGAAGCCACGGTGTTCGGCAACCACCGCCGCCATGGCCTGCTGCTCGATTGTGTCGAACAGATCAAGGGGCGCAAGGTCGTCACGGCTCGCAGCGAAGACGGCTTCGACTTCCAAGGCCATCACCAGTACTGGGGCGGCAACCGTACGGCCGGCCCGTTGCTGGCGCTGGCGCTTTATTCGCCCGCCACTGCGGGCAGCCATTTCTACGAGCTGATTCATGTGGCCAGCGTCCCCGTGTTGTCACGGGCGCATCTGTTCCCGGTCTACCGCGATGAAGAGCGCGAGCCGCTCAAGGCGCTGGTGTCGTTGATCGACTGGATGGCGAGCAAGGGTGTGAAGGTGCTGATGCGCCGGCCGGTGATCGGCGGCCAGGTCATGGATGAACTGGTGCTGACCTCGGACCAGGACCGTGTGCTGTCGGTGTCACTGCTGGAAAAACCGCTGGGGCCGGAACCGGACACCGAGAACTTCAAGCGCTACGCCGACTTCAAGAGCCTGGAAACCTTCCGCAAGTATGTGGCAGGGTTCTTCATGCGCGAGCGTTAGATGCGCCGCCCCAAGCCTTGCTCGATCCCTGTAGGAGCGGCTTTAGCCGCGATCACCCGCGAAGCGGGTGCTGGACACCGCGGTGCCTGCATCGCGGCTAAAACCGCTCCTACAGGCTAGAACGCCGCCTTGAAGATCGCTTCGATCTCCACCTGGCTTGCCACCCGCGGATTGGTCAGCCCGCAGGCATCTTTCAATGCGTTGGCCGCCAGCACCGGCACATCCTCGACCTTCACCCCCAGCTCCGCCAACCCGTCCGGGATACCAATCGCCGCCGCCAGGTGCTCGATGGCCGAGATCGCCGCACCGGCGCCCTGCTCCGCATCCAGCCCGCACACCTTGACGCCCATGGCCTTGGCCACATCACGCAGGCGCGCCGCGCTGACCTTGGCGTTGAACCGCTGCACATGGGGCAACAGCACGGCGTTGCACACACCATGGGGCAGGTCGTAAAAACCACCCAGCTGGTGGGCCATGGCATGCACATAGCCCAGCGACGCATTGTTGAATGCCATACCCGCCAGAAACTGCGCATAGGCCATGTTCTCCCTCGCCTGCAGGTCGCTGCCATCCGCCACCGCCTGGCGCAGGTTGTCACTGATCAGGCTGATGGCCTTGAGCGCGCAGGCGTCGGTGATCGGCGTGGCCGCCGTCGAGACATACGCCTCGATGGCGTGGGTCAGGGCATCCATGCCGGTGGCGGCAGTCAGCCCCTTGGGCATCCCGACCATCAGCGCCGGGTCGTTGACCGAGAGAATCGGTGTGACGTTGCGGTCGACGATGGCCATTTTCACATGGCGTGCCTCGTCGGTGATGATGCAAAAACGCGTCATCTCGCTGGCCGTGCCGGCGGTGGTGTTGATGGCGATCAACGGCAACTGCGGCTTTTCCGAGCGATCCACACCTTCGTAATCGCTGATATGACCGCCGTTGGTGGCGCACAAGGCAATGCCCTTGGCGCAATCGTGGGGTGAGCCGCCGCCCAGCGAAACCACGCAGTCGCAGCGCGATTGCCGAAGCAGGGCCAGGCCCGCCTCGACGTTGGCGATGCTCGGGTTGGGCTTGGCGCCATCGAATACCACCGAGTCGATATCACGCATCGCCAGCATGCCGGCGATACGCTCGGCCACGCCGGCCTTGGCCAGGCCCTGGTCGGTGACGATCAGGGCCTTGCGCAGGCCGTAGCCGGCGATGGCGGTCATCGCCTCGTCCAGGCAGTCGATGCCCATGATGTTCACGGCGGGGATGAAGAAGGTGCTGCTCATGGCCGGGTCCTCTCACGCTGACGGTTTGCCTTGAGCATCTACCTGGACGGCAGCGAGCATCTTGACCCAGGACAATGGCCACGCCTGTCCAGCACGCATGGCTCTTTGCAGGAGCCGGCGTGCCGGCGAACGGCGCGCGCCACATCACCCCAGGAACAACTGGTACGCCGGATTCTGCGTCTCATCCCAATACCGATACCCCATCTCGTCCAGCGCCCTGGGCAACCCGTCCAGTTCATCGTCCGGCACCTCCAGCGCAGCGAACACCCGCGCCTCCGCCGCGCCATGGTTGCGGTAGTGGAACAGGCTGATGTTCCAGCGCTTGCCCAGGCGCTCCAGGAACCCGAGCAATGCCCCCGGCCGCTCCGGGAACTCGAAGCGCAGCACCCGTTCATTCACACCCGGCGCCGCATGCCCACCCACCGTATGGCGCACATGCAGCTTGGCCAGTTCGTTGTCGGTCAGATCGAGCACCTGGTACCCCTGCTCGCCCAGGCTGGCCAGCAGCTGCTGGCGCGGATCGTGTTGCGGGTGGGTCTGCACCCCAACGAACAACCGCGCTTCCTTGCCCGGGTAATAGCGGTAGTTGAACTCGGTGATCTGCCGCTTGCCCAGGGCCTGGCAGAAAGCACGGAAGCTGCCGGGCTGTTCGGGGATGGTCACGGCGATCACCGCTTCGCGCTGTTCACCCAGTTCTGCGCGCTCGGCCACATGGCGCAGGCGATCGAAGTTGACGTTGGCGCCGGAGTCGATGGCCACCAGCGCCTGCCCCTGCAAGCCCTCACGGGCCACGTACTTCTTGATCCCGGCCACCGCCAGGGCACCGGACGGCTCGGTGATCGAGCGGGTATCGTCATAGATGTCCTTGATCGCCGCGCACAGCTCGTCACTGCTGACCGTCACCACCTCGTGGACGAAATGGCGGCACAGCTCGAAGCAATGGGCGCCGATCTGGGCCACCGCGACACCGTCGGCGAAGGTGCCGACCTGCGGCAGGATCACCCGTTCGCCCGCGGCCATCGCCGCCTGCAGACAATTGGAGTCTTCCGGCTCGACACCAATCACCTTCACTTCGGGGCGCAGGTACTTGACGTAGGCCGCGATGCCGGCGATCAGCCCGCCGCCGCCGACCGGCACGAAGATCGCGTGCAGCGCGCCGGGGTGCTGGCGCAGGATCTCCATGGCCACGGTGCCTTGGCCGGCGATCACGTCCGGGTCGTCGAACGGCGGCACGAAGGTCGCGCCGTCGCTATCGGCCAACGCCAGCGCATGGGCCAGGGCATGGGGGAAGCTCTCGCCATGCAGCACCACGTGCCCGCCACGGGAGCGAACGCCCTCGACCTTGAGCGATGGCGTGGTGGTAGGCATGACGATGGTGGCCTTGACGCCCAGGTGCGCGGCCGCCAGTGCCACACCTTGGGCGTGGTTGCCTGCCGATGCGGTGATGACCCCGCGCTCGCGCTGGGCGGGCGTCAGGCGTGACAGGCGGGTGTAGGCGCCGCGGATCTTGAAGGAGAACGTCGGTTGCAAGTCTTCGCGCTTGAGCAGCACCTGGTTGCCGAGCGCTGTGGACAGCGCAGGCGCCACTTGCAGGGGTGTCTCGATGGCCAGGTCGTACACGGGCGCGCCAAGAATGCGGCGCACCTGCTCGGACAACAGCTGCTGAGGTGTTGCGGGGGTACGGGGGCTGACGTTCAGATTGGTCATCGATGACTCCTGGTTCTTGTTTGAAGTGCCCAGGAGTCAGAGAGAAGAAACCCGCCTCCAGGGCGGGTTCGGTGCACGTACGCGCTAGCCCGCCAAACCGATAATGGCGGTAATAATAATGCTGGCGGCGAATGGGTGCGGGAATGTGTTCATGGGTCGGAAACTTAGCGTGGGCGAAGCCGGCGCGTCAACACCCTTTCGCCACTTCCTGCGCCGATACCGGCACGTCGAACACTTTGTCGAAGCCCCACTGGAACACAAAGGCATAGACGAAGAAGAACACGAACAACGCCAGGTTGGTCACCAGCGCCGCCCACAGGCTGATATCCAGCCAGTAGGCCACCAGCGGCAGCAGGATCAATACCAGCCCGCCCTCGAAGCCCAGGGCATGCAGCAGGCGGCGCATGAAGGTGCGGCTGCGCTTGTGCTGGCGCGCTTCCCAACGCTCGAACAGCCAGTTGTAGGCCATGTTCCAGCTCATGGCGATAGCCGACATGAGGATCGACAGCACCGTCGACTGGGCCATGCCGGCAGCAAACGCCAGCTCCAGCGCCGGTGCCACGCAGGCCACGGCGATGGCTTCGTAGAGGATGGCCTGGACGACCTTGCGTGCCTTGCCTTGCATGTGCAACTCCCTGAAGAAAAGACCTACAAAGTTACTAGAAGCAGCCTGTAGGAAAAAGCCTGAAATACATTGTTAACTGATCATTCAGTCAAGATTCGCTAGCATAAACGTTTCCGCACCACCCTTCTCCCTGGCACACGAATGGTCGCCGGGCCTCTTCGGCCCTGGCTTTCAGACCCGTTCGACAATGGCCTGTCGCGACACGCCGCGACGGCCGCCGCATTGGACAACCCCGCATTCGGCTGCTTGTATCTATGACTTGCAAGCAGCGGCAAGTCTTACCCCTTCGTCCAGGGAATCGTACGAGGAATTAGACGATGGCTCACACCGTCATGATGGTATTCGGTACCCGCCCTGAGGCAATCAAGATGGCCCCGCTGGCCCGCGTGCTACGCACCTGGCCCGGGGTCGACCTGCACATCTGCTCCACCGGCCAGCACCGGGAAATGCTCGAGCAGGTACTCACCGCGTTTGGCCTGAAGGTTGACCAGGACCTGCAGGTGATGACCCAGAACCAGACCCTCAACGGCCTGTCCCGCGACCTGCTGGACAAGCTCGACCAGGCCTACGAGCAGATCAAGCCCGACATCGTGCTGGTGCACGGCGACACCACCACCAGTTTCATCGCCTCGCTGGCCGCCTTCCACCGGCATATCCCCATCGGCCATGTCGAGGCCGGCCTGCGCACCGGCAACCTGCAACAACCTTGGCCCGAGGAGGCCAATCGGCGCCTGACCGGGGTGCTCGCCGACCTGCACTTCACCCCCACCCGCGACTCCGACGCCAACCTGATCCGCGAAGGCGTGCCGCCCGAGCACATCGAGGTCACCGGCAACACGGTGATCGATGCCCTGTTGTGGATGCGCGACAAGCTCAAGCACGACAACTGGCGCCCCGCTGCCGATTCGCCGCTCAATGTGCTGCGCGACGACCAGCGCATGGTGCTGATCACCGGCCACCGCCGCGAGAACTTCGGCAGCGGCTTCGAGCGCATCTGCCTGGCCCTGGCCGAACTGGCCCTGCGCTATCCGGACGTGCAGTTCCTCTACCCCGTGCACCTCAACCCGCAGGTGCAGCACGCCGTCTACAGCGTGCTTTCCGGTCGCGAGAACATTCACCTTGTCGCTCCCCAGGACTACCCGCACTTCGTCTGGTTGATGAACCGTGCCCACGTGATCCTCACCGACTCCGGTGGCGTGCAGGAAGAAGCGCCCGCGTTGGGCAAGCCGGTGCTGGTGCTGCGCAAGGTCACCGAGCGCCCGGCCGTGCTCAAGGGCGGCACGGTCAAGCTGGTCGGCACCCTGACCGAACGCATCGTCCAGGAAACCAGCCAGTTGCTCGACGACCCGGCCGCCTATGAGCGCATGGCGCGGGTGTTCACCCCGTTCGGCGACGGCCACGCCAGCGAACGCATCGCCGAGCGCCTGACCCGCTGGTTCGCCGAACAATCCGCCGCACGAGACAACGCATGAGCCTGGCTTTCATCGACTTCCTCACCTATGTCCTGTTCGGCCTGAAGATCCTCGCCATCGTCCTGGCCACGCTGATGTTCGTGCTGGGCCTGGACGACCTGTTCATCGACCTGTGCTACTGGGGCCGCAAGCTGATCCGGCGCTTTCGCATCTACGACAAGTTCGAAAAGGCCGACGAGAAACGCCTGTTCGAGGTGCCGGAAAAACCCCTGGCGATCATGGTCCCGGCCTGGAACGAGGTGGGCGTGGTCGGCGAGATGGCACGCCTGGCGGCCTCGACCATCGACTACGAGAACTACCAGATCTTCGTGGGTACCTACCCCAACGACCCGCAGACCCAAGCCGACGTCGACGCCGTGTGCCTGCACTACCCCAACGTGCACAAGGTGGTCTGCGCCCGCCCCGGCCCCACCAGCAAGGCCGACTGCCTGAACAACATCATCGACGCCATCCTGCGCTTCCAGCAGGACGCGCGCATCGAGTTCGCCGGGTTCATCCTGCATGACGCCGAAGACGTCATCTCGCCCATGGAACTGCGCCTGTTCAACTACCTGCTGCCGAACAAGGACATGATCCAGATCCCGGTGTACCCCTATGCGCCGGAGTGGAAGGGTTTCACCGCCGGGCATTATGTCGACGAGTTCGCCGAGAACCACGGCAAGGACGTCATCGTGCGCGAGGCGCTCACCGGCCAGGTGCCCAGCGCCGGGGTCGGCACCTGCTTCAGCCGTCGGGCAATCAGCGCGCTGCTCGAGGACGGCGACGGCATCGCCTTCGACGTGCAGAGCCTCACTGAAGACTACGACATCGGCTTTCGCCTGAAGCAAAAAGGCATGAAGTGCATCTTCGCCCGCTACTCGATCACCGACCCCGCGCTGGCCCTCAAGCAGGACTGGCGCCCCGGCATGAGCCGCGAGTTTTCCCAGGTGATCTGCGTGCGCGAGCACTTCCCGCGCGACTGGCAGCACGCCATCCGGCAAAAGTCGCGGTGGATCGTCGGCATCGTCTTCCAGGGCACCAGCAACCTCGGCTGGAGCCGCAAGGGCGCGCTCAACTACTTCCTCTGGCGCGACCGCCGCGGGTTGTTCGCCTACCTGCTGAGCTTCCTGGTCAACTTGTTGCTGCTGGTGCTGCTGGCCATGTGGCTGGTCACAGTGATCGCGCCGGAATCGTGGCGTTTCATGTCGATCCTCGGCGACAGCAAGCTGCTCTCCACCCTGCTCTGGCTCAACGGCCTGCTGCTGGTCAACCGCCTGTTCCAGCGCGGCTGGTTCGTCACCCGCTACTACGGCATCTTCGAGGGGCTGCTGTCGGCGCCGCGGATGATGTGGAGCAACTTCGTCAACTTCTTCGCCAACCTGCGCGCCTTGCGCCAGGTCATGGAGATGGGCGACTCGCGCCGGGTGGCCTGGGACAAGACCACCCACGAGTTCCCCGCCCTCGCTTCACCTGCACGCACGCCCCTGGGCCAGCGCCTGGTGGAGAAAGGCCTGATCAGCGAAGAACAACTGCACCAGGCAATCACCAGCCCGGTGCGTCGGCGCCTGGGCCGCGAGCTGCTGCTGCGGGGCTGGTTGAACAGCGAGCAACTGGCCGAAGCCCTGGCCGAACAGCTGGACTTGCCATGGGCGCCGCTCAACCCGTTCAAGATCCCCCCCGAACTGATCGCCAAGCTGCCGCGCAAGCTCGCCACCCACTACGGCGTGCTGCCGGTGGACGAAGACGGCGACACCCTGGTACTGGCCAGCGAAAGCCCGGTCAGCCAGGTTTCGCTGGGGGTCATCAGCCGCCAGCTCAAGCGCCCGGTGCGTGCCCGCCTGGCGCCTCAGGGGCGGGTGACGCTCGGCCTGCGCTACCACTACCCGAGCGAATGGCAGAAGCCCGAAACCCGCGAGATGCTCGCGGTGCTCGAGCGCCGCCAGGACGATGCCAGGCTGCTGGAAGACGTCAGCACCCACCAGGTCATGCTCGGCACCCTGCTGCAGGTGCGCGGCATGGTTCCGGCGACCCTCTTCAACCAGGCGCTGATCGACTTCGACCCCGAACGGCAGAGCCTGGGCGAACACCTGATCAGCCGCGGCATCATCACCGAAGAGGTCCTGCAGCAGGCCCTCGCCGAACAGGCCAGCGAACAGCAGGCCGCCTATGACCTGACCCGGGAGGTGGCATGAAGCCCCGTCTTTCCCTGACATTCGCCAGCCTGCTGCTGTGTTCTTCCGCCCTCGCCGCCCCGACGGCCCCCATGACCGACTTCCAGCGCTTCACCAGCTTCCCGTTCATGGAGCGCGGCTACCGTGAGGCGCAGAAGGATAACTGGCCCGAGGTCGAGCGCCTGACCCGCCATGTGCTCAAGCGCGTGCCCAACAACAACGAGGCCCGCGCCCTGCTGGCCGAGTCCCTCGCCCACCAGCGCCGCTACAAGGAGGCCGAGGCGATCGCCGAGGTCCTCGACGACAACCCCGAGCACGCTGATGCCCTGCTCGAGCTGCGCCTGACCTGGATCGAACAGGACCCACCACCGGCCAGCCAGGTCGAAGGCTGGATCGCCAGCAGCAACAGCAATCAGCGTATTCGCCTGTGGCAGGCCTACAGCCTGAGCCTGGCCAAGTTCGGCGGTGCTCGTCGCGCCCTGGACTGGCTCAACCAACTGCCGCCGCGCGACGACGGCATGGTTTTGCGCCTGGCCCGGGGCAACTTCTCTGAACAGCTGCGCAACTGGGGCGAAACCATCGACCAGTTGCAACCGCTGGCCGACAAGGGGCAGCTACCGCCGCAGGACTGGCAGCGCCTGGCCAATGCCTACATCCAACGGGTCGACGAAAAGGGCCTGAACAAACTGCTGGCCAGTGCGCCATCGCAAGAAGCCGCCACCCGCGCCCGCCTGGCCATGGCCGAGCGCGCCATCGCCATGGGCCACAACCAGCAGGCCGAGCGCTGGCTGCACAGCCTGCCGACCGATCAACTGCAACAGCCTGAACAACGCCGGCAGTTGTGGGAGCTCGCACGCGAAGGTGACGATGCACCGCTGGTGCAGCACTTGAGCAATGAGCTGCAGCGCCCCTGTCTGGAAACCGTCGACTGGCTGTCACGCAAGGACCTGGCCTTGGCCCGCGAACAGCTCAAGGGCTGCCAGGCCAGCGATAACCCACGCGCCTACGCCATCCTCCAGCAGCGCCTGCATGGCGACCCGCCCCAGCCCCCGCAACCGCGCACGGCCGCACAATGGGAACAGCGCTACCGCCAGACCGGTGACCTCGCCGCCCTGGAACAAGCCAGCTTCATGCTGCTCGACCAGGGCCACGGCGAGCGCGCCCGACAACTGCTGGAGCAAGCCTACGACCACCGCCAGGGGCGCCTGACGCCCTCGCTGCTGCAGCGCCTGGGCAATCTCTATGCGCGCAACGACAGCCCGCTGGAAACCCGCCGCATGCTGGCCCTGGTGCCCCGGGTCGATGCCGCCAGCCGTGGCCTGCTGCTCGCCCGCCTGGCCGAGGCCGGCCAGTGCGAGGCCGTGCGCGGCGCAATACCGGCCAACCCGACCGAAGCCGGCCAGTACCGTGCCCTGGGTCGCTGCGCGATGCCCGACCAGCCCGGTGAAGCGGTGGTCTACTACCAGGCCGCCGAACGCCTGGGCGACTCGGGCAGCCACCTACCCCTGGCCTACGCCCTGGAAGCCTCCGGCGACTCGCAGGCAGCCCTGCCGATCTGGAACAGCCTGCCCGCCAGCGCCTGGACCGACAACGCCCGCATGACTGCCGCACGCGGTGCGCTGAACACCGGCGACGTCACCAGCGCCCGGCATCATTGGGATGCCGCCGCGCACAACAGCGCCGACGACTGGGCGCTGGGCGCGGCCATCGCCCAACGCCAGGGCGACCTGCCACAGGCGCTGGCTTACCAGCGCGAAGCCCTGCGTCACGCGCCGCGCGCCGACCACTACTATGCCGCCGCAGGCACTGCTCAGCAGGCCGGCGACACAGCCCAGAGCACCGAATGGCTGGCCGAAGCCGTGCGCCTTGCCCCAAACCAGCCGCGCTACCGCGCCGACTACGGCATGCGCCTGGCCGGCGCCGAGGACAAAGCCCAACGCCGCCAGTCGATCCCCTACCTGGAGCAGGCCACCCGCGACTTCCCCGAGGATTACCGCCTCGGCGAAACCCTCGCCCTGCGCTACGACGAGGTCGAAAACAGCGCCGCAGCCCGCCGCGAACTGCGCCGGGTGCTGGATGTGGAGCAGAATCTGGTCGACGGCGATGACGAATACGGCAGCCTGGAAGCACGCAAGTACCGCCAGCGTCGCGCCCACGAAACCCTGTCGCGGCGCGACAGCGTCACCCTGGCCAGCACCTGGTCGCCCGCCGGCACCTCGACCAACGACCGCTTCCTCGACAACGGCACGCGCAGCGGCAGTTCGCGCAAGGCGCAGTCGCAGAACGTGCAACTGGCGCTGTGGGACCACGCCCTGGGCGAAGAACCCAGCCGCAACGGCAGCACCCTGTCGGTGTATGGGCGAGTACTGTTCGGCGGTCAGAGCCGCACCGACTACGCCCAGAGCATGGGCACTGGCGTCGGCCTGCGCTACAAACCGCTCGGTCAGGCCAACCTCAACCTGTATGCCGAGCTCTACCACCAGCGCCAGATCGACAGCGACCACTACAGCGGCCTGAGCCTGGGCGAGCTGCTCAGCCCGGCCAAGGTCGGCGGCAACTGGGGCGACCTGCGCCACCACGCAGAATCGAGCAACGACCTGCTGCTGCGCGCCACCGCCTCGTTCCTCGATCAGGGCCGCTACCGCAACGACTGGCGTATCGACGAGGACGACTGGGACGAGCGTTTCCTCTACCTCGACGCCGCCTGGTGGACCCGCGCCGGCGACCATGCCTGGCTGTCGCGCTTCCAGCAAGGCCATGCCTGGAAGCTGCCCAGCCAGTCGCCGCAGACGATCATGCCCTACGGTTTTCTCGAGTTCTCCAGCCAGGACCCAAGCAACGACTGGCGCCAGGACGCCCGTGCCGGGGTCGGCGTGCGCTGGCAATGGTGGTTCGACGACGACCGCTACAACGCCTACCGCGGTTCGCTGAAAGTGCGCGCCGAGTACCAGCAGGCGTTGGGCGGCAACCTCTACGAGCGCGCCAACGGTGTGCTGCTGGGTGTGGAGATGAACTTCTGATGCGTACCTTCCTGGCCATCTGCCTGCTCGCCCTGTGCCTGCCCGCCCAGGCTGACCAGCGCCTGTTCTACCAGCCACTCAACCGCGACGCGAACGTCACCCCCGCGCAATGGCAACAGCTGTGGCGCGCCACCGTCGCCCAGGGCGGCAAGACCCTGATCGTGCAGTGGAGCGCCTATGGCGACAGCGACTTCGGCGGTGCCCGGGGCTGGCTGGCCGACAGCCTGCGCGAGGCGCGTGCACAGGGTCTTGAGCTGGTGCTCGGGCTGTACATGGACCCGGCGTACTATCGGCGCCTGGAAGAACTCGATGGCGAAGGCCTGACCAGCTACTTCAAAACCCAACTGGGCCGCTCGCTCACCCAGTACCAGCAACTGCGCGCCAATTGGGAGTTGCCGGTGAGCGGCTGGTACCTGCCGCTGGAGCTGGATGACCTGCACTTTCGCGATCCAGCCAGGCGCGATGCGCTGTCCGCCCAGTTGCAGGCATTCAACCGGCAGTTGGACAAGCCCGTGCACATCAGTGCCTTCAGCGCTGGCCAGCTGTCGCCACGGGTCAATGGTGAATGGCTCGACCAGCTGGCGAGCCTTGGCCTGAATGTCTGGTGGCAGGATGGCGCGGGGACCGGGCGCTTGGCACCGATGGTGCGCCAGGGCTATGAACAGGTGCTGCCCTGCCGCGTGGGAATCGTGCGCGAGGCATTTCGCCAGGTCAGCCAGCCCGGCCAACCCTTCCGCGCCGAACCGGCACAGCCATCACTGCGTGGAGGCTGTCACGCCGAAGCGGTGTTCGCCCTCAGGTACCGGCCCTGGGCCAAGGGCGTGCTTTCCCGAGATTGAAGGCTGCCCCTGTGGGAGCGGGTTTACCCGCGAAACAGGCGCCACGGTGAATGGCACCGGCTTCGCCGGTGTTCGCGGGCAGGCCCGCGCCCACAGGAACCGTTCGGCGCATTACTTGTAGGAGCCGGCTTTGCCGGCGAATGGGCCAGAGCAGTCAACACCAAGACGCCGCCTGCACTGGGGCCGTGAGAACGACAACAAGCCTGAAGGAACCCGCCGCCCTGCCATGTACAAGACCCTCGAAGCCCACGTCCGCCAGCAGGTCGCCCCCGCCGCCCTGCGCGCCGAGTTCCGCCAGCACGAATTCGAGGCCATGCGCCGCTTCTGCCAGCTGATCTTCTGCATCGGCATCGCCATCTGGCTGGTCTTCGACCTGATCGTCAGCTACCTGGGCGACCAGGGATTCACCTGGCTGTCGGGCCTGTTCATCGCCCTGCTGTGCAGCCTCACCATGGTCCTGGGCTTCACCCACAAAAGCCGGCACTTCGACGTGCTCAACCTCGTGTTCGTGGCGGTGATCACCCTGGCCATGCGCCTGGTGATCGAGGGCATCCCCATCGTCCTGCGCCCGGTGTGGCTGGTGCTGGGGGTTTCGACCGTGCTCTACACCGTGTCGGTGCTGCCGGTGCGGCGCTGGTCGTTCTTCTGCGCCATGGCCATCACCTGGCTCATGCTCAACCCCTTCTACCACACGCGCATCGCGCTGCTGGAGCTCGAGGGGGCGATGCTGCTCAGCTACGCGCTGTGCCTCAGTGGCCTGGTGGCCTACAGCTACCTGCGCCTGCGAGAAGCCAAACTGCACAATTTCTACCTGACCAAGGTGCTGCTGGAGCAAGCCTATGTCGACGCCCTGACCGAGATCCCCAACCGGCGCTCGTTCATGGCCAAGGCTGAGAAGCAGCTACAACTGGCCGGCCCTGGACAGTTCCTGGCGATGATCGATATCGACAATTTCAAGAAGGTCAACGACCGCTTCGGTCATGACGTCGGCGACGAGGTGCTCAAGCGCGTGGCGGGGCATATCAAGGCGGCGATGGTCGGCTTCGAGATCGCCCGGCTGGGTGGCGAGGAGTTCGCGATCTTCTTTCAAGGGCTGGACGAACAAGGTGCCGAGCAGCAGGTCGGTGCCTTGTGTCGGCGTGTGCGTGAGGATGCTGCGGATCATCCGGTGACCATCAGCATCGGGCTGACCCGGGTCGACAGCGGGGATACCTTGACCCTGGCGTTGATTCGCGCAGACCAGGCGTTGTATGCGGCCAAGCACACAGGCAAGGACCGGTTCGTGGTGTGGGACCATCGTCTCGCGGATGCCTGACGTGCGCTGTTCGCCAGCAAGCTGGCGCCTACCGGCGCATCGGTGCTAGGCCGCCGGCAAGCGAATCCTGAACTGCGCGCCCCCCAATGCCGACTGGGCCACGGTCAATGTCCCGCCCTGCCCCTCGATGGCCCGCCGACTGATCGCCAACCCCAGCCCGAACCCACCGGTATTACGATCGCGGCTACGGTCCAAGCGGTAGAACGGCTGGAAGATCCGCTCGCGCTCCTCGGTCGGGATACCAATACCATCGTCCTCCACCGTCAGCAGGCAGGCGCCATCCTCTTCCAGGCGCAGGCGCAGCAGCAGGCTCTCGTCGCAATAGCGCATGGCGTTGCGCACCAGGTTCTGCACGGCGCGCGCGGTCAGGCGTGGATCGAGCACGAAGCGCGGCAGGTTCGCGTCGGCGCGCACCTCCCACTGGATGCCACGGCTGTCGAGCTCTTCGGCGAACCCGCCCAGCACGCTGTCGACCAGCTCCAGCAACGACACCTCGACCCGCTCGCGGGCCTGGTCGAGGCTCTCCATGCGGCTGTAGGACAGCAGCTCGAGCACCAGTTCGTCCAGCTCGCGCACATGGCCCACCAGCTCCAGCAGGCGCTTGCGGCTAGGCGGCGGCACTTCGTCGAACAGCAGCACCAGGCCGAAGTCCAGGCGGGTCAATGGGGTGCGCAGTTCGTGGGACACCGCATTGAGCAGTTCACGCTGCTGGTTCACATGGCGCTCCAGATCACTGGCCATGGTGTCGAACACCCCGGCCAGTTCGCCGATGTTCGAACGCGGCGAGATATGCGTGCGCTCGGACATCTCGCCATGCCCCAGGCGCCGGGCGGTTTCCTTCAGCCTTTCCAGGTCGCGCCAGTGCGGCCACACCCACAGCAGCAGGCAGCCAAGCATGGCCGCGCCGATCAGCACGGTCACGCCCCACGACAACACGTTGATGTCCAGCGGGTCGTCCGGTGAATGCAGGCGCACCATCCACTCCCCGTCCAGTGCCGCCAGCGCCGTTTCGTAGTAGCCCCAGTCGGCCAATCGCACCACGAACAAGCCATGTTCGAGCCGCGCTTTCTCCTCGGCGCTCAAGTCGGCGTCGGCGATGCGCTGCAAGCGCACCTCCAGCGGCTTGAACACCGTGGCCAGGTCCTTTTCCACGGCCGGCCACTGTTCCCGCGGCGCCTGCTGGAACTGGCGAACGATCAGGGTCTGCACACCCTTGGCCTGTTCGAGGTTGTAGGCCAGGAAGCGCTCATGGAACAGCCCGACGATGGTGTCGGGAATCAACGCGATCGCGCCCGCGTAGGCGACGATGATCACCAGGTACAGCCGCACCAGGATCTTGAGCATGGCCTGTCAGTACTCCCACTCGACCCGGCTGAACAGGTAGCCCTTGCCCCACACGGTCTTGATCTTGCGCGCCTCGCCGGCGTTGTCGTCGAAGCGCCGGCGCAGCTTGGAAATCGCCACGTCCACCGAGCGGTCGGTGCCGTTGAACTCGATACCGCGCAATTGCTGGAGGATGCGGTCGCGGCTCATCACCTCGCCGGCATTGCGCGCCAGCACCACAAGCAGGTTGTACTCGCCGCTGGACAGCTCCACCTCCTCGCCGCGCCAGCTCACGCTGCGCTCGGCCAGGTCGATGCGCAGGCCGCCAACCTGGATCAGGTCGCTGTCCAGGCGCGGCTCGTTGACGCTGCTGCGGCGCAGCAGAGTGCGCACGCGGGCCAGCAGCACCCGGGGCTCGCAGGGCTTGGTGACGTAGTCGTCGGCGCCCATTTCCAGGCCCAGCACCTGGTCGTGGCTGTCGTCGCGGGCGGTCAGCATCAGGATCGGCAGGCACTGCGTCTCCTGGCGCAGCAGGCGGCATACCTGCAGGCCATCCAGGCCGGGAAGCATGAGGTCGAGAATCACCAGGTCCGGTTTCTGCCGGCGGAATTCGTCCAGCACGTGGTCGCCCCGGGCAATCACCCGGACATGGAAATCGTTGCGTTGCAGGTAGCTGGCGATCAGCTCGGACAGCGCGCTGTCGTCTTCGACCAGGAGAATGTTGGGCATAAAGTGAATTTGACGAAAGATTGAAGTCAGGCAGGATATAGAATCCTGCGGCAAGCACCGCCAACGCTTCACACTTTTTCACATACAGCCTACACAGCTTAACAGCGGCCACGCGAACGGCTGCCTTAACATACGCTCGATCAATTCCGGAAGATCTGTATGTCCACTCCACGCTCCCTGCGCCTGCGCCCCTTGGCGCTGCTGGCGCTGATGACCCTTTCCCTGGCCGGCTGCAATGACGCCACCGAACAGGAAGAACAGGCCCCCGCCCCCCAGGTCCGGGTCGAAACCCTCGCCGTCCAGCCGCTGGCCATCAGCACCGAGCTCAGCGGCCGCATCCTCGCGCCACGCACCGCCGAAGTCCGCGCCCGGGTGGCCGGCGTGGTGCTCAAGCGGGTGTACCGCGAAGGCAGCGACGTCAAGCAAGGCGATGTGCTGTTCCTGATCGACCCGGCGCCGTTCAAGGCCGACTTCGACAGCGCCCGCGCAACGTTGGCCAAGGCCGAGGCCACTGTGTACCAGGCACGCCTGCAGGAGCAACGCTACCGCGAGCTGGTCGACGACAAGGCGGTCAGCCGCCAGGAGTACGACAACGCCCGCGCCGCCTTCCTCCAGGCCGATGCCGCGGTCGCCGAGTCCAAGGCAGCCCTGGAACGCGCGCGCCTGAACCTGGGCTATGCCACCGTGACCGCCCCGATTTCCGGGCGCATCGGCCGTGCGCTGGTGACCGAGGGCGCGCTGGTCGGCCAGAGCGAGACCACGCCGCTGGCCACCATCCAGCAGCTGAACCCGATCCACGCCGACGTCAGCCAGTCGACCCGCGAGCTCAATGCACTGCGTCGCGCCCTGCGCGCCGGCGAGCTGCAACAGGTCGGCCAGGACCAGGTCAAGGCCACCCTGGTGCAGGATGACGGCAGCGCCTACCCGCTGCCTGGCAAACTGCTGTTCTCCGACATCAGCGTCGACCCGAGCACCAACCAGATCACCCTGCGCAGCGAGTTCCCCAACCCCGACCTTGACCTGCTGCCCGGCAGCTACGTGCGTGTGCGCCTGGAACAGGCCGTGCAGCCCCAGGGCATCAGCGTGCCGCAGCGGGCCATCCTGCGCGACAGCGCCGGCGTGCCCAAGGTGCTAGTGGTCGATCACCAGGACCGCGTCAGCGAGCGCCCGGTCACCCTCGGCAGCGCCCAGGGCGACCGCTGGATCGTCAGCGAGGGCCTGGCCCCGGGCGATCGCGTGGTGGTCGAGGGCCTGCAACACGTCAAGGCCGGCGACCAGGTGCAGGTCGACGAGCAACCGGGCGCCACCGCCGTCGCCCAACACAACGGCCAATGAGGGCCTGATCCATGCCGCAGTTCTTCATCGACCGCCCGGTGTTCGCCTGGGTGGTCGCCTTGTTCATCCTCCTGGTCGGCGCCCTGGCCATCCCGCAACTGCCGGTGGCCCAGTACCCCGACGTGGCGCCGCCGCAGGTGGAAATCTACGCCGTGTACCCGGGCGCCTCGGCAGCGACCATGGACGAGAGCGTGGTCAGCATCATCGAGCAGGAGCTCAACGGTGCCGACAACCTGCTCTACTTCGAGTCGCAGAGCAGCCTGGGCAACGCCACCATCACCGCCAGCTTCCAGCCCGGCACCAACCCGGACATGGCCCAGGTGGATGTGCAGAACCGCCTGAAGGTGATCGAGTCGCGCCTGCCGCGCCCGGTGACGCAACAGGGCCTGCAAGTGGAGAAGGTGTCCACCGGTTTCCTGCTGCTGGCCACCCTCACCTCCGAAGACGGCAGCCTTGATGAGATCGCCCTGTCGGACATCCTCGCCCGTAACGTGATGAACGAGATCCGCCGTATCAAGGGTGTCGGCAAGGCGCAGCTGTATGGCTCGGAGCGGGCCATGCGCATCTGGATCGACCCGGCGAAGCTGGTCGGTTTCAAGCTCACCCCCAACGATGTGGCCGAGGCCATCGCCGCGCAGAACGCCCAGGTCGCCCCCGGCAGCATCGGCGACCTGCCCAGCCGCCCGACCCAGGAAATCACCGCCAACGTGGTGGTCAAGGGCCAGCTGAGCACCCCTGAAGAGTTCGCCGCGATCGTGTTGCGCGCCAACGCCGACGGCTCGACGGTCACCGTCGGCGATGTCGCCCGGGTCGAGATCGGCGCCCAGGAGTACCAGTACGGCACCCGCCTCAACGGCAAGGCCACCAGCGCCTTCAGCGTCAAGCTGTCGCCCGGCGCCAACGCCATGGAAACCGCAGCGTTGGTCAAGCAGAAGCTCGACGAGCTGGCGCGCTACTTCCCGGCCGGTGTGAAGTACGACATCCCCTACGACACCTCGCCGTTCGTCAAAGTGTCGATCAAGCAGGTGATCAGTACCCTGGTCGAGGCCATGGTGCTGGTGTTCGCGGTGATGTTCCTGTTCCTGCAGAACCTGCGCTACACCCTGATCCCAACCCTGGTGGTACCGGTGGCGCTGATGGGTACCTTCGCGGTGATGAACGCACTGGGCTTCTCGATCAACGTGCTGACCCTGTTCGGCATGGTGCTGGCCATCGGCATCCTGGTGGACGACGCCATCGTCGTGGTGGAGAACGTCGAGCGGATCATGGCCGAGGAAGGCCTGCCACCGAAGGAAGCCACGCGCAAGGCCATGGGCCAGATCAGCGGTGCCATCGTCGGGATCACCCTGGTGCTGGTGGCGGTGTTCCTGCCGATGGCCTTCATGCAGGGCTCGGTGGGAGTGATCTACCAGCAGTTCTCGGTCTCGATGGCGGTATCGATCCTGTTCTCGGCGTTCCTCGCCCTGAGCCTCACCCCTGCCCTGTGCGCCACCCTGCTCAAGCCGCTGGAGAAAGGCGAACACCATGAGCGCAAGGGCTTCTTCGGCTGGTTCAACCGCCGCTTCGAGGGCATGAGCAACGGCTACCAGCGCTGGGTGACCCACGCGCTGGCCCGCAGCGGTCGCTACCTGCTGGTGTATGCCGCGCTGGTGGCGGTACTGGGTTACGGCTTCAGCCAGCTGCCCACCGCCTTCCTGCCCACCGAAGACCAGGGCTACACCATCACCGACATCCAGCTGCCACCAGGCGCCAGCCAGGCACGGACCATCGAGGTGGCGCAGCAGATCGAAGCGCACAACACAGAGGAGCCGGGTGTGGCCAACACCACACTGATCCTCGGTTTCAGCTTCTCCGGCAGCGGGCAGAACGCGGCCCTGGCCTTCACCACGCTCAAGGACTGGTCCGAACGTGGTAGCGACGACAGCGCCCAATCCATCGCCGACCGGGCCACGATGGCCTTCACTCAGTTGAAGGACGCCATCGCCTATGCGGTGCTGCCGCCACCTGTGGATGGCCTGGGCGAGTCGACTGGTTTCGAATTCCGCCTGCAAGACCGTGGCGGCATGGGCCACACGGCGCTGATGGCCGCCCGTGACCAACTGCTGGAACAGGCGCGCAAGAGCAAGGTGCTGGTCAACGTGCGCGAAGCCTCGCTGGCGGAAAGCCCGCAGGTGGAACTGGAGGTCGACCGTCGCCAGGCCAACGCGCTGGGCGTGTCGTTCGCCGACATCGGCGCGGTGCTCGACACCGCGGTGGGCTCCAACTACGTCAACGACTTCCCCAACCAGGGCCGCATGCAGCGGGTGGTGGTGCAGGCCGAGGGCGACCAACGCAGCCAGGTCGAGGACCTGCTGAAGATCCATGTGCGCAACAGCAGCGGCAAGATGGTCCCGCTGGGCGCCTTCATCAGTGCCCACTGGCGCAGTGGTCCGGTGCAGTTGACCCGCTACAACGGCTACCCGGCGGTGTCCATCTCCGGCGAACCGGCGGCGGGCCACAGCTCGGGCGAGGCGATGGCCGAGGTCGAGCGCCTGGTCGCGCAACTGCCGGCTGGCGCGGGCCTGGAGTGGACCGGCCTGTCGCTGCAGGAGCGTCTTTCCGGCAGCCAGGCGCCGCTGCTGATGGCGTTGTCGCTGCTGGTGGTGTTCCTGTGCCTGGCCGCACTGTACGAAAGCTGGTCGATCCCCACCGCGGTGTTGCTGGTGGTACCGCTGGGCGTTTTAGGCGCGGTGCTGGCGGTGACCCTGCGCGGCCTGCCCAACGACGTGTTCTTCAAGGTCGGCCTGATCACCTTGATCGGTTTGTCGGCGAAGAACGCCATCCTGATCATCGAGTTCGCCAAGGACCTGGTGGACCAGGGGCACGACGCGGTGGACGCCGCGATCCAGGCCGCGCGCCTGCGCCTGCGCCCCATCGTCATGACCTCGCTGGCGTTCATCCTCGGCGTGGTGCCCCTGGCCATCGCCAGCGGCGCCAGCTCGGCCAGCCAGCAGGCGATCGGCACCGGGGTGATCGGCGGCATGCTCAGTGCCACGTTTGCCGTGGTGTTCGTGCCGGTGTTCTTCGTGGTGGTGATGCGTCTTGCCGGGCGCAAGCAAGTGCAAGACAGCAAAGCGGTCACTCGAGAAGCCTGACCGTCATTGCATCGGGATTGCCTGGAGAGAGGAAATTTCCTTTCGCCAGGCGAGCTCGCAAACCGATAGCTCTTACCCGAATTCAACGGGTAAACTCTCCCTATTTTTCGCACTTCCCAGCGCTTTGCATGACGAGGCAGGAAGATCCTGAATTCAAGGGAGGAACCCTGTGAAGCTATCCCGGCTCAGTCTGCGCGACTTTCGCTGCTTCGAATCCATCGACATTGACTTCCACCCTCAAGTGACGGTGCTGGTCGCCCCCAATGGTGCTGGCAAGACATCCATTCTCGATGCGATAGCCGTAGCCTACGGGCCGTTCGTTGGTGCATTCGATGAAGCGACGGGCAAACATTTCGAGGCGCGGGATATCCGTCAGACCGCGGTACGCGAAACCGCATCCAACGAGATGGAATATGCAACACGTGGCGCTCGCCTGCTGGCCGAGGGTTACATTCCAGGGAGCTGGGTTGATCAACTCAGCGGGGGAGCGGATAGCCTCTGGGAGCGAAGCCTTGCAAGCTCCCCAAAGGCTAAAACCACGATCAAGGACGCCAAAGAGCTGGTGGATTATGGCAAAAGGCTCCAGGAAGCTGTCCGCACTCCGGGAGTCGGTGCCATATTGCCTTTGATCACGTATTACGGCACCGGCCGGCTGTGGCAACAAAAAAAACTCACTGAATCCAAGAAAAGTCAACGAACGTCACGAACGGTTGGATATACCGACTGCCTTGACCCTGCCTCAAGCTATAAATCGTTTGTCGAGTGGTTTCGTTATTGGAGCATCAGCTCCAAGGAGGCCCGCATCAAGGCCTTGGAGTTGCTGGACTTTTCAACCGTTTCCGAATTTGACGGCTATATCAAGTCGGTCAGTCAAGCCGTCAACACCTGCATTGAACCTGCCGGGTGGCGGGACATTGACTATTCCTTGGCAAAAGAGGCACTCGTCGCCCATCACCCTATATTTGGAGAACTTCCGGTCGAACAGTTGAGCGACGGGATACGAAACATGATCGGCATGGTCGCCGATATCGCTTTCCGCGCCACCAAACTTAATGGCCATCTAGGGCATATGGCGTCCCGGGCCACACCAGGCATCGTGTTGATCGACGAAGTCGACATGCACCTGCACCCAGAGTGGCAACAAGCGGTGATCCCCTCACTGACCCAAGCGTTCCCCGAACTGCAATTCATTGTCACCACCCATAGTCCCCAGGTGTTGAGTACCGTAGACGCCGACTGCGTACGCATCATCGTGAATGAGCGTGATCCAGATACTTCCAGGGTCCAGACCTATGTCATGAAACCGCAATGGCAGACACGTGGGGTCGCCAGTACCGATCTGCTGGCGCGCATCATGAACGTCAATCCCGTTCCTGACGTACCCGAGGCGCGATGGGTCAATGAATATCAGGCGCTGATTCAGCAAAACCTGCATGAGTCTGCGCAAGGCAAGACCTTACGCGCAAAACTCGAGGATCATTTCGGCGCAGAGCATCCCCTGATACAGGAGTGCGCGCGCCTTGTCCGCCTGCAAGGGTTCAAGCAAACGTTGCCCAAGCATATCGGCAGGGAGTGACAGGCGAATGCGGAAACTGGACAGAGACGCAGCGCCCCCAGCAGGCTTGAGCCGTTATCGACATGGCCGGGACAAATGGTCAGATACCACGCCGACGCATGAGCATCGCACCGAGATCTGGGTCAAGCTGGACGTCATGCAAGGCGGGCGATGTGCCTATTGCGAAGGGTCGATCGATCTTTCAAACCGCCTAATCGAACATTTTCGTCAGCGTAGTCGCTATCCTCAAGGCACGTTTGATTGGCACAATCTTTTCGGTTCCTGCCGACGAAAAGGCACATGCGGAGATCGGAAGGATAGTTGCGGTCACTACCCACATGAGGATGTGATAAAGCCGGACGTCGAGGACCCGGAAGAGTATCTGGTCTTTACCGCAAATGGCTCGGTACAACCACGAGCGAATTTGAGCGCCCAAGACAGGCACCGCGCAGAACAGACTATATACATCCTGGGACTTGAGGGTGCACTGACCCAAATCCGCAAGGCGCAGATTAGTGGATACCTTCAAACTGCAATGGAAATCGCTGAGCTGGCTCGTGAATACCCCATGGAGGATTGGCTGCCATTCCTGCAGGAGGAGCTGCGGCAGACATCACGGCTTCCTTTCGCAACCGCCATTAAGCACTTGCTGACACCGCAGAATGAGTGAACTACCCATGCCTGCTACACCCAACCCTGTCTCCATCCTCATCCTCGCCGGTGGCCGTGGCCAGCGCATGGGCGGCCGCGACAAGGGCCTGGTGCCCTGGCACGGTGAGCCGCTGGTGGCCCACGTGCAACATGTGGTGCGGGAGTTCTCCGACGATGTGGTGATTTCCTGCAACCGCAACCAGGACCGTTACGCCCTCTACGCAGACCAGTTGGTGGCGGACGCCGAGGCGGACTTCCCCGGGCCGCTGGCCGGGGTGATCGCCGGGCTCAAGGTGGCGCGGCATGACTGGGTGGTAATGCTGGCCTGCGATGCGCCGCTGATTGACCAGGCGCTGATCGAGGGGCTGTTGAGGTTGGCTGTCGAGCACGACAGCGCGGCCATGGTGCGCCAGGGTGGGTATTGGCAGCCGATGTTCAGTGTGCTGCCGCGCCGGGTGCTGCCGATGCTTGAGCACGCATGGGCAGCCGGTGAACGCAGTCTGCAGAAAGCCTTGTTGGGAGCGGTGGCCGTACAAGCGCTGGAATGCATGGACAATGACCAACGCCTGAGCAACTTCAACAGCCCGGAGCTGCTGCAAGGCTGAGTTATCGGTTGTTGGGGCTGGCCTCTTCGCGGGCTGACAGTTCGGCGATGCTGATCTCGCGCATCCTGAATTTCTGTACCTTCCCCGTCACCGTCATCGGGAACTCGTCGACGAAGCGGAAATACCGCGGCACCTTGAAATGCGCGATCCGCGCCCTCGCCCATTCGCGCAGCGCTTGCTCATTGGCGTCATGTCCTGGGTGCAGCCGCACCCAGGCAACGATCTCCTCCCCGTACTTGCTGCACGGAACACCGATCACCTGCACATCGGCCACTGCCGGGTGGGTGAAGAAGAACTCCTCGAGCTCGCGTGGGTAGATGTTCTCCCCGCCGCGGATGATCATATCCTTGCTGCGCCCGACGATGCGCACGTAGCCCTGCTCGTCCATCACCGCCAGGTCGCCGGTGTGCATCCAGCCGTCGCCGTCGATGCTCTCGGCCGTGGCCTTGGGGTTGTTCCAGTAGCCGATCATCACGCTGTAGCCCCGGGTGCACAGCTCACCGACCTCGCCGCGCGGCAGCGTGGCGCCCTCACTGTCGATGACCTTGGTTTCCAGCCGCGGCTGGGTGCGGCCGACACTGGTCACGCGGCGTTCGAGATCATCGGCGGCACCCGTTTGCAGCGACACCGGGCTGGTCTCGGTCATGCCATAGGCGATCTGCACCTCACTCATATGCATCTCGTCGATCACCCGGCGCATCACCTCGATCGGGCAGGTGGCGCCGGCCATGATCCCGGTGCGCAGGCTGGACAGGTCGAACTCGCCCCGGCGCGGGTGGTCCAGCTCGGCGATGAACATGGTCGGCACGCCGTAGAGCGCGGTGGCGCGCTCCTCTGCGACCGCCTGCAAGGTGAGCAGCGGGTCGAAGGCGTCATTGGGGTAGATCAGGGTGCTGCCATGGGTCAAGCCGCCGAGGTTGGCCATGACCATGCCGAAACAGTGGTACAGCGGCACTGGCACCACCAGGCGGTCGTGCTCGGTCAGGCCCAGGCTCTCGCCGACCATGTAGCCGTTGTTGAGGATGTTGTGGTGGCTCAGCGTCGCGCCCTTGGGGAAGCCGGTGGTGCCGGAGGTGTACTGGATGTTGATCGGCTCGTGCCGGTGCAGGCTGGCCTGGCGCGCGGCCAGTGCCTGCGGGGTGACCGCATCGGCCCCCGCCTGAAGCGCGGGCCAGGCCAGGAAACCCTTGGGCGGCTCGGCGGCCAGGCTGACAACCCCGCGCAACACGGGAAGGCGCTCGCAAGCGAGCTCACCACAACTGCTTTCGACAAGCGTGGGCGCCAGCTCCAGCACCATGGCGTGGTAGTCGGAGGTTTTGAACGCATCGGCGCAGATCAGCCACTTGCAACCCGACTGGCTGAGGGCGTATTCCAGCTCGCTGGTGCGGTAGGCCGGGTTGATGTTGACCAGGATCGCGCCGACCTTGGCGCTGGCGAACTGGGTGATGCACCACTCGGCGCCGTTCGGCGCCCAGATCCCCAAGCGCTCACCGGCTTGTACACCCAAAGCCATCAGGGCACGGGCATGGCGATCGACGGCCTCGGCCAGTTGCCGCCAGGTGTAGCGCAGTTGCTGGTGGCGGACCACCAGGGCTTCGCGATCGGGGAAACGGGCGACGGTGGTGTCGAAGGCGTCGCCGATGCACTGGGTCAGCAGCGGTTTGTCCGGGTTGCCCTGGGTGTGGCTTGGCTGGGTCATGGAGAGCTCTTGTTGTTCTTGTGGTGGGTGATGCGGAACATGACCCATTGACTTGACGCGACCTCTGCAGGAGCGGCTTTAGCCGCGATCACCCGCGAAGCGGGTGCCACGCACCGCAGCGCCTGCATCGCGGCTGAAGCCGCTCCTACAGCGTAGGCCGCGCCACCGAACTAACGGACGAACACCTGCGGCGTGGTGGTCGACATATCACCACCCGGCAGCTTGATGTTCCCCACCTTCTCCAATGTATTCGGGTCGAACACCGCCAGGTCGTTGAACGTGCCGCCCAGGTACAACTTGTCGCCGGCCTTGTCGAAGGTCACGCAGTAGTAGGTATGGTCCAGGTTGGCAGCCTTGACCAACTTCTTCTGCAGGATGTCGTAGCGGGCCAGGCGGTTGAGCACTCCGTACATCTGGTTCGGGTCTTTCGGCGAGCGCAGGCCGGTGAAGTACAGTTCGGTGAGCTCGGCAAACTCCTGGGTGTGCGCCTTGCCGGTCTTCAGGTCGATGCTCAGGTAACCGTACAGTGGCTCGGCAGTGGCCGGGTCCTGCTTGGCGTCCTTGAACTTGGCGATGGTGTAGAGCATCGAGAACTCGTGCCGGGCGCTCTGGTGCGGCCAGAAGTACAGCACGTCCGGCGCGCTGTACCCGGGGCGGTTCCAGGTGCGCAACGGCAGCGCCACACTGTACTGGCCGGTCTTCACGTCCAGCTTGTAGATGTCCGGCCCGGCGACATAGAGGCTGCCATCATCGGCGGCACGCATCAGGTAGACCTGGCGCGGCATCGGGAAGGTGCGCACCGGCTTGGCATCCAGGCCATCCGCGGTATTGAACACTTCCAGGCGCGGCGGCTTGACCACATAGTGGTCGTTCAGGCGCTGGCTGGGGTTGACCGTGGCGTACACCTCCTTGCCGTCGGGGCTGATGGCGAACGAGTACATCGCCTTGCCTACTTCACCCGGCATGCTGGACAGGTTGGCGTGGAAGGTGGTCCTGCAGCTGTCCAGGTCGATGCCGTAGATATCGGCGAAATGGTTGTTGAGCACATAGGCGGTGCGGTTGTCCGGCGCCATCATCGCCGTGCCGGGGCCGAACGCATCGGGCATGCGGCAGGTCTTGTACAGCGTGTCGCTGGCCACCTCGACCACATGCAGGTTGTTCGGGTAGTTGGTGGCGATCAGGTATTCATGGCCGGCCTTCAAGGCCTTGCCGGCGTCGTCGGCCTGGGCCGCCCAGGTGCAGGCCGTGGCGGCGACGGTGAGCGCGAGCTGCGCGCAGAATCCAGGTTTCATGCGGTTTCCCCTTGTCGTTCTACTTGTCTTTCGGGAATACGGTGCCCAGGTTGCGCCAGTCTTCCTGGGAGTTGCTCGCCTGGGCGTTCCAGTCCTGGTAGGTGCTCATCATGTCCGGCACCTGGGCCGGCCACCAGCAGGGGTCGGAGCAGCCGTACAGGTCGGCTTCCATCGGCTGGCACAGCGAACTGACGCCACCGAAGGCATCCACCTCCCAGCCCGGGTCGGTGGTGGCGGTGCAGCCGGCCACGGCGCTCATGGCCAGCACTTCGTCGACGCGGTCTTCGGCGGCGGCCTGCTCGAGGATGCGCGCCTTGTTGTTCAGCGGTTTGAGGTGCTTCATGTCAATGCGCCTTCCGGGGAGTGATGTAGCGATCGATGAAGGCCGGGTTATGGGCCATGATGCGGCTGTAGACCTCGATGCCGAAATCGACCCAGTCACGCATCAGCTCGCAGTAGTGGTAGGTCGGGTGCTGCGGGTCGCCGTAGCGGGCGTAGCTCTCGTGGTAGCAGCCACCGGAACACAGGTTGCGGATGCGGCAGCTGTCGCAGCCGGTGCCGCTGCGGTCCAGGCGTTGCGAGAGGAAGTCGTTGAGCTGCGCTTGCTTCACGCCCTGGTGCACGTTGCCGAAGGTCGGCAGGCTGGAGCCGGTGAAGCGATGGCAGAGGTTCAGCTCGCCTTCGTGGTCCACGGCCAGCATCTTCAGGCCCGCGCCGCACGGCAGGGCTTTCTTGTGGCCTTCGTGGATGTCGGTGATCAGCTGGTGCAGGTTGGAGAAACCTATATTGCGGTGTTCAAGTGCCGCCTCCAGGTAACGCCGCCCCAGGGCCTTCATGTTGGCGAACACCTGCACCAGTTCCTCGCCGGTGAGGTTGAAGTCGGCCATGTCGCCGGAAGTCACCGGGGCGAAACCCACCTCCGCGAAGCCCAGTTCGTTGAACAGATGGTGCCAGATGGTCTCGACATCGGTGATGCCGCGGGTCAGGGTCACCCGCGCGCCCACCGGCCGGCTGCGGTAGCGCGACAGCAGCATGTCGGCCTTGCGCCGCACCACGTCGTAGGTGCCCTGCCCGCCCACGGTGATGCGGTTGCGGTCGTGCACGGTCTTCGGCCCGTCGATGCTGACGGACAAGCCAAAACGATGGGCGTCGAGCCAGTCGACGATCTCCTCGGTGAGCAGCGTGGCGTTGGTGGTCATGATGAACTCGACCTGCTTGCCGGCCTCGGCGAAGCGCCGCTCGCAGTAGGCGACCATGTGCTCGATCAGCGCCCGGTTGGACAACGGCTCGCCGCCGAAGAACACCACGCTGTAGCGCGCTTCGTCGGGTGACTCCTTGAGCAGCATCTCCACCGAGGCCTCGGCGGTGGCACTGTTCATCTTGCGGCCGGACGAAGGCTTGTCGAGGTCTTCCTTGTAGCAGTAGGTGCAGCTCAGGTTGCAGCCGGTGTTGACGTTGAGCACCACGGTGTTCAATGCGCTGCGCTCGACCTGTTTGAGCGCGATCTCCGGCGTCAGCGGCGAGCCGTCGCTGACCACCTCCAGGGCGATCAGCTCGCGCAGGGTTTCCTCGATGTCCTGTCCGCTGAACTGCTGGCCGAGGTGTTGCATCAACTCCTCGGCGGAGCAGCCCTGGCGACGCAGGGTGTCGATGATGCCGCCGGTCACCGCGTCGGCGGCGAACAGCGAACTGCTGGGGATATGGAACAGCATGCGGTCGGCATCCACCTGCACTTCATGCAGGTTGCGTTCGACCAGGTTCAGTAGTGCGCCCATGGCGACCTCCCGGTAATCGATTCGTCAGGTTGATGCCTACGGCAGTGGCGGGTTGTTCCAGCGCTGCACGGTGACGATCAGGTGCCCCTCGCCCTGCTGGCCGCCGTCGGCGAGCGTGGCGACCACCTTCAGGTTGCCGGCGTTGTTGGTCATCATCTTGCGCTCGGGGTTCGGCCCCGCTCCGCCCGGCACGAACACGCCGTCGGCCTGCATCTGCCCGGCGAACTTGAGGTCCTCGTCCTCGACGGCCCGCTCGTTGAACGGCTCGACCTTCCAGGTCGCCGGCAGGTAGCCGATGCGCATCGGCTGGCCACTGGCATCCCTGCCCCAGGCCTCGGCCTCGAAACGGCCCTGGACCTTGGGCACCGAGGCACCGTTCTCGCCGATGCGGGCGATGGAGAACGCCGGCACTACCTTGACCTCGTCGACCTTGTCATACACCGCCAGTTGCACGCCCTTGAGCGCGCCCACCGCCACTTCGCGCTGGCCAACAGCGGCATCCTGGGCGGCGCGCGCCTTGACCCGGATCAGCGTCGGGGTCGACTCCAGCACCTCGGTAACCTCCACGCCCGCCCCCAGCACCGGCGTGCCCGACAGGTCGCTGCCCACCAGGGTGATCTCGCTGTCGCCACCGGCCTTGATGAACGCCGGCTGCACCGCCAGCAAGCGGGCCTGGCCGGCCTTGGAGGCACTGAAGTCCAGGCCGCGTTCATCGTGCTCGGCCTCGAACATGCGGCCTTTCATCTGCCCGTCGATGGCGGCGAATACCTGGCGCAGGTTGGCGTCGCCGACCTTGACGTTGCCGCGCCACTCATAGCCGTTGTAGAGGATCGCCGAACCGCTGCCGTTGAACGGCGTGCCGTCGGCATAAGTGCCCTTGACCTCGACCTTGAAGGTATCGCCCTGGTCGGCGCTGACGTTCATGATTCCGCGCACATCGCCCTTGGCCAGCATATGGCCGCTGAACGCCCACTGCCCGGCCAGTGCCTCGGCCTTGGGCCGGTTCTTGAGCCATTCGGCCCAGGCCGGGTTATCGAGGGGGAAGCGCTTGGCCAGGTCCGGCACCATCTGCTTGAGGGCGATGTCCAGCCAGTCGCGGTCGCGGGCCTGGGCCTGATACTCGAGGGACGGCCACTGGCTGAGATGGAAGTTGACCAGGTGCTCCCATTCCTGGGCCGGGCGCCGTTGCAGGGCGACCCGGGCACCGGAGTGGCAGCGCCCGCATATCTGACTGAGCTGATCGTCGAAGTGTTCGACGGTGTTCAGCCGACGCTCCATGGCATAGCGCACCCCTTCGGTCTCGCTGGGGGCCAGCCCCTGCTTGTCGGCCAGGTACTTGACCAGGGTGCGGCGGTCGTCGTCGCTGATCGACAGGCCGTGCATCACCTGCATGCGGGCGATGCTCATCAGCCAGCCTTCCGGGGTCTTGCGCTGGTGGCTGATGCGGCTGTAGCTGTCATTGCCCTCAGGGATATGGCACCCCATGCACTTGTTCTGCAACAGGCTCGGGCCCTGCTCGGCCGCCATGGCCTGGGCGGACAGCAGTGCGGTGGCGACCAGCGCCAGTGTGCCCGCCCGCCGCCGGAGTCGAGTCGTCTTCAAGGTCAGACCTCCACGGTGTTGTTCTTATCGTTTTTCGCACGCTGCGGTGTGCATCTGTGGGTAGGGATACAGGAAGTGTGCCAGCAGAGAGAAAAATCTTTTGGCTCAGTCGGTTGGCTCGAATCTTAGGGTATGGGTCGAGGTGTGGAACTGTGGCCGAACGTCCCATTTCGCGACTCCGTGTTTCAGCTTGAGACACCGGGCTGCGGCGCCGTTGGCCATCGCGGGGCAAGCCCGCTCCCAGAGAGACTGTCCGAAATCAGAGCTTCACCAAAACGGGCGCGTGCGGGTGGTATCGAGTTCGTGCATCACCGTCAACATCACCAGCGTGGCGGGAGACTTGGGTGGCTGGTGGAACCGGGTATAACCTTCGGCTTAGCTGCACCCTGATAATTTTCATGCTCGTAGACGACATCAGCCATCAATACGTCCTTTCAAAATGCACCCTCCTCATGAGGCGTTAAGGATGCACCATGACTCTCTGGGACTGAACACCTAGAGTTCCATGCGGACCATACTCAAAGACATGCCCCCAAAAACATCATGCGTATGCGAGCACTGCAAACTGAAATAGGAGAGCTCGCAGCGACGACCGGGAAATCTCCTATCTCCAGCGCCACTACTAAAAAAACCGCAGAGCTGCCGGGAGGCATTCCTATGGCTACTCGGACTAATGTGCCTCTATTTTTGACTTTTTTTAATTTCGACACGAGGGTGCGGCGTAAACAGTGACCCAAGGGATATCGTGGGAATATTCATACCGTACCAGGCGACAACTTCTACACATCAACTATAAAATTTTAAATTCGCACTCAACAGCCACGCATGTAAACCACACACAAAAGGCGCTCGACGAAAAGACATAAGCACTTGATATAACTTAATTTTCCATCACCATTAGCATTAGCCAGATCTTACATCTTGCGACCTAAGGACATTAGTTACTCCGGCTCGAGCCCTGGGCGTGCTGTACGACAAGGTGAGCATCGTTACGAACCTGAACCTCCACCCTTGAAAGTCACACGACCTGAAGTACCGGGTTTAGATAACGCACAGATAGTTCGCTTAGACGTAACTATTGAAGGCACGATTCACTTACAAGAACATGCTTGACGGCAAACCTCAATCTTGGCCATATTGGTTTTCAGTAACTTTCCGCCCCCTCAACACACCTGCCACCGGAAGTTCATGTGCGGACTATCACCCTCCCACATGCACCCAAACGAAAGTCGCGGTGCGGGCAACGTATTCGAGCGGACGCTTTAACCAATAGACATCAAACAACCAAAAATGGAATTCCTATGCCTGACCTGAAGAACCAATACATCAACACTGCCAGAACGGTCGAAATTGGTAACCCTTCCTGGCAACTTGCGCAAAATTCCGGTCTGACTGACTTAAGCGTCAAGCATGTAGAGCATAGTCGCATGATGGATCAGAACGAGCACACGTTCATGAACATGTGCTCTTGTTCCTACCTCGGGTTGGAAATCGATCCGCGTCTGGCCCGGCGCGCGGCAGATTATGTGCTGCAAAGCGGCACCGTCAACCTGCCGACCTCACGCATCCGGATCCGCCTGAGGGAATTGGATGAACTGGAACAAGCAATGTCCGCTCATTTCAAGTGCAGCGCCTTTACCGCGACATCATGCAGCGCCGGGATTGTCGCCTCGTTACCCTTGCTGGCAGCCGGTATTTTTACCGACGGACAGCGCCCGTTCATGATTTTTGACAAACACGCGCATTTTGCCCTGAACCAGGTCAAGGCTGTTTGCGGGGATGAAACTCAAGTTGTCACCTGCAACCATAATGATGTCGAGTTCATTGAAGACATGTGCAAGCGCCACGCGTTGGTCGCTTATGTCGCTGACGGTGCCTACAGTATGGGCGGCAGCGCACCTATCGAGCGTCTTCTGCAACTACAGGATAGGTACGGTCTGTTTCTCTACTTCGACGACTCACACTCACTGAGTGCCTATGGTAATCGGGGTGAGGGTTACATCCGCACCTTCATGCCGGAGCTCAATCCACGGACGATGCTGGTGTACTCCTTGGCCAAGGCTTTCGGGGCCAACGGTGGCGGGATATTCATGTCCGAGCGCGCCAATTATCAGCAAGTATTCCGTCGCTTCGGTGGGCCGATGTCCTATTCACAATATGTCAATCCCGCCACCATCGGCGCCTCAATGGCTTCGCTGGAGATTCATCAGTCACCCGAACTGAGTGCACTGCAGAAGAAACTCAACGCCAATATCCAGCTGTTCGACAGTTTGTTCCCCACCGAACATGCCGGCTCCGGCTTGCCGATCCGCGTCATCCCGCTGGACAGCCCTGATATGGCGGTCGGCGTCTCCGAGGGCGTGTTCAAGCGCGGCTATTACACCTCGGCTGTTTTCTTCCCTATTGTCGCCAGGAACAAGTCAGGGCTGCGTGTGATGATGCGTGCCGACATGTCACATGACGATATCCGTGATTTCTGCGCCGCAGTTCGCGCCGAGGTTGAGCTGGCCCGTCAGGGCCTTCCGGTTGCCCATGGTTGAGCGTATGACGATGACACACCCTGTACCGAGAAGCCTGCTGTACTGTTCCGCACTCCATCCCGAGCAGTACGCAAAGAGTGCTTTGACAGATGTCATGGTAATCGATCTGGAGGACGGCGTTCCCCATGGGCAGAAAGCCCAGGCACGGGCATGTGTCGAGCAGTTCTATCGCTCGCACGTGCCGCAACGAACGGCGCTGCGCATCAATCCGTTGCGTGACAGCGAAGGGTTGCGCGACCTCTTGCTCATCCAGTCGCTCGAGCAGCGGCCTGAATTCATCGTGATGGCCATGACCGAAGCCGCTGCCGAGATCGAAGTGGTGCGGGCTAACCTGTGCCGTGACGGAAGAAGCCCGAAAATCCTGGTCACGGTGGAAACACCGGCCTGCATGCGGGGCATCTATGAGATCGCGTCCACAGCCGACGGGTTAATCTTTGGGTCTGCCGACTACGCTGCCAGCCTCGGCGTGCCTATTGGCGGCTGGAGCAACATCCTGCATGCACGGGGAAACATCGTTGCAGCGGCGAGCATGGCACGCATTCCCGCGTTCGACACGGCCTATTTCCATCTGGATGACGAAGAGGGGTTGATGAAGGAATGCCTGGACACTCTTGAATTAGGGTTCAGCGGCAAGACCGCCATCCACCCCAAACAGATAGCCACCATCAATACCGTTTTCACTCCCTCTGCCGAAGCCTACGAACAAGCCTTGGCGGTGGTGCATGCGGCACAGCACAGTGGCGACAAGATCACCCGGTTGAAAAATCTCATGGTTGGTCCACCGTTCGTGAAGCAAGCCAGGAAGGTGATTCAGCGTGCCCAAGAGCTGGGCCTCTAAGGAGAGAAGCATGGAAACCATGATTGCGGCGCATGAACAGATCGGCGCCAAGCGCTACCGCGAATCCTACGGCCTGCATTACGAAGAGTTCGTGGTTGGCGACGTCTTTGAACATCGACCGGGACGCATGGTTACGGAGCTGGATAACATCTGGCAGTCACTGGTCAACATGAACAATCACCCCGCGCACATCGATGGAGCCTACGCGCAGCGTACGGAATTCGAAAAGCTGCTGGTCAACAGTTCCATCACCTTGTCGATCGTCAGCGGCATGACGGTAGCGACGATGAGTGCACGGGCCATTGCCAACCTGGGTTGGGATGAAATACGTCTGCCAAACCCGGTCTTTGTCGGCGACACCCTTTACGCCGAGAGTGAGGTCGTCTCCAAGCGAGAGTCGCGCTCAAGGCCCACCCAGGGCATCGTCACCATCAAGGTCATTGGTCGCAAACAAAGCGGGATACCAGTGATCACCTACCTACGAACCTTCCTGGTACCCAAGAAAGGGCACTCCCAGGATTACCCTCTCGGTTAGAGGCCGCTGTCGCGAGCCAGGCCCGTCATGTAACAAGAAATCAGGGAATGATGCCATGAGCAGATTGGCTGTGGTTACCGGTGGCAACTCCGGTATTGGTGAAGCTTGTGCCTGGCGTTTTGCCAGAGAAGGATACGAGGTGGTTGTTTGCGGACGCCGAGAGGAGCGCAATGGTGAAGTGTGCGACCGCATTCGCCAGGCTGGCGGAGTAGCGCATGGCTATGCCGTCGACCTGCGCGACTCCCGAGCGCTGTTCGACTGCTTTCGCAGAATCGCAATCGATCACCCACCAGTCACATGCCTGGTAAACAGCATCGGTATCGAAGGCACGCCGTTCACTCGTACCGAGGATTATGACGACGCGGTGTTCGACGATGTCATAGCCTCCAATGTCAAGGCGCCCTGGCAGTGCATGAGGGCGGTTCTGCCAACAATGAGACTGGCGCGTGCCGGCAGCATCGTCAATGTCGCTTCCTTGGCTGGAATCCGTGCAAGTGCCACGGGCGGTTCGGCCTACTCTGCGAGCAAGCATGCGCTGGTGGGCATTACCCGTGCCACAGCCCGTGAGTATGCGCCGTTTGGGATCCGTATCAACGCGGTATGCCCGGCATTTGTCCGCACTCCGCTGTCGGAGGGCATCCTTGGAGATGATCTGGAATCGGTAGGAGGCTCCCACCCGATGAACCGTATCTGCGAAGCTCAGGAAGTGGCCAGCGCGGTGTACTGGCTGTGCTCGCAGGACGCGTCATTCGTGACTGGCATCGCGATGCCAGTCGATGGCGGCACTCAGGCATGAGTACCGCCGCCGCAAAAATTGCCAACCTCCTGGCGGAAGAAGCAACGGAACGAGGAAAAAGGCATGCTGCTGCTTAATCATCAGGACATCGAACAATGTGTCGATCTGCCAGGGCTTGTCCGAGCGCTGGAAGACGCCCATCGAGGGTTTTCATCAGTCCCTCCGGTGGTTCCGAAACGGCTGATGATCACTCATCAACGCGAGGGCGCATTCTCCCTGTTCATGCCGGCTTTGTTACCTGAACAACAAACCTTGGGCATCAAAGTGTCGTCGTTTCATCCCGGTAACAGTGGGCAGGGGTTGTCGTCTGTCAATGGCGCGGTATTGCTAATCGATCCAGAGACCGGAAGGCTGCTGGCAATGTTGGACAGTGCAGCCCTGACCGCTATCCGCACCAGTGCGATGAGTGCGCTGGCAACCGACAAATTGTGCCCGCGCGAACGGCTCAACCTTACAGTCATCGGTGCCGGAGCCCAGGCTGCGGCACATGTGAGGGCTATGGCTGACATTCGAGACCTGGGGCAGGTGCGGATCGTCTCACGACGCCTGGCACAGAGCACCTTGCTGGCCGAACGGTTGTCCACCGAGCTTCGCTTGCCTATCGAAGCGGTTGATAGTGTACCTATGGCATTGGCCGATGCGGACATCATCTGCACGACCACCTCCCACACCAGCCCGACCCCGCTGGTCACTTCGCAAATGCTCAAACCGCTCGTGCATATCAACGCTGTAGGTGGTAGCACGCTTGCCGCGTGCGAGATCGATCCCTACGTGCTGGCCGATGCCCTGGTTCATGTCGACCATCTGGACTCGGCTCGCCATGAATCCGCAGAGATAGCCCAGGCGTTGGCGTTGTCGGTGATCAGCGAGTGCGAGATTCGTCAGATCAGCACCTTGGTCATCGACCAGCCTGCCCCCCCTAAGCAGAAGTCAGGCTGGAGTTACTTCCGCAGCGTAGGGCATGCCAGTCAGGACATGGTGGTCGCCAACCGCATCTATGAGATCGCCAGGGCAAGAGGAATAGGTCGGTACTGCGATTATTTCAACAATCCAGACATGTCCATCGAGTGGTGCTGACCTGGCATGGAGACGGTTTTAGGAATAGGGAACCCCATGAATATATTGCTGATAGATTCCCCGAGAGTGAACTACGTTGATACCGGAGAATACCCCGAAGGGTCGACACAACAGGGCCACACCCTGGAGGTCACCTCGAACCCTTCGGACGAACAATTGGCGCGTGCCGACGGGATTATCGCCTTTCACGCGGTGGTCGTCGACGCCGCCCTGGTAGCCAGGATGCACCGCTGCCGAGTGCTGGTGAAGGCAACCATTGGCCTCGATGATGTTGACATCGAGGCCCTCAGCGCAAAAGGCATCCTCTGCTCGAACATCGGCTCGGTAGGCGCGCAAGAGGTCGCGGAACATGCCCTGGCGCTGATCCTGATGGCTCAGCGCAAGCTGCTGGATTTTGCCCGACATACCCGTGAGGGCGGCTGGAGTTGGCGTGACCATTCCGGCTCGATGAAGTCCTGCAGCGATACCGTGCTGGGGCTGGTTGGCTATGGTGCAACCGGTCAAGCCTTAGCCCGCAGGGCGTCAGTGCTCGGCTATCGACTGTGTTTCTACGACCCGAGGATCGAGGAGTGCCCCCAAGGGTTGGCGCAGCGAGTAACGCTGGAGGCGTTGCTCAAACAGGCCGATGTGATATCCCTGCACCTGCCTCTCACCCCCCAGAGCCTGCACCTGATGAACGATGCTCGCTTTGCGCAGGTCAAGCGTGGGGCAACACTGGTGAATACGGCGCGCGGCGGCATCATTGACTCCCAGTCCTTGCTGCGCGCCCTACAGTCTGGGGCGGTATCGATGGCATTACTGGATGTGGTGCAGGAGGAGCCCGCTGTACCCAGTGCACTGAGCGAGCATGAACGGGTGCTGATGACACCTCACGCAGCCTTCTATAGCGAACGCTCACTGGCAGAATTGAAGCGCAATGCGCTTCAGACAATGCTGGCATTGCTACGGGGGGACAAGGTCAAGACCTTGGTCAACCTCGATTGCGTCATCCAGGAGGCGAACAGATATGCCTGAGATGAAACTCGCCAGCCTTGAACCTTCACGGTCAGGACTGCCCGCCTGGTTCGACATCACGATTGGCACCAGCATACTGCAGTATGGTCAGCGCCTGGCCACACGCGAACTGCTCGTCAATACCTTGGGCAACATCGTCGTGCGCAGGTACTGTCCTCACTGGAAGCGTGAGGTGATGTATACCAAGCACCTCGGCCTGTCGCTCGAGGAATCCGGCCTGGAGCACCTGGCCGTACTGGATATGCAGTCCGATGAGCTGTTGCACGGGCTCTGCCGCCCCAGCCTGGGGCATCAGATGCATCGCGAAATCATGCGTTGCCGGCCCGATATCCATGCCACAGTGCACCTGCATCCTGATGATGTCATCGCTTTTTTTTCCGTCATGCAATGGCGTCAGATGAAGTACGTGTCGAACGACACCGCGCTGGTCATGGGCAAGCCGCCCTGCATTCTTGGCGAGGGTGTAAATGTCGAACTTGACGTCAGCGCCATCGGCCGATGTGCAGGCGCCACCAACTGCATTGTTATGCCTGGCCACGGCATCACCAGTTTCGGTCGCGACCTCTCGGAGGCCTACCATCGCGCCGTGGCATTCGTCGCGGAAATTCGTCGGTTGATCACCTGTCAGCAGTTGTCGGCGGCAACCGGAAAACCGGTTTCATTTGCCAGTGAAGACGAGGTGCAACACATGTATGAACTCGGCGAGCAGGTCATCTATGGGAGTGCGCGTACATGAAAATTAATACACATGTTCTCCGATCGGGCCTGTGGAAGGCGCCAGAGCGAGATCTAAACTGCGTCTTGCTGGACTTGAACGAGAACCAGTTTCTGCAACCATTTTTTGCGCGCTTCATTGCGACACAGCTCCAGCCAAAGGACCTGTTCACCTATCCAAACTACCTGCCCCTGCTCAGTGAGTTGGCCACTTACTGCAATGTGCCCATGCAGCATGTACTGTTGACCAATGGTGCGGATCAAGCCATCGACCTGTTGTTGCGATTGCTGTTCGCACCGGGTGATCGTGTCGTCATTCCTTCTCCAGTGTTCTCTTTCTACTACCAGATGCTCGACATCAACGGTGTTACGCCAGTCGTCGTGGGGTTCGAAAAACAAGCACAAGATTTCGTGCTGCCCATCCCAGCTGTGCTCGACGCCTTGTCAACAAGTCAGGGCTTGATCCTCTGCAACCCCAACAATCCGCTGGGGGTGCGGTTGGAGCAGGAGCAATTGCAGATACTGGTGCAAGCCTGCGTCAGGCAGAACAAACCGGTCATTGTTGACGAGTGTTATTACGAATACCTTCAACAGTCCTGTCTGGATACATTCAGCGGGGTCAAGCACTTGTTCGTCATTCGCTCATTCTCCAAGTACTTCGGACTTGCCGGACTGCGTCTGGGGTACGTGGTCACACACCCTGATTCGGTGCGCGAACTGTTGAAAGTAAGAGGCCCCTGGGACATCAATCACGTCGCGGTAAAAGCCGCGCTGTACTGTTTGCGTAATCAAGATGATTTGCGCCGGGCCCATGAAAGCCTCGATCAGATCAAGGCAGAGATTATCGAGATATGCCGTGCTCACAGGATCGTGGTGTTCGGCAGCGACACCAACTTCCTACTGTTGCAGGATCAAGACGATGGCTCTCTGGCACGCGCCTTTGCCGAGAGCAATATTCGCGTGAGCGATTGCTCCGGGTACCCACATAGTTTCGGCCTGCTGCATAACATGCTGCGCGTAGCAATACCAGCGAAATCGGATCTCAAGGTATTCCTGATGGCGTTGATACGTGGGGCTGGCAGCGTGGCAGGCTGGGGGGATGTGAAACTGGCTGTTCGGTAATGTTCACAGCACAGTGCAATGGTTTGCCAAGCGCGTACAGACTTAGGATGCAATGAATGAAAGGACGTCACCAGTACTCGTTGATCAAGGAACTCTACAAGAACATGCCGCGCGGTATGCCAATGGACCTGTCAGCACTGCAGAAAATCGGAATATCCAATCAGCGTGCTGCCGACTATGCAAAGAGCGGCTGGCTGACGCGTGTTGCCCACGGTGTCTATGTATTTCCTGGCGAATCGCTGAACCTGCCATCAGCGCTTTCCTATCTCGCCATGCAAATAGAGGGATTGCATATAGGGGGTTACAGCGCACTCCTAGGCCACGAGTGCACGCCCCTGGTGCTGTGGGGAGACATGCGCGTGAGCTTGCCGCGGTGGTTTTCCGAGCGTTTTCCCGTGCGCTATACCCATGCCCGCCTCTTCGATTGGGAGGGCTCAAGCATGCCTGAACAGGCATTGATGGATACGGGGCCAGCACTGGGCGGCATCAAATGCTCCACACCAGAGCGTGCGTTGCTGGAAATGCTTTACGAAGTGGGCGGAAAGCAATCGCTGGAGGATGCCTATAGTGCGTTTTCTCAAGTCAAGGTAATGTACCCAGACATCGTCGGTGACCTGCTTCAACGCTGTACCAGCGTAAAAGCCAAGCGTCTGTTCCTGAAATGGGGGCGCGAATGCGGTCAGTTCAACGTCGACACAGTGCTCAGTCAGTACCGTATTCCGGTGGGCAGTAACAGTCGTTGGATCACACGGCTCAAGGATGGATCGATGTTATCTTTGAAACCCTACGGATAGGGATGCCTAGCGCTATGAAGCACATTTTGCTACTTGATGTGGGTAACCAGTTTTACCGCGAGTTTGCCTTGGCCTCCCTGGCACGTCAGGCGCCGGTGATACTGGTGGGCAAAAGCCTGCCCGAATGGGCCAAGCAGTACATAACCTATTGGGTAGACATTGACCCGGAGCAGGTTGACGAAATTGCCACCCAGGTGAAAGCCCTCGGTGTCGATCTGCTTCTGGTGGTTACCTACTACGAATTCTACGTCGAAGCGGTCGCCTCGCTATCCACTCGTTTTGGGTTGCGCGGCAATAGCCTGAATACTGCCCGGTTGAGCCGCGACAAGCGCCTGATGCGTGAAGCTTTCTCTCGACAAGGCGTGTCCTCCCCCCTCTCACTGCTCACCCGGACGGATGGGGAAATAGTCGCGGCCGCACGGCAGATCGGTTTCCCGGTAGTCATCAAACCCAGAAAACTGGCGGGCAGTATCGGTGTCGTGCTGGCAGATACAGAGCAAGCACTTCAAGCTGCCATCGTGGCCAGGCAGACCAGCGAAAAACTGATGCGCACCCATAGCGCGGTAATGGACGAGACACTGGTGGAAAGCTATGTCGATGGCCCGGAAATCAGTGTCGAATGCGTGGTGGCCCAAGGTCGCGTAAATATCGTAGCCGTGACGCAGAAGCACCTCGGCCCGGCACCTTATTTCGAGGAGGTCGGTCACCTGGTCTCTTTCGAGCCGGGTGGGCAGGATCTGCCACCGACGGTTGAGAGCTTGGTAATTGCCGCCCATCAGGCGCTGGGCGTGGAGTGGGGAATCACACACACGGAAATCCGACTGGGCAGGGATGGCGCGAAAGTTATCGAACTGGCAACCCGCGCCGGTGGTGATCAGATCCTGAAACTGGTACAGCTGGCCAGCGGCCTGGACATGTTCAAATTGCTGGTTGACAGTTACCGGGATGTACCGCTGGATCTGCGACCCACTCACCATCGGGTGGCTGCCATCGACTTCGTCTACCCGTCCCACGCCGGGGTGCTGGACAGGGTGCATACGGCCGAGGTCGCACTGCCCGCAGGCGTAACGTCGCAATTGGTCGTCGAAGCTGCCACCGGCCGCACCTTGAAGCTGCCGCCGGATGCCTTTCTTGATCGAGCCGCGTTCATCATTACCCAGGCAGATACGGCGCACGAATGCCGTGCAGCAGGCACTACGCACCTTCGTGGCACTAAGGTGATCCTCAAGTGAGCAGGTTTTTGAAGGGGGTCGGGCTATCTCCGACGATGCGCAGCATCATCGTGCTTCGTCTGCTTTTCGTCATGGCCAATGCGTTGGGGCCATTCGCAGCCCTGTTTTTCAGCCGCCACTACCTGCTCGATGGCTCGGCAGTAGCGCTGGTCATAACGCTGGTATCGGCTTTCTACCTGACGGGCAACTTGTTGGGAGGGGCATTGGCCAGCCGCTGCTCCTATCGTCCGCTATTGCTGGGCACATCCTTGTGCTCGTCGATCTTTTTGTTGCTCGCGATGTTGTTCAACGCGCCGTCAACATCCATAGCCATGGTCCTGATGTTCATACTGTGCGCCGGCGTGATCACGCCGGTGTTCAGCATGCTGACTTCGCTGGCGGCGAACGACGACAACCGTATTGCATCCTTCGGCTACCTGCACCTGGCCAGCAACTTGGGAGCCGCACTGCTGTTCGTCATCGGCGGGTATCTACTTGGTTTGCACAGTCATTACCTGATGGTGTTCGCCGTCGGCGTCAGCATTGCATGTTTCCTGGCGAGCGTTTTCCTGACGCTGCCTGAGCGACAAATTTCTACGCACGCAACACGACGCGGGATCATACGCAACATGGTCAACATACCTAAGATCGTGCTCGTCGCCGGCGCTCTGTTTTTTTCTTTGTCGATATTGGATGCCCAGCGTGAGTATCAGCTGCCATTGTGGCTCGATGATATTGCGGTTGACAGTGCAGCGAGCACTTTCGCTGCGGTGGGCATCGTCAACGCTCTGCTGGTCATCTTGATCACGCAGCCCCTCATAGCGTTGACTTCTCGACTCAGCCCACTCACCAATCTAGCAGTTGCAGGAGTCTTCTACGGTATCGGATTTGGTGCATACGCATTTTTCGAGCATACCGTATGGATTCTGTCGTTTGTGCTCTTCTGGACGATGGGTGAAATTCTCGGCATCACCCATATCACCGCGTTGATTTCCCAACAGACATCATTGCAGACCCAAGCTAGCCTATTTTCACTGATTCCCATTTTGCTCGCGCTCGCCAGGATGGTCTCGGTGGGACTGGGCGCCTCCTTGATCTCCCACGTCGGATTTACATTGAGTTGGAGCCTCTACGGACTGCTGGGGCTGTTGCTCGGAGGTATCTGCTTGTTGCTGGGTCGGGAAGCCATTGCTTCACAGGCTTCATCCCCTCGAGGCAGTTGAGCCAGGAGGCTCTTTTCAGACATCAAAAGGAAGAGGTGCTTTCAGCATGAGCGAGACAATGGCGCAGGACCTGTACGAGCGTTTGTATCGTGGCAATCCACCCTTGGTCAAAACTCGGAATTTCGACGATATCGACGTCACGACCAACAACGTGATCTTCGTATTTCTAATACTGGTCAACGGTTATCAGTTTCTCGTTGCCCCCCTGCTAATCTCGATAAACTCATGGTTCATTTTGACCCTGTTGCCCACCTTGCTGTTCTCTTCGACCACTGGCGTCATGGTTCATGAGGCAATACACGGTCTGCTGCACCCGGCCCCCGGAAGAAACCGGCGTATGGGCCAGGTGATGGCGGTGTTCATGGGCATTGCCTACGACCTGCAACGCTTCGATCATCTGCGGCATCACCGCATCAGTCGCACCGAGCATGATTGCGACGAAATCTATATTGCCCCGGGCCGATCGACACGCAAGATCATCAATTATTACTACCGCAAATTAATTGGTGCGTATTGGCACGACTTCGTACTCACCACGATCGTTTGTTTCTTGCCGACCCGTTTCATCCATCCGCTGATGAGTTTCATCTACGGCTCGACTGTAGTGCCTTCAGACCATTCGGCGCTGTCCATCACTCTGCGCAACAGGAAATTGAATGCTCTGCGCACCGAAGGTGCGTGCACCTTGCTGCTGCTGGCCTGCAGTGCTTTCCTGTACAGCGTCAATTGGTGGGTTCTGGTGATCCTCTATTTGCTCAGAGCATTCATACTCACTGTGCTGGACAGCTTTGCACACTACCAGACACCCATCAATGATTCCTTGTTTGCGCGAAACGTTAAGGTCCCGCTATTTTTTGAGCGAGTGTGCCTGATGAACTTCAACTACCATGGCGCCCATCATATTTTTCCTACAGTGCCATGGGATAAAATCCCACACTATATGCGGAAGTTCGAGCCGAATTTCTGCTTGATTACTCACGGTGGTCTGGTACGTTCGCTGAAAGCCAAGTACAAGCCGCCTCGTGCCTTCAGCGCGTGGCCTCGTGGCTGGCTGGCGGGAGGACGCAAAGAAGCAATGCGCGTTGCAAGTCCAAATGCTATGAATGTGCCACAAGCGCTTCCACTTGTAGAAAGTGTTCATCACGACTAAGCCGTCTCTTACAAGAACGTGTGAGCCGAGCGAATGACTGTCGTTCGGCGCTAAAACTATCGAGGAATCCCTATGCGACAGCAGTATGATCCCGCCTGGGTTGAAAGCACGGCACAGGCCGAATGGCGTGACCGCGAGGTATTCAAGGCTACCGAAGACGAGCGTCGACCAAAGTTCTATGCCTGTTCCATGCTGCCCTACCCTTCCGGCAAGTTGCACATGGGCCATGTGCGCAACTACACGATCAATGACATGCTGGCCCGCCACTTGCGAATGAAGGGCTACAACGTCCTTATGCCGATGGGGTGGGATGCGTTCGGTTTGCCGGCGGAAAACGCTGCGATGCAGTCGGGTGTATCGCCTGCTCAGTGGACACGGATGAACATTGCCGACATGAAGTCGCAGATGCAGCCGCTCGGGCTGGCATTCGACTGGTCACGGGAAATCGCCACCTGCGATCCCGAGTACTACAAGTGGAACCAGTGGTTCTTCTTGAAAATGCTGGAAAAGGGCGTGGTCTACAAGAAAACCCAGGTTGTCAACTGGGATCCTGTTGATCAAACCGTACTGGCCAATGAGCAAGTCGTCGATGGTCGCGGCTGGCGATCCGGCGCGCTCGTGGAAAAACGCAAGATTCCCGGTTACTACTTGCGCATTACCCAGTATGGCGAGGAACTGCTGTCAGCCATCGATACCCTTGAGGGTTGGCCAGCTATGGTGCGTACCATGCAACGTAACTGGATTGGCAAGGCCAGTGGAGTGCGCCTGGCATTTGGCCACGCAATCAAAGATGCACACGGTCAGTTGATCGACGAGGGCAAGCTGTGGGTGTTCACCACGCGTGTCGATACGCTGATGGGCGTGACATTCTGCGCCGTTTCCCCGGAGCACCCGCTGGCCAGGCGCGCCGCCGAACTCGACCCACGACTCGAGCCGCAGGTCCAGTCATATCGCCAGACAGCGCAAGCCAGCCCTGCTGCCGGCGCACAAGCGAAGCTCGGCATCCCCAGTGGTTTGCACGTTGAGCATCCCCTGACCGACGAACCGATCGCGGTGTGGATCACCAACTACGTACTCAGCGAATATGCAGAAGGCGCCTTGATGGGGGTACCGGCCCACGACGAGCGCGATTTCGACTTTGCCCGCCAGTATGGTTTACCCGTGCGGCCTGTGATCACGACCGATGGCGTTCCCTATGCCCCTGAGACATGGATGGAGCACTACAGCAGCCGGGAAGGTCACCTGATAAATTCAGGTACCTATGATGGCCTCTCGGTGGAACTAGGGGCCTTGGCGATTACCAATGCCTTGGCCGAGCGTGGGCGCGGCGAGCAAGCCACCGCCTGGCGCCTGCGTGACTGGGGAATATCTCGGCAGCGATACTGGGGAACCCCGATTCCGATCATTCATTGCGAACACTGTGGCGATGTTCCAGTCCCCTACGCGGACCTGCCCGTAGTTTTGCCAACCGATTGCATTCCCGATGGAAGTGGTAATCCGTTGCTGCAGCATGCGGCATTCCGCAACGTCGCATGCCCAAGTTGCGCCGCACCCGCGCTACGGGAAACGGACACCATGGACACTTTCGTCGATTCAAGCTGGTATTTCATGCGCTACTGCGACCCTGACTGCCACACTTCGATGGTCGGGCCCGGCAATCGCTACTGGATGCCCATCGACCAGTACATCGGAGGCATCGAACATGCGGTGCTGCACTTGTTATACGCCCGCTTCTGGACCAGGGTGATGCGCGACGAGGGCTTGGTGGACTTCAGTGAACCGTTCAAGAATCTGTTCACTCAGGGCATGCTGCTGCGAGAAAGCTACTACCGCAAGGCCGAGGACGGTAGCAGACGCTGGTTCTACCCTTCGCAAGTGTCGGTTCACTACGACGAAAAAGGCCGTCCAATCAGCGCGACAGCGATCGAGGATGGCTTGCCCGTCACCCTGGGTGGCGTGGAGAAAATGTCTAAATCGAAGAACAATGTGGTCGAGCCCAAGGACATTATCAACAGATTTGGTGCAGACACTGCCCGATTGTTCACCATCTTCGCCGGCCCACCTGACCAAAGCACGATCTGGAGCGACAGCGGTGTCGAAGGGGCCTACCGGTTTCTGCGTCGCCTCTGGAGTTTCGCCGTTGACGAGCAGACGCGCTCGAATGCAGGTAGCGACTTGACGGTGGACGCCGCACAAGCCAGGCGTGTGCGCTTCATGACCCACAGCTTGCTGCAGCAAATCAATAACGATTACGAGCGGATGCAGTACAACACCGTAGTATCAGGCGCGATGAAGCTGCTCAAAGTGTTGGAGGGTGCCCATGGCGCCGGACGCCAGGTCTGCCGGGAAGGCATGTCCATTCTCTTGCAAGTACTGCATCCTGTAACACCGCATATCTCCCAGATACTCTGGGAGAACTTGGGGTTCGCCGGCGCAATCTACGACAGCGCATGGCCGACCCCAGACAGCGATGCCTTGAAGCAGGACGAAGTGAAGATGATGGTACAGGTCAATGGCAAACTGCGCGGGGAAATTCTGATCCAGTCCGATGCCGACCATGACGCGATCCGTGTCCAGGCGCTGTCCGATACAGCGTTGAGTAAACATCTTGAAAGCATCGAAAGAATGATCGTGGTACCTAACCGACTGGTAAACTTTATCGTCTGACCTTTAGCTTGAACTCTGAAAACCATAAAGCCGGTATTCCTCGCGAAATACCGGCTTCTTCGTTCTGCCTCGACGGGCGATTCCGGAAAGGCCTTGAAGAATGGCTATCCGCCTCGCTTGCCGACCCAGCGAAACTAGCCGTCACTTCGATAGCGCAAACGTAGTCAGAGCATGCTTGGAAAACGCCGTAGGTGAAATGAGGGAAATCCGTCGAGGGAGCTGGCTCACCCCGCGACAGAGCCGTTACACACCACTGTTGCACCCCTGTCTCAACCAGTCTCAGTGTGCAACATGATCTGTGCACATAACGTTCGCTGTGCTTCGTTAACTCTTTGTCCTTAAACAGGTTGCTCAGGGAAAAAGTCATTGGCACGGCCATTGCCCAGCCCTGTTCCCCCCCCCAATGACAAGAGGCACCGCCCCATGCATTCCGAACTGCCCATCCTCCCCGCCACCCGCGCCTTCCTCGCGCGCACGCTGAAGATGCGCATCGGCGCCGACTGGCAGGATGCCGCCAGCGGACGCACCATGACCTTCCGCAACCCGGCCACCGGCGAGGTGCTTGGCGAGGTGCCCGCCGCCGCCTCCGAGGATGTGGACCGGGCGGTGCAGGCCGCGCGCCTGGCCTTCGACGCCTCGCCCTGGAGCCGACTGCGCCCCCGCGAGCGGCAGAACCTGCTGTGGCGCCTGGCCGACCTGATGCAACGCGACGCCCAGGAACTGGCCGAACTCGAATGCCTGAACAACGGCAAGAGCGCCGCCGTTGCCCAAGTGATGGACGTGCAGCTGGCCATCGACTTCCTGCGCTACATGGCTGGCTGGGCAACCAAACTCGAAGGCAGCACCGTCGAGCCATCACTGCCGCTGATGCCCAACGACGAATTCCACGGTTTCATCCGCCGTGAAGCCGTGGGCGTGGTCGGTGCCATCGTCGCCTGGAACTTCCCCCTGCTGCTGGCCTGCTGGAAGCTCGGCCCGGCCTTGGCCACCGGCTGCACCCTGGTCCTCAAGCCCGCCGACGAGACCCCGCTGACCGCCCTCAAGCTGGCCGAGTTGATCGACGAAGCCGGCTACCCGGCCGGTGTGTTCAACGTGGTCACCGGCACCGGCCTCGAAGCCGGCGCCGCCCTCAGCCGCCACCCCGGTGTCGACAAGCTGACCTTCACCGGCTCCACCGAGGTCGGCAAGCTGATCGGCAAGGCAGCCATGGACAACATGACCCGTGTCACCCTGGAACTGGGCGGCAAGTCGCCGACCATCGTCCTGCCCGATGCCAACCTGCAGGAGGCCGCCGCCGGCGCCGCCACGGCGATCTTCTTCAACCAGGGCCAGGTGTGCTGCGCGGGATCCCGGCTATATGTGCACCGCAAGCATTTCGACAACGTGGTCGCTGATATTGCGGGCCTTGCCAACGGCATGAAGCTGGGCAACGGCCTGGACCCCTCGGTGCAGATGGGGCCACTGATCTCGGCCAGGCAGCAGGAACGGGTTACCGGCTACATCGACCTGGGCCGGGAACTGGGCGCCACCATTGCCTGCGGTGGCGAGGGCTTTGGCCCAGGCTACTTCGTCAAGCCGACGGTGATCGTCGATGTCGACCAGCGCCATCGCCTGGTACAGGAAGAGATCTTCGGGCCGGTGCTGGTGGCCATGCCGTTCGACGATATCGACGAAGTACTGCGCATGGCCAACGACAACCCTTATGGCCTTGGTGCGAGCATCTGGTCCAACGACCTGGCGGCGGTGCACCGGATGATTCCGCGTATCAAGTCCGGGTCGGTGTGGGTCAACTGCCATAGCGCGCTGGACCCGGCGCTGCCGTTCGGTGGCTACAAGTTGTCTGGCGTAGGGCGCGAAATGGGGGCGGCGGCGATCGAGCATTACACCGAGTTGAAGTCGGTGCTGATCAAGCTCTGAATCCGCATTGTCCCTGCGATCCAGATCGCGGATGAATCCGCTCCTACAGGGTACCGAGGGCGCGCAACCATGGTGGTACGTTGCAACCGGTGTAGGAGCGGATTCATCCGCGATGCGCCGCGCGAGCGGCGCTCGATTTCGAAACCGCTGCATGACGCTCGCCCGGCAGTTGGCCGCCCCGCTGATCAACAGCGCCCTCTGCCAACCGTCTACCGCGGCTCACTCCTGGTGCTGTTGCTGCTTCCACAACGCCAGGTTCTGCGCCAGCCACTGCTCGGGCAACGGGCTGGCGACGATCTCCTGCATCTTTTCCGCCATTTGCTTGCGCAGCGCCGGCTGGTTGCAGGGTACATTGCGCGACAGCGCCAGGTACAGACCCTCGCTGGAAACCGGCGGGTCCAGTACTTCCAGGCGCTTCTCCATGCTCTGGGTCTCGGCCAGCGCCATGCCGGGGTAGCGTTCGTAGATCACATAGTCGTTACGCTTGAGCAGCAGCTTCTGGAACGCCTGCGCCGCGCTGGGCACCGCCTCGAGATTGAGGTTGGCCCGGGCGTAGTCATCGAACTGCTGGCCATAGCTGTTGTTGACCAGCGTGCCCCCGCTACGCCCTTTCAGATCCGCCCACCCCGAATAGTCAAAGCCATCGCCCTGGCGCACCCAGACCACACTGGGGGTGTTCAGGAAGGCGGGCTTTATGAAATCCATGACCTGCTGACGCGCCCGAGTCAGAAAATACCCAGCGAGTATGTCGATGCGCCCGGTGCGCACCTCCTCCTGGGCCCGTGACCAGGGACCGGCGTACACCACATCGACCACCAGCCCCAGTTCTTCTGCCAGGTGCTTGAGCAAGTCGGCGTTGGCACCGATCAATTGCCCGGGATTGTGCGGATCTCGCCAGAGATACGGGGGGTACTCGGGGTTGCCCGTCGCCTTCAGGTGCCGGCAGTCATCCGCCGCCTGCACGCCCATGGCCGTCAGCGCCAGGACCAGGCACAGTGACCGGCCCATATTACGTCCGCTCATTTGCGACCCTCGGCTCATTGGACATTCGTTGGAAGTGAGTGGACGGGGTCCAGTGCCTCTCAGGGCACAAATGGCACATTTTGCACGACAAATGGACACTAGCCACTCCCCACAGGCGCCTCAGTGCTGCGGTACATCGTCACGCTGCGCCACGGTGGCGAAACGGCTAAGCTGAACAGGCCAATTTCATACAGGCCCGGGGCCTGTCCAACAAAGGTTTCGACATGACCGACAGACCTGCCTCCTGGCTATTGCTCTGCACCCTCGCCCTGGGCTTGGCCATTGCCGCGGGCTGCTCCAGCAAAGCCCGTTACGCAACCGCCAACGCCGGCTCCAACTGCTATGCCAAGGCCATGCCCAGCAACGGTGAAGGTGGCCTGGCCTTCGGCAACACCCTGGCCATGGCACGCAAGAAGTCCATGGACAGTTGCATGCGCTATGCCGGCCGCTCCGGCGGCACGCCTGGCACTTGCCAGGTGGTGCTCGCCCAGTGCAAGCGCTAGCTCAGCGCCTTCACCGCCTCGTCGATCAGGTTCGCCACATCACCCGCCCTTGATGCCAGGGAGGCATGGCTGGCATCCAGCGTGATGACCTTCTTCGCTTTCAATCGATCAGCCATCTTGCGCTGGTTGTCCGGGTGGATCATGTGGTCGGCGCTGGAGATCTGGTACCAGGACGGCTTGTGCTTCCACGCCGGGTTGCTGATGGTGTCGCCAAAGGTGCTGGCCAGTGGCGCCTTCTGTGTTACCCCCATGACCAGTCCATCGTCCTTCGGCAGATCCTGGCAGAAGCTTTCATGGAACTTGTCGGCCTTGAGCCATAGATAGCCATCACTGTCCGGCGCCAGGTTGGGTGCTGCGGCTGGCAGATGCTCCTGGGTGATAGCACCCGGGCTTTCGCCCGCGTCCGGCGCGAACGCGGCAATATAGACAAGCCCCTTCACATTGGCCGCATTGCCCGCCTCGGTGATGACCGCACCGCCATAGGAGTGCCCCACCAGCACCACCGGCCCCTCGATCTGCGCGACCACCTTGCGGGTGCGCTCGACATCGTCGGCCAAGGACGTCAGCGGCATCTCCACGGCGCGCAGGCCGCTGTGCCCCTTGCGGTCCAACTCGACGATCACCCGCCCCCAATGGGCGGCCCCGCCCCAGAAACCGTGAACCAGGACAACGGTAGGTTTGCTGCTCATGAAGGCATTCCCTCGTAGGGTGGCATGGCTGGAAAGTGGGTGCGTCACACCCGTCGAAACAGCATAGGCGAGTGGTGCAATGGCGATAGATCAAAGCCATTGGCCGCCGCCCGCGCTCATTACCAAAGCCGCTGGATTCGCGTGATTCGATCCTAAGCTTGACGTATACGTAAACCTGGCTTTAGGTTATCCCCATTCCACCCGCCGAGCCCCAGCATGACCAGCCAGACCTACAGCATCTCCGACCTCTCCCGCGAACTGGACATCACCACCCGCGCCATTCGCTTCTACGAGGAGCAGGGCTTGCTCAGCCCTGAGCGCCGTGGCCTGGAACGCATCTATTCGGCCCGCGACAAAGTCACCCTCAAGCTGATCCTGCGCGGCAAGCGCATCGGCTTCTCGCTGGCCGAGTGCCGCGAGCTGATCGGCCTGTACGACCCCACCGGCGGCAACCTCAAGCAGCTCAACAGCATGCTCGCCAAGATCGCCGAACGGCGCGCGCAGCTGGAGCAGCAGATGCTCGATATCCAGCAGATGCACCTGGAGCTGGACACCGCCCAGGAGCGTTGCGAGCAAGCCCTGGCCGCCACCCTGAACCAGCAGCACCCCAACCGTTGACCCGCCACAGGAACCCCGCCATGTCATTGCCAGAAAAAGTCCGCCTGGTCGAAGTCGGCCCGCGCGACGGCCTGCAGAACGAAGCCCAGCCCATCAGCGTCGCCGACAAAGTGCGGCTGGTGGACGACCTCACCGATGCAGGGCTCGGCTATATCGAAGTGGGCAGCTTCGTTTCGCCCAAGTGGGTACCGCAGATGGCCGGCTCCGCCGAGGTGTTCGCCGGCATCGAGCAACGTCCAGGTGTCATCTACGCGGCGCTGGCGCCCAACCTGCGCGGTTTCGAGGATGCGTTGGCGGCTGGCGTGAAGGAAGTGGCGGTGTTCGCCGCCGCCTCCGAGGCGTTCTCCCAGCGCAATATCAACTGTTCGATCAGTGAAAGCCTCAAGCGCTTCGAGCCGATCATGGAAGCGGCACGCAACCACGGTGTGCGGGTGCGCGGCTATGTGTCCTGCGTGCTCGGCTGCCCTTACGAAGGTGCGGTCCAGGCCGAGCAGGTCGCCCCGGTCGCCCGCGCCCTGCACGACATGGGCTGCTACGAAGTGTCGCTCGGCGACACCATCGGTACCGGTACCGCCGGCGCTACCCGCCGCCTGTTCGAGGTGGTCGCGGCCCAGGTGCCCCGTGGGCAACTGGCCGGGCATTTCCACGACACCTACGGCCAGGCCCTGGCCAACGTCTATGCCAGCCTGCTCGAAGGGATCGCGGTATTCGACAGTTCGGTGGCCGGCCTGGGTGGCTGCCCTTACGCCAAGGGTGCCACCGGTAACGTGGCGACCGAAGATGTGGTGTACCTGATGCACGGCTTGGGTATCGACACCGGCATCGACCTCGACCGCTTGATCGCCGCGGGTTTACGGATCAGCGAAGTGCTCGGCCGTGCGACCGGTTCGCGGGTAGCGCGTGCGCGAGGCGCGCACTGAGTCATACAGGTGTCACGCAAGTGTGGGTGGAGTGTTACCGCCCACGGGGCGCCTAGGAAAAAATCGGGTAACAGGGAAACAAATCGAGAGAATTTCACCCTGATGATTTCTTGTTGTTTCTATCAAGCCATTGATTTTGAAGGATTTTCAAAAGTTGGCACGCCACCTGCTTTGTCTCTGGTACAACAAGAACAAAAAACGCGACACCCAATAAAAACAATAGAGAACGGCTCTGACATAACAAGAACAACACGGCAGAGGCGTAGCAAGCAGATTTTTTTGGAGTCGACGTGCTTTTCAGGGGCTCGCCCCGCAACCGGACACAGAACAATAAAACTACCTGCAAGGTAGCGGCAGTCACGGTTGGATCACGTTGGATGAACGCAGGTCAGCGCTCAAAAAAATACGTTTGCTCTTGGCCCCGGGTAGGGGCCCTGCGGTACCGAGGCAAAGGCTGACAAAAACAACAACAGGCCCGTCTCCAATAATAATAAAAGAGCAGGCAACAACGCTTTGAGGGGAGCTTCGGCTCCCCTCAGTGCTTCCTGCCTTCTTCATCTTCAGATTCCCCTCGCGCTCCCCCTCCACCTTCTCCACCAGCACCGTGCTGATCAATGCCGTGGCCTCACGCCCCAGGCCTGCATGCTATATCCCCATATTTGCCACGACCAAGGCCAGCCGGCTTGCCGGCGAAGCAGGCAACACGGTGGCTGGCACCGGCCATGCCGGTATTCGCCGGCAACGCCGGCTCCTACAAGAAGCGTTCATGTTGCTGTGGCCCTCGTGTGACCGGCGCAGGTGCGGTAGATAGCCGCAGGTACCTGCTGGTAAACCCTCAAGGTTGCGTAGTTCGAGGGGTTGACGCTGGACGTCAGGCATCTGATATGGTTTTTATCGACCTACCTGAGTCTGTGCTGCAAACAGATCGGACGCCATAGTGCCCAGGCCTGATCGAGGCCTGATGAGCGATGAACCATGAGCGATAGAATCCCCTTCCGAGTCATCGAGATTGCCCCTGCCGCCGCCAACAAGAGCAAAAGCCAGGCGGACGGCAGCATTCACACCCGCAGCTTCACCGGCTTCTACCGCACCCTGCGGGTCGCCTTCGCGGGCCTGTTGTTCGCCCTGTTCTTCGGCACGGCATGGTTGCAGTGGAATGGCCGCCAGGCCGTGCTCTGGGACCTGGCCGAAAGCAAATTCCATATCTTCGGCGCGACATTCTGGCCCCAGGACTTCATCCTGCTCTCGGCGCTGCTGATCATCTGTGCATTCGGCCTGTTCGCCATCACCGTATTCGCCGGCCGGGTCTGGTGCGGCTACAGCTGCCCACAGAGCACCTGGACCTGGCTGTTCATGTGGTGCGAGAAAGTCACCGAGGGCGATCGCAACCAGCGCATCAAGCTGGCCGCGGCCCCCTGGGGCTTGAACAAGCTGGCCCGACGCACCCTCAAGCATGGGTTGTGGCTGGCGATCGGCGTGGCCACCGGGCTGACCTTCGTCGGCTACTTCACCCCGATCCGCCCGCTGGCGCAGGAACTGTTCACCTTCGAGCTCAGTGGCGTGGCACTGTTCTGGGTGCTGTTCTTCACCGGTGCCACCTACATCAACGCCGGCTGGATGCGCGAGGCGGTGTGCATGCACATGTGCCCCTATGCCCGCTTCCAGAGCGTGATGTTCGACAAGGACACCCTGGCGGTGGCCTACGACCCCAGCCGCGGCGAGTCCCGCGGCCCACGCAAGAAAGGCAGCGACCCGCGCGGCCAGGGGCTGGGCGATTGCATCGACTGCACCTTGTGCGTGCAGGTCTGCCCCACCGGCATCGACATCCGCGACGGCCTGCAGATGGCCTGCATCGGCTGCGCCGCCTGTATCGACGCCTGCGACGGGGTGATGGACAAGATGGGCTATGCCCGCGGCCTGGTCGGCTACAAGTCCGAACATAACCTGCAGGGTGGCAAGACCCACTGGCTGCGCCCTCGCCTGCTGGGCTACGCGACCGCGCTGGTGGTGATGATCGGCGCGCTGATAGTCGCCCTGCAGATGCGCCCGATGGTGTCGATGGACGTGATCAAGGACCGTGGCCTGTTCCGCGAGAATGCCCTGGGCCAGATCGAGAACATCTACCTGCTCAAGATCATCAACAAGACCCCGCAAACCCAGCACTATCGCCTGCGCCTGTTGGACGCCGACGGCTTCGAACTGCACGGGCGCACCGAATTCTCTATCGCGCCGGGTGAAATGAGCGAGCTGCCAGTGTCGGTGGCGATGCTCGCCGATCGCCCGGCCAGCAGCTCCCAGGAGCTGGCCTTCGAGATCCAGGATAGCGATCAACCCGGCGTGCGCAGCGTTGCCACGAGCCGCTTCGTGGCGCCGATGAACCGCTGATCCCTTACACTGCCCCTCACCTTGCCTGCAGGTTGCGACAGATCACTACAATGAAACGCTACGAACGATTCGCCGACGACATTGCCGAACTGATCCGCTCCGGGGTGCTCGGCCCCGGCCAGCGCGTGCCTTCGGTACGTTATGCCAGCCAGACCCACGGCGTCAGCCCGTCCACGGTGTTCCAGGCCTACTACCTGCTGGAACGCCGCGGCCTGATCCGCGCCCGGCCGCGCTCAGGCTACTTCGTCAATGCCCACGCCCCACGCCCGTTCAACGAACCCCAGGCACAAGCGCCGGTCAGCGAATCCACCGATGTGGATGTCAGCGGCCTGGTGTTCTCCATTCTCGACTCGATCAAGGATCCGCACACCGTGCCGTTCGGCTCGGCGTTCCCCAGCCCCACGCTGTTTCCCCTGCAACGCCTGGCCCGTTCGCTGGCCAGCGCCAGCCGGGCCATGGACCCGCGCGTGGTGGTCACCGACCTGTCGCCGGGCAACCCGCAACTGCGCCGGCAGATCGCCCTGCGCTACATGGTCGGCGGGCTGATGCTGCCGATGGAAGAGCTGCTGATCACCAACGGTGCGCTGGAGGCACTGAACCTGTGCCTGCAGGCGGTGACTCAGCCCGGCGACCTGGTGGCAATCGAGGCACCGGCCTTCTACGCCTGCCTGCAAGTGCTCGAGCGGCTCAAGCTCAAGGCCGTGGAAATCCCGGTGCATCCACGCGAAGGCATGGACCTTGGCGTGCTCGCCCAAACCCTGGAAAAACATCCGGTCAAGGCCGTGTGGTGCATGACCAACTTCCAGAACCCGGTGGGCGCCAGCATGCCGGAGGCGAAGAAGCAGCAACTGGTCGAGCTGCTGCGCCGCCACCAGGTGCCGCTGATCGAAGACGATGTCTATGCCGAGCTGTACTACTCGCAGCAGGCACCGAAGCCGGCCAAGGCCTTCGATACCGAGGGGCTGGTGATGCACTGCGGCTCGTTCGCCAAGAGCCTGGCCCCAGGCTACCGCATCGGCTGGGTCGCCGCCGGGCGTTTCGCGCAGAAGATCGAACGGCTCAAGCTGATGACCTCGCTCTGCGCCTCGATGCCGGCCCAGGCAGCCATCGCCGACTACCTGCAACACGGCGGCTATGACCGCCACTTGCGCAAGCTGCGTTATGCACTGGAAGGCCAGCAGGCCAACATGCTCGCTGCCATCGGCCGCCACTTTCCGGCGCAGACCCGCGTCAGCCAACCTTCCGGCGGTTACTTCCTGTGGCTCGAACTGCCCGAGCAGATGGATGCGCTGAAGCTGTTCCACATGGCCCTGGCCCAGGGCATCAGCATCGCGCCGGGGCCGATCTTCTCGCCGACCCGACGCTTCGGCAACTGCATCCGCCTCAACTACGGCAGCCCCTGGGGCGATGGCCCCGAGCAGGCCATGGAAACCCTCGGACGGATCGTGCGCTCGTTCTAGCCGCCGACGGGCCGGCAGGCTACAGTGGGGCCTCGCCCTCCTGCGGACTCCTGCATGCCCGAACGTGAAATCAAGGCATTGCGTCAGCGCAACGCCGAACTCGAGAATCGCCTGGCCCAACACCGAGGCATCGACGACAGCCTGTACCGTTTTCTGTTCGACACCATGGACGAAGGCTTCTGTGTCATCGAGTTCTTCGACGGCCCCCATGGTCCGCTCAGCGACTACATCCATATCGTCGCCAACGCCGCCTACGCCCGCCACGCCGGCATCCCCAACGTGGTCGGGCAGAAGCTGCGGGAAATGGTGCCGGACGAGGCCGACGGCTGGGTCGCCCGTTACGGCGAGGTGTTGCGTACCGGCCAGCCGTTGCAGTTCGAGCAGGAACTGGTGGCCACCGGCCGAGTGCTGTCGGTCACCACGTTCCGTATCGAACCCGCCGAGCGCAACCAGGTGGCCGTGCTGTTCCAGGATGTCACCGAGCGACGTCGCGCGGAAACCGCGCTGCAACAGCTCAACGACCATCTCGAGCAGCGCGTGGCCGATGCCCTGGCCGAACGCAGCCTGTTCGCCGAACTGGTCGAACGCAGTGTGGCGCGGGTACAGGTGGTTGACACTTCGCTACGTTTTCTTGCGGTGAATGCACGCGCGGTAAAGGACTTCGAGTTTCTGTTCGGGCGCACGGTCAAGGCCGGCGACAGCCTGGCTGACTGTCTGGCCGGTTTTCCAGAGGAGTATCGGCGCTCAGTGGCGTTCTGGCGTCGAGCACTGGCGGGCGAAAGCTTCATCGAGGCAATCGAGTATGGCCGCGGGGATCGCCAGCGGCATTTCGAACTGCGCTTCAACCCGCTGCGTGATGCCCGAGGCACGATTATCGGCGCTTACCTCTTCGTCTACGACATCAGCCGTCAGGTCAGCGAGCAGCAGCGCCTGCAGGAGGCCGAGGAAGCATTGCGCCAGGCGCAGAAGATGGAAGCCGTCGGCCAGCTCACCGGCGGCATCGCCCATGACTTCAACAACCTGCTCGGGGGTATCCTGGGCGCCCAGGAGCTGGTTCGCCAACGCTTGGAGCAAGCGCGCCTGGACGATATCCCGGCCCTGCTCGACACTGCGGGCGATTCCGCACGACGAGCCGCGGCCCTGGTGCATCGATTGCTGGCATTTTCGCGTCGCCAGACCCTGTTGCCACAGGCCACCTCGGTCGGCGCGCTGATCCTCGATATCGAGGAACTGATCCGCCGCAGCGTGGGCCCGGCCATCGCCGTCCATGTCAGCTGCGCCCCGGACCTGTGGTCGACGTTCATCGACCCACCGCAACTGGAAAGCGCCCTGCTCAACCTATGCATCAACGCCCGCGATGCCTTGCCCGGTGGAGGGCGAATCGAGATTCGTTGTGAAAACCTGTCGATCGGCACAGAACGCGCCACCGCACTGGACCTCGTGGCGGGTGAATACCTGCAACTGAGTGTCGAAGACAATGGTCGCGGGATGTCAGCGGAAGTGGTCGAGCGGGCCATCGACCCGTTCTTCACCACCAAGCCGCTCGGCCAGGGCACGGGGCTCGGGTTGTCGATGGCCTTCGGTTTCGTGCGTCAGTCTGGTGGCCAGTTGCAGATCCAGTCGACGCTGGGAGCAGGCACACGGATCGATCTCTACCTGCCCCGTCACCATGAAATGCCCAAGGCAGCGGAAGTCCACTCGATGGCAGAAAGGCTGGCGCACCCAGGCCGGGCGCGGATCCTGCTGGTCGAGGACCAGGCCGCGCTACGCCTGGTCATTGGCGAGGTGCTCGATGAGTTCGGGCATGACGTGAAAGGCGTTGAGCACGGTCCGGCCGCGCTGGCGCTACTGGAGCACGGCTTCGTACCGGACCTGCTGATCAGTGATATTGGTTTGCCAGGCGGCCTCAACGGGCGTCAGGTCGCCGAGGCCTGCAGAGCCTTGCATCCGGACCTGCCGGTGCTGTTCATCACCGGCTATGACGAGAGCGCGGCGCTCAGCGACGGCCAGTTACCTGCGCGCACCGCCGTATTGCGCAAACCGTTCGAACTGCCGGCCATCGCCGACCTGGTCGCGCAGTTGCTGGCGGCCGGGTAACCGGCGTCAGCGCCCGCCACTCAGGTCGATGAAGGTGCCCGTCGAATAGGATGCCTTGTCCGACAGCAGCCAGAGGATCGCTTCGGCCACTTCCTCGGGGCGCCCACCGCGCCCCATGGGCAGGCCTGGCTCGAGCCTGGTGACGCGCTCGGGGTCACCGCTCAAGGCGTGGAAGCCTGTATGGATATAGCCCGGCCGTACGCCATTGACGCGCACGCCCTCGCTCGCCACCTCCTTGGCCAAACCAATGGTGAAAGTATCCAGCGCCCCCTTGGAGGCGGCATAGTCGACATACTCGTTGGGCGAGCCCAGGCGCGCGGCCATGGACGACACGTTGACGATCGCCCCGCCCTGCCCGCCATGGCGCCGCGCCATGCGCAGCAAGGCGTGCTTGGCGCAGAGCATCGGGCCGACCACGTTGGTCTTCATGACCTTGAGCAGACGGAACTCCGACATCTCTTCCACCCGGCCCTGCTGGCCGATAGTGCCGGCATTGTTGACCAGGGCGGTGACCGGCCCCAGTTCATGGTCGACACGCTGGAACAAGTGCACCACCTCGTCCTCGACGCTGGCGTCGGCACGCACGGCGATGGCCGTGGCACCCAGCTCGCGAACCTGGGCCAGCACCGTTTCGGCGGCCTCGTCATTGGCGTGGTAGTTGATGCAGATACGATAACCCTGTTGCGCCGCCAGCAACGCGGTGGCGGCGCCGATGCCCCGGCTGGCGCCGGTGATGACGATGACCTTGTCCATGGATCTGCCAAATTGCCCGGAAAAGACCTACAAGATTAGGGGAAACACCCCAGCTTGATCAATGCCATGCCATCCCTTGCAGGAGCCAGCTTTGCTGGCGAACCGCCCCACCACCCTGTGCCCACGGTTCGCCAGCAAGGCGGGCTCCGACAGCCTTTGTTGTCAGTGCCCTGCCGACGCGGGCCCGGCCTTGGCGGTGAACGGCGGCTTGGCCAGCCACACCAACAGGATCAACCCAGCAAACACCCAGGTCAGCAAGGTGAAATAATCCACCGTCGACATCATGTAGGCCTGGCTATTGAGGATCTGTTCCAGCTTCGCGTAGCTTTGCGGGCCGGCCCCGCCCAACTGCTCCAGGGAATGCCGGGTGGCCGGGTCGAAGGTGCTGATGTGCTCGCTCAGGTAGGCATGGTGCTGGTCGGCGCGACGAATCCAGATCCAGGTGGTCAACGACGCGGCGAAGCTGCCGCCCAACGTGCGCAGGAAGGTGGCCAGCCCCGAACCATCGGCGATCTGATGCGGCGGCAGGTCGGACAGCAGGATGCTCAGGGTCGGCATGAAGAACAGCGCCACACCGATGCCCATGAACAGTTGCACCAGGGCGACATGGGTGAAGTCCACCTCATTGGTGAAACCGGCGCGCATGTAGCAGCTGGCACCAATGGCCAGGAACGCGATGCCGGCCAGCACGCGCAGGTCGAAGCGGTGCGCATACTTGCCGACGAAGGGCGACATCAGCACCGGCAACAGGCCGATCGGCGCCACCGCCAGGCCCGCCCAGGTGGCCGTGTAGCCCATCTGCGTCTGCAGCCACTGGGGCAGGATCAGGTTGATGCCGAAGAACCCGGCATAGCCGCCCACCAGCACCAGGGTGCCAATGCGGAAATTGCGGTGCACGAACAAGCGCAGGTTGACCACCGGGTGGCGGTCGGTCAGTTCCCAGATGATGAAGATCGCCAGGAACACCACCGAGATCAACGTGCCGACGATGATGAACGACGACTCGAACCAGTCCAGGTCATTGCCCTTGTCCAGCACCACCTGCAGCGCCCCCACCCCCACGATCAAGGTCAGCAGGCCGATGTAGTCCATCGGCTGGCGGCTGGTGACCACCGGCCGCGCACGCATCTGCTGGCGCACCACGGCAGCGGCGAACAGACCGATAGGGATGTTGATGAAGAAGATCCACGGCCAGCTGTAGCTGTCGGTGATCCAGCCGCCCAGGATCGGCCCGGCGATCGGCGCCACCACTGTGACCATCGCCAGCAATGCCAGGGCCATGCCTCGCTTCGCGGGCGGGTACACCGCGATGAGCAGGGTTTGCGTCATCGGGTACAACGGTCCGGCCACTACCCCCTGGAGTACCCGGAAGCCGACCAGTTCAGGCATCGACTGGGCGACGCCGCAGAGAAAGGAGGCCAGCACGAACAGCAGCGTCGCCCAGATGAACAGCTTCACCTCGCCGAAACGCCGGCTCAGCCAGCCGGTCAGCGGCAAGGCGATGGCGTTGCTTACCGCGAACGAGGTGATCACCCAGGTGCCCTGTTCGTAGCTGACCCCCAGGTTGCCGGAGATGGTCGGCAAGGCGACGTTGGCGATGGTGGTGTCGAGCACTTGCATGAAGGTCGCCAGCGACAGGCCGATGGTGGTCAGCAGCAGGCTCGGCGGGGTGAACTGCGCGGGGGCCGCCTGGCTCATCGCTGGGCCGTCTTGCCGGTGGCACTGTTCTCGTGGATCAGCCGGGCGATCAGGTTGTCGGCCTCGACCAGCTGGCGGTCATACACCTGGGTGGTATAGCTGGCCTGTTGTGGCGGTTGCTGGGCGAGGGCCGGGCCGCTCTGGTCGTGCAGATCGACTTCGGCGACGGTGGACAGGCCGATGCGCAGCGGGTGCTCCTTCAGCTGTTCGGGGTTCAGGTGGATACGCACCGGCACGCGCTGGACGATCTTGATCCAGTTGCCGGTGGCGTTCTGCGCCGGCAGCAGGGCAAAGGCGCTGCCGGTGCCGGCCCCCAGGCTGTCGACGGTGCCGCTGTACTTCACCTCGCTGCCGTACAGGTCGGCGCTGATCGCCACCGGCTGGCCGATGCGCATGTCGCGCAGCTGGGTTTCCTTGAAGTTGGCGTCGATCCACACCTCGTCCAGGGGAATCACTGCCATGGTCGCAGTACCCGGTTGCAAGCGCTGGCCCAGTTGCACGGTACGCTTGGCCACGTAGCCGGTGACCGGCGCCACCAGGGTGGTGCGGGCGTGGTCGAGGTAGGCCTGGCGCAGGTCGGCGGCGGCGGCCATGACCTCCGGGTGCGAGGACACCACGGTATCGTCGACCAGCGCGGTGCTGGTGTTGAGCTGCTGGCGCGCCCCATTGACGGCAGCCTGGGCCACGGCCAGGTCGTCGCGGGAATGGGCGATTTCTTCCTGGGCGATGGCACCGCTGTCGGCCAGCACCTTGCGGCGGTTGTAGTTCTGCTGGGCCTTCTGCAGTTCGGCCTGACGGGTTTCCAGTTGGGCCTTGAGCGAATCGACGTTGCTGTACAGCCCGCGCACCTGACGCACGGTACGCGCCAGCTTGGCCTCGGCGGCCTGCAGGGTAACCTCACTGTCGGCCGGGTCGAACTGCAGCAGCACCTGGCCCGCGTGCACCAGGTCGCCATCATCGGCACCGATGCTGGTGACGGTGCCGGTGATCAGCGGGGTGATTTCCACCACGTTGCCATTCACGTAGGCGTCGTCGGTGCTTTCGTGCCAACGCCCGACCAGGCTGTACCAGGCCCAGGTGCCGGCACCGGCGAGGATCAGCAACAGTAACAGGGCAAGCAGCCAGGCCTTGCGCTTGCCCGTGTTGTCGGGCACGACGGCGGGGCTGGAGGTGTCGACGGGAGTGGCCATGACGGTACCTTGGAGAATGCGTGACAGGGATCAACGATCGCCGAAGCGGCGGATCGTCAGGGGGTCGCCGGCGCTGATCAGGACCTTGGCCAGCAAGCCTTCGAGGGTCTTGAGCTCGTCAGGCTGCAGCACCCCGACCAGCTCGTTCATCGCCGCCGCCCCCACCTGTGGCAGACGGTCGGCCAGGCGCTGGCCGTCGGCGGTCAGCGCCAGGCGCACCTGGCGACGGTCGTCCGCGCAGCGATGGCGCAGGATCAGCCCCTTCTGCTCGAGACGGTCGAGCATGCGGGTCATCGAGCCGCTGTCCAGGCCCAGGTAGCGGCACAGCTCGGCGGGCGTGTCGACCTGGTACTGGGTGACGATGATCAGCACCTTGAACTGGGCGGCAGTGACGCCGTCGGCTTCGAGATGCCAGTCGAGGATGCGGTCCTTCAGCATGGCGGCGCGACCGAGCAACATGCCAATGGTGCAAGTCTGGAAATTTTCCGGGGTGAAATGGGACATCGGGGTCTGCTCGGCTATTTGTATGAAAATATTACTGCCTAGGCAGTGAATGTCAAAGCCTTGATTAGCTGGCTAACAAAAAATTCATGGATGGAACAACACCCACAGCTTGACGCGGCCTCTGTAGGAGCGGCTTTTAGCCGCGATCACCCGCGAAGCGGGTGTGAAAGACCGCGCCGCCTGCATCGCGGCTGAAGCCGCTCCTACAGTCTGGATTGCGCCCGCAACCCCAACGCTTCGATCTGGCCGCAAGCGATCGCCATCCCCACCAGTTCGGGCAGGCTCGCAGCCTGCATGCGCTTCATCACCCGCCCCCGGTACAAGTCGATGGTCTTCACGCTCACCCCCAATCGTTCGGCAATCTCACGGTTGCCCAGCCCCTGCACCAGTGGAATGAACACATCACGCTCACGTGGGGTCAGGCTGTCGATTCGCGCCTGCACCTGCGCCACCTCGCCACTGCCCGCCCGGGCCACATCGGCGCGGCTGAGCGCGGCCTGCACGCTGTCGAGCAGCAACTGGTCGTTATAGGGTTTCTCGATGAAATCGACGGCGCCAGCCTTGAACGCCCGCACCACGATCGGCACGTCGGCGTGGCCACTGACGAAGATCAGCGGGATCTGAAGCCCCCGCTCGCGCAGCGCCTGCTGGACGGCCAGCCCCCCTGCCCCAGGCATGCGCACATCCAGCAGCACGCACGCCGGCCCCTCGTCCACACAGGCCTCCAGAAACGCCTGGCCACTGGTGAACGGCAAAGCCCGCAACCCCACCGACTCGAGCAGCCATACCGTCGAATCGAGCATGCCCGGGTCGTCGTCCACCACATACACCTTCGCTTGCACCAGCGTCCCCCTCCTCATCCGCGATTCACCGCCAGGCGGCAGCACAGTACCAGCCCACTCCCCTCGCCCGCCCGCGCCCAGAGACTGCCGCCAAAGCCCTCTACGATGCTACGGCTCATGCTCAACCCCAGGCCCAGGCCGTCGGCCTTGCTGGTGGTGAACGGAGTGAAGATTTCGTCCAGTCGCTCGGGCGCGACACCCGGCCCTTGGTCAGCCACCTCCACCAGTACCCCATCATCCTGGCGCGAGGCGCTGAGCAGGATACGTGACGACTGCCCGGGGTGCTGCTCTCGATTGGCGTCGATGGCATTGCGCAGCAGGTTGAGCAGCACCTGCTCCAGCAAGACACGGTCGGCGTACACGGTCGGCAGCGCCCCGCTCACCCGCTGCTCGATGCGCACCTGCGCCCCTGCGGCCTCCCAGGCGCACAAGCGTTGCGCTTCGCTGGCCACTTCGGCGACATCGAGGGCTTGCAACTGCCGTGGCCCCTTGCGCAGGAACGCGCGCAGCCGGCGGATCACCTCGGCGGCGTGGGTGGCCTGTGCGCTGATGCGTTGCAGGCCCTGGCCGACTCGCTCGCGGGCGTGCGGGTCATGCTCGAGATTGCGCAGGTAACGCAAGCTGGCATTGCTGTAGTTGAGGATCGCCGCCAAGGGCTGGTTGATTTCGTGGGCGATACCCGAGGCCAGTTCACCCAGTGTCGCGACCCGGGCGCTGTGGGCCAGGCTTTCCTGGGCCTCGATACGCAGGGTGATATCGCGAGACACCGCGACGATCTCCACCACCGCGCCGGTGTAGGTCTCGCGGATCGCCCGGCTGGCGATCTCGAACCAACGGTAGCGGCCATCGGCGTGGCGCACGCGGCAGGTCATGGTGTGATAGCCATCCTCGTCCAGGGCGGCGGCGGCCTGCAACAACACCTGGCGCCGCTCGCGCGGGTGCAGGAATGGGCGCACGGCACTGCCGCGCAATTGTTCCGGCCACACCCCCAGCAGGCGGAATGCAGCGGGCGTGGCGTCGAGAAAGCGCCCGTCGGGGCTGTGCCGGGAAATCAGGTCCGTGGTGTTTTCGGTAATCAAGCGGTAGAGCCGCCGGGCTCGGCTGGCGTCCCGGACAGCACGGCGTTCATCGCTCGCGTCACGACAGCGGGCCAGTACATGCTGGCCCTGGTCGTCGGGAATGAAAGTCCAGAGCAGTATGCGCTCACCCACCTCGGCCTCGACCTCGCTGATCGCCCGCCCCTGGCGCAGACAGGCACGCACCAATGCGCCATGGTTGGACGGCAACCAGCGCCTGAGCTCGGCATCGCTGCCAATCAACGCCTGCAAGGCGAGATTCAACCGCAGCGGCCGAGCATCGGGGGCCAGCAACACACTGGGCTGGGGGTCCTTGGCGAGCAAGGAAGAAGGCATGGGATCCACGGGCATCGGCTCTTTTATAGTAGTTTTACCATATTGCTATGGTCGATCTTCCATATACGATAACGGTTCGCGTAAAAAAGCGACAGGGAGGCTTCGCCCTCCCACACCCTGATCAGAGCTAACAATCAGCCACCGGGGGCCAGACGCACAGGATGCGCTCGCCTCCTTCACAGGACCACCGCATGTCGATCTTTTCCCAGGGCTTGATGCCCGCGTCTGTCAACCACGTCGCCCTTACCCCCTTGAGCTTCATCGAGCGCACCGCCTCGGTCTACGGCCACTACCCAGCCGTTGTCCACGGCGCCATCCGCCGCGACTGGCGCGAGACCTACGCCCGCTGCCGGCGTCTGGCCAGCGCCCTCCAGGGCCGCGGCATCGGCCATGGCGACACGGTGGCGGTCATGCTGCCGAACATTCCGGCCATGCTCGAGGCGCACTTCGGCGTACCCATGATCGGCGCGGTGCTCAATACCCTCAATGTGCGCCTGGATGCCGAGGCCATCGCCTTCATGCTGCGTCATGGCGAGGCCAAGGTGCTGATCGGCGACCGTGAGTTCCATGGCGTTATCCGCGAAGCCCTGGCGCTGCTCGAATACCCACCGCTGGTGATCGACGTGGACGACCCGGAGTACGGCGAAGGCCAACCCATCAGCGAACTGGACTACGAGGCGCTGCTCGCCGAGGGTGACCCTGGCTTCGCCTGGGCATGGCCCGACGACGAATGGCAGGCGATCTCGCTCAACTACACCTCTGGTACCACCGGCAACCCCAAGGGCGTGGTCTACCACCACCGTGGCGCCTACCTCAACGCCCTGGGCAACCAGATGACCTGGTCCATGGGCCAGCACCCGGTATACCTGTGGACCCTGCCGATGTTCCACTGCAACGGCTGGTGCTACCCCTGGACCATCACCGCCCTGGCCGGCACCCATGTGTTCCTGCGCCGGGTCGACCCGCAGAAGATCCTCACCCTGATCCGCGAGCACCAGGTCAGCCACCTGTGCGGCGCGCCCATCGTGCTCAACGCGTTGGTCAACATGCCCGACAGCGCCAAGGCGGCCATCGACCACCCGGTGCACGCCATGGTCGCCGGCGCCGCGCCGCCGGCCAAGGTGATCGGCGCCGTGGAACAGATGGGCATCCGCATCACCCACACCTACGGGCTGACCGAGGTCTACGGCCCGGTGACGGTGTGCGCCTGGCATACCGAGTGGGACGACCTGCCGCTGGAAGCTCGGGCGGCGATCAAGTCGCGCCAGGGCGTGCGCTACCCCACTCTTGACGGGCTGATGGTGGCCGACCCGCACACCCTCGAACCGGTGCCGCAGGATGGCGAGACCTTGGGGGAGATCTTCATGCGCGGCAACACCGTGATGAAGGGCTACCTGAAGAACCCCGAGGCTACCGCCGAGGCCTTTCGTGGCGGTTGGTTCCACACCGGCGACCTGGCCGTGCGACACCCGGACGGCTATGTCGAGATCAAGGACCGGCTCAAGGACATCATCATCTCCGGTGGCGAGAACATCTCCACCATCGAGGTGGAGGACGCCCTGTACAAGCACCCCGCCGTGCTCGAGGCCGCCGTGGTCGCCCGCCCAGACGAGAAATGGGGGGAGACCCCCTGCGCCTTCGTGACCCTCAAGACTGGCCATGGCGCCACTCGCGAGGGCGAGATCATCGCCTGGTGCCGCGAGCACCTGGCCGGCTTCAAGGTGCCCAAGACCGTGGTGTTCGGCGAGTTGCCCAAGACCAGCACCGGCAAGATCCAGAAGTACGTGCTGCGTGATCGAGCCAAGGCACTGTAATCACCCTTGCTGTCCTGTAGGAGCGGCTTCAGCCGCGATCACCCGCAAAGCGGGTGCCAGGCACCGCGATGCCCGCATCGCGGCTGAAGCCGCTCCTACAAGCCCCAAGGGCTGGGCACTTTCCCACAGAAAACGCCATTCACCAGACAAGAGCCTCAGATGACCGACTACAACGCCCCCTTGCGCGACATGCGCTTCGTCCTCAAGGACGTGTTCCAGGGCCCTGCCCTGTGGGCCCGCCTGCCCGCCCTCGCCGAACGGGTCGACGCCGACACGGCCGACGCCATCCTCGAGGAAGCCGCCAAGCTCACCAGCCAGCTGATCGCCCCGCTCAGCCGGGTCGGTGATGAACAAGGCGTGCAGTTCGAAAACGGCCAGGTCCGCACCCCCGACGGTTTCCGCGACGCCTGGCGCACCTACCGCGAAGGCGGTTGGGTAGGTTTGGGCGGCAACCCCGAGCACGGTGGCATGGGCATGCCGAAAATGCTCGGGGTGCTGTTCGAAGAGATGATGTACGCCGCCGACAGCAGTTTCAGCCTGTACTCGGCCCTCAGCGCCGGCAGTTGCCTGGCCATCGACGCCCATGCCAGCGAAGCGCTCAAGGCCACCTACCTCACGCCGCTGTACGAGGGCCGCTGGGCCGGCACCATGTGCCTGACCGAACCCCACGCCGGCACCGACCTGGGCCTGATCCGCACCCGCGCCGAGCCCCACGCCGATGGCAGCTACCGCATCAGCGGCAGCAAGATTTTCATCACCGGTGGCGAACAGGACCTCACCGAGAACATCGTCCACCTGGTACTGGCCCGCCTGCCCGACGCCCCGGCCGGTCCCAAGGGCATCTCGCTGTTCCTCGTACCGAAGCGCCTGGTCGACCAGGACGGCAGCCTGGGCGCGCGCAACGCAGCATATTGCGGCTCGATCGAGCACAAGATGGGCATCAAGGCCTCGGCGACCTGCGTGATGAATTTCGACCAGGCCGAAGGCTATCTGGTGGGTGAACCGAACAAAGGCCTGGCGGCGATGTTCACCATGATGAACTACGAACGCCTGTCCATCGGCATCCAGGGCATTGGTTGCGCCGAGGCCTCCTACCAGAGTGCCGTGCGCTATGCCAGCGAACGCCTGCAGAGTCGCGCTGCCGGTGGCGCCCTGGACAAGCAGCGGGTCGCCGACCCGATCATCGTCCACGGCGATGTGCGGCGCATGCTGCTGACCATGCGGGTCATGACCGAAGGCGGCCGCGCCTTCGCGGTCTATGTCGGCCAGCAGCTGGACATCGCCCGTTATGCCGAGGACCCGGCCGAGCGCGAGCGCGCCCAGCGCCAGGTCGCCCTGCTGACGCCCGTGGCCAAGGCGTTCTTCACCGACAACGGCCTGGAAAGCTGCGTGCTCGGCCAACAAGTGTTCGGTGGGCATGGCTACATTCGCGAATGGGGCCAGGAGCAACGCGTACGCGACGTGCGCATCGCACAGATCTACGAGGGCACCAATGGTATCCAGGCCCTCGACCTGCTCGGGCGCAAGGTCCTGGGCGACGGCGGCCAGGCACTGGCCAGCCTGGCCGCCGAGATCCGCGCATTCTGCGTAGACGCCGCGCTGCATCGCGAAGCGTTGCAGGAAGCCCTGGTACGGTTGGAACGGACCAGCGCCTGGCTGCAGGTGCAGGCAGGCAAGAACAGCAATCTGGTCAGCGCCTCGGCGGTGGAATACCTGCACCTGTTCGGGCTGACCGCCTACGCCTACATGTGGGCGCGCATGGCCCAAGTGGCGGCGGTGCGTCACACCGAGGACCCGACGTTCCACGGCACAAAGCTTGCCAGCGCAGCGTTCTTCTTCCAGCGCGTACTACCGAGAGGCCTGGCACTGGAAGCGACAATCCGTGCCGGCGCGGACAGCCTCTACGCGATGGCGGCGGAGCAGTTCTGATAAGAAGGGTCGTATCTGCGCAGGCTTGCCCCGGCACAGATACGACCCATCCTCATATACGACGATTTTTCCTACAATTGATAGTCATTCGCCATTAACACGTTCTCGACAGACCCGCCCGGAGGTAGAATGCCGCAAAACCGGGAGCCGCAATGAACCAGGACCGCCTCATTCCCAGCGAAGACGATGCCATCACCGATGCCGCCGCGCACTGGTGCATGCGCCTGCACGCCGATGATTGCACGGCGGCCGAGCGCCAGGCGTTCAGCCAGTGGCAGGCCGCTGACCCGCGGCATGCCGAGGAATACCAGGCGATGCTGGAGATCTGGCAGACCGCCGACCTGCTGCCGCGCACGGCCACGGTTGTCGAGCTCAAGCCCTCGACATCACGGCAGGCGCCTGCGCGCCATTGGCGCCCTTTCGCGTGCGCGGCGGCGATAGCCCTGCTCGCCCTGCCCCTGGCCGGCTGGGTCGGCTGGGAGCAAGGCTGGCTGCCCAACAGCTACCAGCACTTCGCAACCACCGACCAGTTGCAACAGGTGCGCCTGAGCGACGGCAGCAGCGTCGAACTGAACCTGCACAGCGAACTGCGCTACCTGAACTACAAGGATGAGCGCCGTGTCACCCTGGTCAAGGGCGAGGCGTTCTTCAAGGTCGCGCACGACAGCAGCCACCCGTTCATCGTCCGTGCCGGCAACGGCCAGACCCGGGTGACCGGCACTCAGTTCAACGTGTGGAAGTACGAGGATCAGGTCAAGGTGACCCTGGTGGAGGGCTCGGTGCTGGTCAGCAGCGCCGGCAGTTCCGGAGGTTACCGGCTGGGGCCGGGCATGCAGGCCAGCTATGACAAGGGCGATTTCGAGCCCCAACTGGCCCAGAGCGACGACTACGGCAACAACCTGGCCTGGCGCAACGGCAAGCTGGTGCTGGACAACCTGAGCCTTGCCCAGGCGCTGCCGCTGATCAACCGCTACCTCGACAAGCCGCTGCTGCTGGCCGACGACAGCACCGCTGGCATTCGCATCAGCGGTATCTACAGCACCGCGCAAGTCGCACGCCTGGTCGACACCCTGCCCAAGGTGCTGCCGATCTACCTCACTCGCAGCAAGGACGGCAGCACCGTCCTCAACCGCATCGTACCGGTCCCCAGCCGCGGCTGAGGCCACCGCTCAGAGGGACATCGCCGCCAGCCAGCCGAAGGCCAGCAAAGGCAGGTTGTAATGGATGAAGGTCGGCACCACGGTATCCCAGATATGGTGGTGCTGGCCGTCCACGTTCAAGCCGGAGGTCGGCCCGAGGGTAGAGTCCGAGGCCGGCGAACCGGCATCCCCCAAGGCACCCGCCGTACCGACGATGCACACCGTGGCGACCGGGTCGAAGCCCAGCTGCACGCACAGCGGCACGAAGATCGCCGCCAGGATCGGCACCGTCGAGAACGACGAGCCGATGCCCATGGTCACCAGCAACCCCACCAGCAGCATCAGCAGCGCGCCGACTCCCTTGCTGTGGTCGATCCACTGAGCGGAGGCCTCCACCAGGGTCTTCACTTCGCCGGTGGCCTTCATCACCTCGGCGAAGCCAGAGGCGGCGATCATGATGAAGCCGATCATGGCCATCATCTTCATGCCTTCGGTGAACAGGTCGTCGGTCTCTCTCCAACGCACGATGCCCGACAGCGAGAAGATCAGGAAACCAACCATGGCACCGATGATCATCGAGTCCAGCCACAGCTGGATGATGAACGCCGAGGCGATGGCCACCCCCGCCACCAGCAGGGTCAGCGGGTTGTACTGCACGCTGACCTGCTCCACCTGCTCGATGCGCGCCAGGTCGTAGTCACGCTTCTTGCGGTAGCTGAAGAACACCGCCAGCAGCAGGCCGGCCAGCATGCCTGCGGCCGGAATGGCCATGGCATGGGTCACGTTCACGCCACTGACATCCACGCCGGCACGGCTGACGTTGGCCAGCAGGATCTCGTTGAGGAAGATGTTGCCAAAGCCCACCGGCAGGAACATGTACGGGGTGATCAGGCCGAAAGTCATCACGCAGGCGATCAGCCGACGGTCGATGCGCAGGCGCGTCAGTACATACAGCAGCGGTGGCACCAGCAAGGGGATGAAGGCGATATGGATCGGCAGGATGTTCTGCGACGACACCGCCACCACCAGCATCAACCCGATCAACAGCCACTTCACCTTGCCGCCTTCGGCATGGCCCTGCCGGTCGATCATGGCCAGGGCACGGTCGGCCAGGGCATGGGCCAGGCCGGACTTGGCAATGGCCACGGCGAACGCGCCGAGCAAGGCATACGAAAGCGCCACCGTGGCGCCGCCGCCCAGGCCACCGTTGAAGGCCTTGAGCGTACCTTCGATACCTAACCCACCGACCAGGCCCCCGGCCAGGGCGCCGATGATCAGCGCGATGACCACATGCACGCGGGACAGGCTCAGTACCAGCATCAGCCCGACCGCGGCAATCACTGCATTCATGTGTGCAAACCTCGTTACGACAGACAAAAAGCGAGCGTTCCGGCGACAGACCGCACACAGGCGCTGGCCGGACCATGGGATGTTGTTATGAAGGGCGCACACTCTGAAGCACAGGCCGCCAGATGTCAAAAGCGTCTGCCCCGCGGCCCTTCGCTTGCTATAGACGAACGTCGAAGCATTAAATTGAACGTTTGAATAAAGAAAAAACGGCGACCGCCGACACAGTCGGCAGCATCAAACCTATTAGAACGGAATTGCCCCAATGCCTTCGCTGCGACAACTCTCGATTCAATGGAAGATCACACTGCTGGCAGGCTTGTGCCTGGCGGCCATCGTTACCCTGCTGGTCGGCCTTTCGCTGTACCGCATGGATCACAGCTCGGACCTGGTCAAGGCCAGCAGCATGAAGATGCTCACCGAGGCGGCCCAGTCGCGCATCGAGTCCCAAGGCGAGGTCCAGGCCCTGAACATCCGTCGCCAGTTCATGGACGCCTACCAGTACGGCGCCGGCTTCGCCCGCCAGGTACTGTTCCTGCGCGAGCAGGCGGAAAAGCGCTTCCTCGACGCCTACGACCTGCGCCAGGACATGACCGCCCAGGTGCGCGCGGCCCTGCAGGCCAACCCCGATCTGCTGGGGCTGTCGCTGGTGTTCGAGCCGGGCGCGCTGGACGGCAAGGACAAGCTGTTCGCCGGCCAGAGCGAGCTGGGCAGCAATGAAACCGGACGTTTCGCCCTGTACTGGTCGCAACCCCGCGCCGGCCAGCTGACCTCCATGGCCCTGCCCGAGCACGACATGGCCAACACCGAGATCGGCCCCAGCGGCCAGCCGGCCAACACCTGGTGGGTGTGCCCGCGCAGCAGCGGCCAGGTGTGCGTGGTGGAGCCGTACTTCTATGACATCGATGGCCAGCGCGTGCTGATGACCAGCATCGTCTTCCCGCTCAAGGCCAACGGCAAAGTGATCGCCACGCTGTCCATCGACATCAATCTCAACAGCCTGCAGGCCCTCAGCCAGACGGCCAGCCGCAGCCTGTACGAAGGGCGCACCACGGTCGGCATCCTCAGCCCGGTTGGCTTGCTGGCCGGTTACAGCGCCGACGCCACCAAGCTGGCCCAGCGCTTCGACCAGGTCGACCGCACCCAGGGCGCCGAGATGGTGCGCAAGCTCGGTGAAGGCAAACTGCAAATCCTCCACGACCAACAGCGCCTGAAAGTGCTGGCCGCGTTCGAGCCGATCCCCGGCGGCAAACCCTGGGGCGTGCTGCTCGACGTCCCGGAAAGCGCCCTGACCGGCCCCGCCGAAACCCTCAAGGTGGAACTCGACGCCCTCAACACCAGCGGCACCCTGCTGGAACTGGGCCTGGGCCTGGCCGCCGCCATCGCCGGCCTGCTGCTGGTGTGGCTGATGGCCCGTGGCGTGACCCGGCCGATCCTCGGCGTGGCCAGCATGCTCAAGGACATCGCCAGCGGCGAAGGCGACCTGACCCGCCGCCTGCAATACGCCAAGCAGGACGAGCTGGGCGAGCTGGCAGGCTGGTTCAACCGTTTCCTCGACAAGCTGCAACCGACCATCGCCGAGGTAAAACGCTCGGTACAGGCCGCCCGCGGCACCGCCGACCAGTCGGCGGCCATCGCCGCCGAGACCAGCGCCGGCATGGAGCAGCAGTACCGCCAGGTCGACCAGGTGGCCACCGCCTCCCATGAGATGAGCGCCACCGCCCAGGACGTCGCCCGCAGCGCGGCCCAGGCCGCCCAGGCCGCGCGCGATGCCGACCAGGCCACCCGCGAAGGCCTGGCGGTGATCGACCGCACCACCACCAGCATCGACACCCTGGCCGCTGACATGAGCAGCGCCATGGCCCAGGTCGAAGGGTTGGCGCAGAACAGCGAGAAGATCGGTTCGGTGCTGGAGGTGATCCGCTCGATCGCCGAACAGACCAACCTGCTGGCGCTCAATGCCGCCATCGAGGCCGCCCGCGCCGGTGAAGCCGGCCGCGGCTTCGCGGTGGTCGCCGACGAAGTGCGCAACCTGGCCCGCCGCACCCAGGAATCGGTGGAAGAAACCCGCCAGGTGATCGAGGCCCTGCAGGCCGGCACCCAAGTGGTGGTGGGCGCCATGGACAGCAGCCATCGCCAGGCCCAGGGCGGTGTCGAGCAGGTCGGCCAGGCCGTCACCGCGCTGCAACGCATCGGCCAGGCCGTGACGGTGATCACCGACATGAACCTGCAGATCGCCAGTGCCGCGGAAGAGCAAAGCGCGGTGGCCGAGGAAATCAACAGCAACGTCGCCACCATCCGCGATGTCACCGAATCGCTGTCGGATCAGGCCAACGAATCGGCGCGGGTCAGCCAGTCGCTCAACAGCCTGGCCAACCAGCAGCAAGGCTTGATGGACCAGTTCCGCGTCTGACCCCTCCTGGTAGGCTGGCTCCCCTGCAGGAGCCAGCCTTGCTGGCGAACACCGGCAAAGCCGGAGCCAAACTCCCCCTCAGTAGTCGAACCGCTCCACCGCCCGCCGCCGCTCATTGTCATCCCGCCGGTCGTACCCCGCCGTGGTCTGGATATTGGCGTGGTGCGCCAGCTTCTGGGCGATCGACAGGTCGTGCTCCTCGATCACCCGGGTGATGAACGCCCGGCGAAAATCATGGGGCATGATCTTCGCCCCCACCTGCGCCCCACGCTGGCGTGCGATGTAGTAGATGGCGTGCTTGGTAATCCGTGCGCGGGTGATATGGCTGCCGCGACGAATACGGTTGAACAGGAACGCATCGTCGCGCTCCCCCGCCGCCAGGTGCTGGCGGCGCAGGTCAAGCCAGGCCTGCAGCTTGTCGAACGCCCAGGCCGGGGCGTACTTGATCAGTTCGCGATTACCCTTGCCCAGCACCTGCACGCTGCGCTCGTCGAAGTCGACCTGGGCCAGGTTCACGTCCACCGATTCCGACTTGCGCATGCCGGTGCCATACAGCAGCGCGAGGATCGCCGCATCGCGCACGCCCTGTGGTCGCGGGTCGGCGGCACAGACCTCCATCAGCTCACGGATCAGGCCGCGCCGCAGGTTGCGCCCCGCCGGCAGGCGACTGCCGCCGGCCGGCTTGATATCACGGATCTTCAGCAGGTGCTCATGTTCGATCAGGCCCTGGCGCCAGGCCTCGTTCATGACGCCGCGCACGGCATTGACGTACAACGATGAGGTATTCGGGGCGTAGCCGTCCGCGCGCAGGGCCGCCACCAGTGCGATCACATGGCCGGGCTCGAGGTGGTGCCAGGGCACGTCGGCGATATCACAATCAATGAAGCCCAGGCGATCGGCGGCGTCCTGGAGGATGTAGCGCATGGTCAGCTGGCTGGACGGCGCCAGACGGGCAAGATACTGCAACAGCGGGTTGCGCAGGAGGTCGGTCACAATGGGGATCCTGTAGCGGAGCTTCGGCGCGGGAAGGCAGCGTAAAGCAATAAACGAGTCGTAATGACCATGAGCAAAGTCAATATGACAACAAATAAACAAGGTCATTATGACCATGAAAACTGCCATCACCTTGATATTCAAGGGCTTCAGCGATGGCACGGATCGTGATGGTACCCCATTCACCCACGCTGATCGAACCAAGGCGCTTTCCCATGCTCATCCAGCCGATCACCGCTCGCCCACGCCAGGCCCTCTGGGCCCTGGGTTTTCGCCCATTCTTCCTCGGCGGCAGCCTGTTCGCCTTCCTCGCCCTGTTGCTGTGGGCCGGCACACTGACCGGCGCGCTGCAGCTTTCACCTTCGGGGGGCATGCTGGCCTGGCACCGCCATGAAATGCTCTATGGCTTTGCCGCGGCTATCGTAGCCGGCTTCCTGCTGACAGCCGTGCAGAATTGGAGCGGTATCCCCGGCCTGAGCGGCCGCCCCCTGGTGGGCTTGTTCCTGCTCTGGCTGCTGGCGCGGGCAAGCTGGTTCCTGCCCTTGCCGCCAGCGCTGCTGATCGTGCTCCAAGGCGCCTTCCTGCCCCTGGTGGCCATCGCGTTGGCGCGGCCGATCATCCAGCGCCGGCTGCGTAACAATTACCCCATCGTGGTACTGATCCTGCTGTTGTCGGCCTGCCAATGGCTGACACTGGCCGGTTGGCTCAACCACGACGAGCGCTGGCAACGGCGTGGTGTGCTCGCCGGGCTTTGGCTGGTGGCGGCGATGATGAGCGTGATCGGTGGCCGGGTGATCCCCTTCTTCACCCGTCGCGGCCTGGGCGACATGACCCCGGCGCCGACGCGTCCCTGGCTTGATCGCGCCTGCCTGGCGGCCAGCGTGACGCTGCCTGTCAGCTATCTGGCCGGGTTTGACGATGCACCGCAACCGCTGATGGCCCTGCTGTTCGGCGCCTTGGCCGTGTTGCACGGTATCCGGCTGGTGTTATGGCACGACCACGGCATCTGGCGCGTACCGCTGCTGTGGTCGCTGCACCTGGCCTATGCATGGCTGGTGCCGGCCTGCCTGGGGCTGGCGGTGTGGCATGCCGGGGTGGACATCAACCCGAGCCTGGCGGCCCATGCGCTCACGGTCGGGGCCATGACCGGGCTGATCGTGGCCATGATGGCGCGGGTCAGCCTTGGGCACACCGGGCGCCCCTTGCAGGTGCCGCGCAGCGTCGGCTGGGCCTTCGCGCTGATCCAGCTGGCGGCGCTGGCACGGGTGGTACTGGTGCCGTTCACGTCGCTGGGGCTGGGCCTGTCGTTGATTTTGGGGTGTGCTGGGTTGCTGCTGTTCCTGTGGCATTACCTGCCGATCCTGATGCGCCCCAGGGTGGACGGGATGCCGGGATAACGCAGCGCCTGAGAGGGTTGCAACCTGTAGGAGCGGCTTCAGCCGCGATCACCCGCGAAGTGGGTGCCAGACACCGCGTTGTCTGTATCGCGGCTAAAGCCGCTCCTACAGAGGTCCTGTCAAATCAGCTGCTGCTCGCCCGGCAACGTCGTGTGGTCTACAGTTGCAGCGCCCCCTCCAACTCCGAGACAACATGGCCTTCCACCACCTCACCCGCACCCACCCCCGCCTCAGCATCGCCATCCTGGCCGGCCTTCTCGGCGCCTGGCTGATCCCCGCCGACGACACCGTGCAGCGCATCCTCGCCGGCTGGAACCTCGGCGTGTGGCTCTACTTGCTGATGGTCCTGTGGCTCAGCCTGCGGGCGACCGCGCAGAAGGTCCGCCAAGTGGCGAGCATCGAAGACGAGAACGCCGGCCTGGTGCTGGTCACTGTCATCGTGGCGGCCATCGCCAGCCTCGCCGCGGTCACCCTGCAACTGGTGTCCAGCCGTGGCCTGGAGGGCGGCGCGCTGGCCCTGCACTACCTGTACACCGGGCTGACCGTGGCCGGCTCATGGCTGCTGATCGGTTGCATCTTCAGCCTGCACTACGCACGGCTGTTCTACACCGGCGATCGCCACGAACCGCCGCTGCGCTTCCCCGACAACGAGCGCAACCCGGACTACTGGGACTTCCACTACTTCTCGTTCACCATCAGCGTCGCCGTGCAGACATCGGATATCGGTGTCGGAGGGCGCGCCATGCGCAAGGCGGTACTGGCCCACTCACTGGTAGGCTTCGTGTTCAACACGGCGATCCTGGGCTTCACCATCAACATCGCCGCTGGCCTGCTCGGCTAGCACGCGCCGGGCACAGGCGACGATGCGCCGGCAAGCCTCCTCCAGCGCCTCGGCATCCAGCACCAGCCCCAGCCGCACATGCCCCGCCGCGCTTGGGCCGAAGGCATCTCCCGGCAACAGCGTCACCCCCTCCTCCAACAGCAGGCGCTGGGCGAAGATCTGGGCGCTGAGCCCGCTGCCACGGATATCGAGCATCACGAACATGCCACCCGCCGGGCGATGCACGCGTACCCCCGGGCAGCCTTCCAGCGCCGCGCAGACCCGGTCACGCCGCTGGCGGTAGGCCTCACGCATCTGCCGGACCTCCGGCAAATCGCGCTCCAGTGCCAGGCAGGTGGCCCGCATGACGAACTCCGGCAGGCCGAACAGCATGGTCATGGCCAGGTTGCCCAGATGCGCCGCCAACGTCTTGGGCCCGATCACCCAGCCCACTCGCCAGCCGCTCATGGCGTGGGACTTGGACAGGCTGTCGATCACCACGCAGCGCTCGGCCATGCCCGGCAGGCTGAGCGGGCTTGGCGCCGGGCCGTCATAACTCAGGTTGCGATACACCTCATCGCACACCAGCCACAGGTCATGCTCGCGGCACAGTTGCGCAAGGGTCGCCATGTCGGCCGCATCGATGGTCGCGCCGGTGGGGTTGTGCGGGCTGTTGAGCAGCAGGCCACGGGTGCGTGGGGTGATGGCCCGGGCCACGGCGCCAGGGTCAAGCCGAAAGCCTGCTTCCGAGCTTACCGCCACGGGTACCGCCTGCGCGCCGCAAGCACCGAACACACCGTGGTAGGTGACATACATCGGCTCAGCGACGATTACCTCGTCGCCGGCCTCGAACAGGCACTGGAACGTCGCGTACAAGGCGCACTGGGCGCCAGCGGTGACGACCACGTGGTCCGGATCGAGGGGCAACTGGCGGTCGCGCACGATGGCCTGACGCAAGGCCAGGCTGCCGCGCACATCACTGTAGTGGGTATCACCCTGGCGCAAGCTGGCCACGGCCGCCTCGACCACCGCGGGCGGTGTGTCGAAATCCGGGTCGCCCATCGACAGCAGGAAGATCTCACGCCCCTGTCGGCGCAGGGCCAGGGCCTGGTAGTGGATATCCCAGGCGGCGGCCGCCTCGCCGGCGATGCGTTGGGTGAGCGTGGAAAATCGCATGGCTACCTCCCTGTCTGCCCGACCCGCACCGCTGGTCCGAAATCGCTGCCAGTAAACATAGCAGAGCCGGGCGCCGCGCCAGCGCCCGGCCCACAGGACAAACGTTTGCCCCGGTCGATGCCCGCCGACCGGTCACGATGACAGCAGTGTGACCCCCGTCATGCATTAGCACATTTGCCATATTTTCCAGGGAACACTGCCATGGCAGGTGCTATGGTTAATTCCCGACGGCCAGGCACGGCCATTTCAATCACCGCGTTCAGGTACGAACAAGGAGGCTGGCATGAACAAGATGACGTTCCCCAACGCCTGCCAGGTGATGCGTTGGCACTTTCACCCACTGGGGTTCGAAGCCAGCATGGACGCACCTCGCAGCATGGTTGCCCGGCTCTTCGACCGGGCCACGGGCGTGACACTGCTGGCCATCGCCGGCATCCCCTGCACGGCGATCATGGCCGCCGCCGATGTCGAGCGCATCATCGAAGCCGTGGAAGCCGAGCTGGAAACCTTCGACCTGGTCGGCAACGCGCTGCACGACGCGGTCTGACCTCAATCCCTCATTTGCTAACGACCGGAACGGCCGTGGCATCGCGCTGGCCAAAAACCTGGCAACGTCTTTACTTGCTGTTACGCCCCTTCACCCTGGTGTGAGCCTATGAAGATCGTGGTCACCAGCATTCTCGTCGACGACCAGGCCAAGGCCCAGGCGTTCTACCACCACGTACTGGGTTTCCAACCCAAGCACGATATTCCGATGGGCAAGCACCGCTGGCTCACCTTCACCTCCCCCAACGACCCCAACGGTGTCGAACTGTTGCTCGAGCCGGATGCCCACCCGGCTGCAAAAGCCTACAAGACCGCCCTCAAGCAGGAAGGTATCCCCGCCACTTCGTTCGGTGTACGCGATGTCCAGGCCGAATACATCCGCCTGTGCGCCGCGGGCGTACACTTCACTCAGCCACCGACGGTGGCCGGGCCGGTAACGGTAGCGGTGTTCGACGACACCTGCGGCAACCTGATCCAGATCGCCCAGCGGCACTGATAAAATGGCTGGCGGCGCGCGTGAGCGCCCTCTACATTGCTGACTTCACCCAGCGCAGTCACAACAAGGAAAACCCATGCGCTACGAGTTCAGCGAAGTCCTCAACGACCTGGTCGACTACTTTCTTCTTGGTGATATCCAACTGCTCGAACACTTCAAGGATGAGCACGACCTTCCCGACGACCTGGCCCGGGCCTTCACCCAGGGCGACATTGGCGACCAGGCGGTGCGCGAAGGCGTGATCCTGCCCCTGGCCGGTATCGACAACCTGCCCTATCGCATCGTTTTCAGCCTCGACGGTGGCACCCCGGCCCTGCTCGAGCCCGGCAGTCGCCTCAAGCACCATCGCAAAGGCCATGTGCTGCGGGTCGAAAACCGCGCCTTGATGCTGTTCACCTGGCGCGTGCTGCAGCACTTCACCCGCAAGACCATGGGCGACCTGCTGGCACGCTACCAGGAGCCGGGGCGGCCAATCATCGAGCTGGACAATGGCTGGTACCAAGTCGAAGTGCTGGCGGGTGCCTTGGTGCGGGACGGGCTGTACGAGCCGGCATTCGAGTTCGTGTTGACGAAAACCCGCGGTCCTCGCGCCGAGGCCGAGGCCGACACCGGTTACCGTTATGGCCTGCGCGGGTACTTCGATTGAGTACAGGGGTAGGAGCGGCGTTAGCCGCGATGCAGACGATGCGGTGCCTGGCACCCGTTTTGCGGGTGATCGCGGCTGAAGCCGCTCCTACAGGGGCCTGCCAAATCAATGAACATCAGGTGTGATGAATATCCCGGTCCTTGGTCTCCGGCAGGAAGAAGATCCCCAGCACCGCCGTCATCACCGCGATCACGATCGGGTACCACAAGCCGTAGTAGATATCCCCGGTCGCCGCCACCATGGCGAACGCCACGGTGGGCAGGAAGCCGCCGAACCAGCCGTTGCCGATGTGGTACGGCAACGACATCGAGGTGTAGCGGATCCGCGCCGGGAACAACTCCACCAGCCAGGCGGCGATCGGGCCGTAGACCATGGTCACGTAGATCACCAGAAGCGTCAGCAGCAACAGCACCATCGGGTAGTGGATCTTCGCCGGGTCGGCTTTTTCCGGGTAGCCTGCTTCCTTCAGCGCAGCCCCGAGGCTGGCGGTGAAGGCATCATTCTGTGCCTTGAAGTCCGCCGCCGCCAGGCTGCGACCATCGAAGCTCGGCAACACCCGCTCGCCAATGCGTACCTGAGCGACGCTGCCGGGCTCGGCCGCCCGGTTCGCGTAGGGGATGGCGCGCTTGGCCAGCAGGCTCTTGGCGATGTCGCAGGAACTGGTGAAACGGGCCTTGCCCACCGGGTCGAACTGGAACGCGCATTGCCCGGGGTCGGCCACCACCACCACCGGGTTCTGTTCCTGGGCGACGAACACGTCCGGGTTGCCGTACTCGGTGAGCCCCTTGAAGATCGGGAAGTAAGTCAGCGCCGCGATGATGCAGCCGGCCATGATGATCGGCTTGCGCCCGATACGGTCGGACAGGCTGCCGAAGATGATGAAGAACGGTGTGCCGATCAACAGCGACCCTGCAATCAGCAGGTTGGCGGTCTGCGGATCGATCTTGAGCATCTGCAGCAGGAAGAACAGCGCGTAGAACTGCCCGGTGTACCACACCACCGCCTGGCCGGCGGTGCCGCCGAGCAGCGACATGATCACCACCTTGAGGTTGTCCCAGCGGGCGAACGACTCGGTCAGCGGCGCTTTCGACGCCTTGCCTTCGGCTTTCATCTTCATGAACACCGGCGATTCGTTGAGCTGCATGCGGATGTACACCGAGATGGCCAGCAGCAGGATCGACAGCAGGAACGGGATGCGCCAGCCCCAGTCTTCAAAGGCCTCGGTACCCATCGCCGTGCGGCAGGCCAGGATCACCAGCAGCGACAGGAACAACCCGAGTGTGGCGGTGGTCTGGATCCACGCGGTGAAGAACCCGCGCCGGCCCTTCGGCGCATGTTCGGCCACATAGGTGGCCGCGCCGCCGTACTCGCCGCCCAGTGCCAGCCCTTGCAACAGGCGCAAGGTGATGAGGATGACCGGCGCGGCCACGCCAATCGCCGCATAGCTCGGCAGGATACCCACCACTGCGGTGGACAGGCCCATGATGACGATGGTGATGAGGAAGGTGTACTTGCGCCCGATCATGTCCCCCAGGCGACCAAACACGATGGCGCCGAACGGCCGTACCGCGAAGCCTGCGGCAAAGGCCAGCAAGGCAAAGATGAACGCAGTGGTTTCATTGACGCCGGCAAAGAAGTGCTTGGCGATGATCGCCGCCAGCGAGCCGTACAGGTAGAAGTCGTACCATTCGAACACGGTGCCCAGCGAAGAGGCGAAGATGACCTTGCGCTCCTCCCGGGTAATACCACGTTGGGGCGCGCTACTGCCCGTGGATGCGCTGTCGAGGACCGCCATGGGTCGCCTCCGTCTGGTTGTCGCGGGCCGGAGTGTCCCAATCAGATGAAGCGCACGCACCCAGGCCCCAGGGCTTTACCGGTTGCGCGAAGCACGACGAGGCAGGCCTCGGATCGCGGCAAGGTCACCTGAAGCATAATCGGCTTTGTCGGGATAGCCAGCCTGCACCGCTTTCACGCCAGGAACCGGACGACCTCGTCAAGCACGCGCGGCATCTGCTCACGGTGCGGGACATGCCCGCAACCCTCGTGGATCGTCTTTCGACGTGGGCCTGCGGCCAACCGAACGAAGCGTTCGGGATGAGCCAGGCTGCCGAACTCATTGCATATGTACCCCCCCTGCCAGCATCCACTGCCGTTGAATGGCCGCCTACCACCATCGGAGCACGGCCATGCACAGCATCGATCCCCCCTATCACCAGCAGCAGATCCTGGGCAGCATGCCAGGCTGGGCGAAACACCTTCATCACACACACGCCAACAGGCTGCTGCGGTGCGCTCATGTGGAGCATGTCGACGCAGCAGGTCAATTCCCGCAATGGTTCACGCAGGCCACCCCCGAGCAGCAAATCGACCTGCGCAATGCCATCCGGCGCCGGGCCACCAGCCGCAAGGCATTGGCCAAGGCGCTGAAAGACCTGCGCGGTATCACCGAGTTCTGCGAACCCCTGCTGCAGGCGGAGCTCGGCCTGACGGTCCCCGTGACAGACGCGCAATTTCGTTTCCAACCCTTCACTTCACACATGGAAGGCGACGTTCCCGACCCCGATGCCTCGCACTCCACCCCTCGCCCGCCGTCGTTTACCGAGCAGCCGTCCGGCAGCGCGACCCTCACCAGCCTGCTAGAGGCCGCCCTGCACAACTTCGAGGGCATGGCCGAGGTCGGCTCGTTCAGTGCCTTGCAGGCCAGCATCACGGACAGCGCCGAGCTGCCAGGCCTGACCACCAGCCAGTTCGTGAGCCGCTGCCGCGCTCTGGACCTGGGCAAACGCTACCAGGCCCACCTGCAAAGCCTGTATGGCGGTGAGCGCAAGGCCCAGGTGCAGCCAGCATGGGTGCAGGCCCGACGCGACGAACTGGTAGTCAAGTGCGTGATCGCGCATTTGCGGGGCAAACTCACCGACGCAGGTCACCAGGCGCTTCGCCAGTTCTGTACCACGGATACCGCCCCTCGCTACGGCATCCACCCCGTCGCGGCGCAGACCCTGACCATGCTCGGCATCCAGCTGCACGACTTGCTTCTGTTGACGCCCACAGGTGTAACGACGCCACCCTATATCGCCTATCTGCCCTTCGATGACGAACATCCGGTGCAAGAATTCGCCAACTTGCTGGCTTTGGGCAGGTATATGCGCCTGCGCCTGCTGGAGCCCGCCTATCGCGAGCGCTTCCTTGAGCATGTCGCGCTGAAGGATCGCCCGAAGATGGCCAGGAAGCTGAAGGCCAGGCTGTTCGAAAGCCCCCACTCCGACGTGATCCCGCTCGAACCGCCTTCACCCGCCCTTGGCGAGACCGAGCCCGGCACACATCCCTGGCAAGGGCAGTTGGCCGACGAGGCTCAAGAGGAAGATGGCGCGCTGCGCCCCACCCGCTTCCCGTCGCTGGCGGTGCATGAAGTGCCAATCGCCTTCCCCGTCTGGCCCAAGCTCTTCAATGCCCATGTTCAGCGCCTGCGGGCTGATGCCCGGGGTGTCGCGGTGCCGACAGCGGACAGGGATGCCAAGGCACGGGCCGAGCGCCTGGGGCACTGGGCCGAACGCGGCCTGACGCTACTCAACGTCGCCGCCATGTTCGTCCCGGGCCTCGACGCGGTCATGCTGGCCGTGGGTGCCGCGCAGGTGATGGCGAGCATCTTCCATGGCTTCGACGCCTGGTCCGAAGGGAACAATGCCGAAGCGGTGGCGCAGGTCGAGTCGCTGCTCGTCGGTCTCGGCGGCGTCATTGTCATCGCCGGTGCCGCCAAGGTGGCGAAGGCCTCCGGTTTCGTCGACTCGATGGACAGCATCTGGGTCGACGGCGAGCAACGCCTGTGGCATCCGCAGCTCGAACAATATCGCAGCTCGGTCGCGCTGCCTGAGGGCCTGCCGCCAGACGCAGAAGGTATCCTTGACCATGACGCGCGACACTTCATCGAGCTGGTCGACGACGTCTACGAAGTTGCCCGGGACGCCGAGGGCCACTGGCGCGTCGTGCACCCGAACGATCCGCAGGCTTATCAGCCGCGAATCGAAGGTAATGGCAAAGGCGCCTGGCGAATGAAGCACGAACGCCCCCAGGACTGGAGCCGCGTCACATTGATGCGTCGCCTCGGCCCACTCGGCAAGGGGTTGAAGGACCAAGACCTGCTCGCCGCACTCGACAGCACGGGGCTGGACCGGGGCGTGCTGGAGCAGTTGCATGCCGATGGCAGACGCCCCCCGGCATTGCTCGAGGATGCCCTGCGACGGCTGAAAGCCGACACCACCGCCGACGACATCATCGCCCGCGCCCGTGCGGGCAGCCCACTGACCCCCTATGAACAATTCGCCGCCACCGTACTGGTCGAGCTGCCCGGCTGGCCCGAGGATGTCGTGCTGGAAGTGTTCGACGGCACCGAGCCGATGGGCAGCGCGACGCGCCATGGGCGCAACCAACCAGGTGACACCGTAATCCAGTTGACCCGGATCGACCTGGACAATGGCGACCTGGCCCGCATCGTCCTTGAGCATCTGGACGAGAACGCGATCGACGCGCTGCTGCCCGAGGGCACCGCGGCCGCGCACCGCCAGCAGGCGCTGCAGACCCTGATGGCCGACCAGCTCGCAATGAAACGCCAATCGCTGTTCGACAGTGTCTACGACAGCACCTGCGAAGCCACCTGGCCTTCGGCAGTTACCATTGGCCGGCAATTTCCGACATTGCCCAGGCAGGCATTGGAAGAGCTGGTCGGCCAAGCCAGCACCACCGAACGGGAAACCCTGCTCGCCGGCCGCGTGCCCCTGCGCATTGCCGAGGAAGCCCGTTTGATGCAGGCCCGCGTGCGCCTCGACCGAGCCATCCTGGGGCTGTACCGAAGCAGCCTGGCAAACGCCGACAGCCAGAGCATCCGTGCAGGCCTGCTGACCGAACATCCGCGGTGGACGCCCGAGCAGTGCTACCACGCCGCATTGGCTGATCGCCATCGTGCCGCGCGCCTTATCGGCCAGCAATCGCCGCCCAACGGTTTTCGCTCGCCGTTACGCCTGAACGATGGGCGTTTTGGCTACCCCCTGAGCCCTGGCATATTCGCCACCAGGGCCGAACGCGAACTGCATGCGCTTTACCCAGGCCTGAGTGAGCGCAAGCTACGCCAGTTGCTCACCACCCTGCGTGCCAGAGGCAATGCGACCGAGCAGATCCAGGCCTTGCGCACGCAGCTGGATGGGCTGCGTCAACAACTGACGGACTGGGCCAGCGCCGGCGCCAACGACTGGGGCGAGGAAGTCGGGCAGTTCTACAGCCGAACTTGCGACGCGCTCATTCGCGCCTGGCAGCGAATGGAAGGGGAAACGCTCAGTCTGTCCAACCTGGCACTCGATGCACTACCACCTCTCTACGCACGATTCGACCACATCACTGAACTGGTGCTGGAGAATCTCAATGTGATCGAGATGCCCAGTGACTTCCTGCAAGCGTTCCCCTCATTGCAGCGGGTCGATGTGATCAGCAGCCCACAGATGAGTGCCGCCTCGATCTTGCATGCCTTGCGCAATGCCCCGCGACTGCGCGAATTGCGCCTGACCGGAGCACGCATCGGACAACTCCCCGCCGAGGCCAGTGAAGTGCTTCCACAACTTGGCATGTTGCGCAGCCTCGCCCTGCCGCGCAACAGGCTGACACTCACCGAGCAAGACCTGCAAATGCTGGCCGGGCTGCGCCTGGAAACCCTTGACCTGCGCTTCAACCGCATCGCGCTGGACACCGCCACGGCGGCCCGGTTCCGCGACATGGGCGAGCTTCGCGATCTGCGCCTGAGCAACAACCCGCTGGTGACCAGCCCCGACCTGACTGGCCTCGACAACCTCGCCACCCTGCATTTGGACAGCTGCCGCCTCGACCACTGGCCGGCTGGTTTGAGCGAGCTGATGCAACGTACGCCCTGCATGCTGCGCGAACTCGACCTGAGCATGAACCGCATCGAGCAGGTCCCGGCCCTGCAAGCCTTGATGCGTTCGCCCTACCTGGAAGGGCTGCTGGGACGACGTACCCACTACCGCTGGCGATTCAACTACAACCCCTTGGACGAGAACGTCCGCGTGAGCCTGCAGGTGATCGGCGCATCGGCCGAGCCACTGCCCGAGGTCACGGTCCAACCGCCTGAGCCCGCCCCTGCAACAGTGCCGCGCATCAACTGGCTGGACCACGCGACCGAATCCCGGCAAGCGACCTGGAAGGCATTGTTCGATGAAGACAGGCACGCCAGCCTGCGGCAGGTGATCGAACAGGTCGGCATGTCCGCCAGCGCCAAGCGCAATCCCAAGGCGTTCGCCCATCAGGTCTGGACGTTGCTGGAGCGGGCCGCGGCCAGCACCCGCCTGCGCAGACGGCTGGAAGACGTCGCTGGCGAGTTTCCGGTGTCCTGTGGCGACGCCGGTGCCGATGCATTCGGCACCCTGCAGATCGAAGTCATGGCCTACGACGAAGCCGGCGGCGCGCAACTGGCCACGCCACGGCTGTTCCAGTTTTTCTGTCGCCTGTTCCGTCGTGACCAGGTCAACGAACTGGCCCAGGCGCTGTTCAACGCCCGCCTGGCCAGGCGCAATGCCATGCGCGCCCTGGATGCCTGGCGTGCCTTGCCGGCGGGCAAACGTGGGGTGAAACCGACCGTGCCATCCCTGCACCGTCTCGACACCCTGCCGGACGATGTGCTGCTTAATGGCCTGGGCCAAGGGCTTGACCTGATCGAAATGCGCCTGGCCCTGCGCACGGGCCTGTCGCGCAGGCTCGATTTCCCCGAACTTCAACAGGAGATGCTGTACCGGGACACCGCCGACATCTCGGCCTGGACCGAGGAGGCCATAGGCGACGAAGTCGAGGCACGGGAAATGAATGCCCAGGCTCGCCGCCTGTGGATCTCGCGGCAACCGACCTGGCGACGCCTGCTGCGCCTGGAGTATCGAGCCAGCTTCGAGGCCCTCAGGAAGCGCTGGGACGTGGGCGTGGACTATCTGGAAGGGAATGAACTGGAAGGGCCGCTCGAGGCCCCCGTTGTCGATGCGCTGTCAAAGGCACTGGAACGCAGCCCGCTGGGCGAGGATGGTCAGCCGCAGCGCCTGGAGATCGCCAGCGACCGGTACGTCGCGGGCATGAACCGCATGGCGCTGGGCCTGGAAGAGGACGAGGACGTCCTCTACCTGAAACTGACCGCGCGCCGCGACCCCAACAACTGATCTAGTGTCCTGTCTCGGAAATACGTTCTCTTTTGGCGAGTGGCTTGGGTGTTCGGCCAAGGCGCCGCGACGAGTCATGGCAGGGCTATGGCGAGGAGTGGCAACGCCGGCCGGGCGCCCAAGACGCCGCCAAAAGTGAACAGCTTATTTCCGAGACAGGACACTAGAGGCCGCGCAGGTCTTCGAAGAAGGCCTGCCGCCCCTGCACCTGGCTCGACGCGCGAGGCTGCCCTGCGGCCTCGCCGCCGAGCTTTTCCACATGCCAGTAGCAGTGCCTGACCGCCCGCGTGACCGCGACATAGGCCAGACGCTGCACTTCTTCCTTCTGCGCCGTATCGAACGCCTGAGCGTCCCCGGGCTTGCCCAGGCCGGCCAGCCGGTACGCCTGGTTCTTGTAGGGCGAACTGGTCTGGTAGTGGCAGTCCCCCAGCATGAACACGGCATCAGCCTGCAGCCCCTTGGCACTGTGGTACGTCAGCTGACGAAGGCGGCGCTGCGCGGGCGGCAAGCTAGAATCAACTTTAAGTACAGATGTTAATTCTTTTTCAATCAATAACTTATCGCTACTTTTTCGAAACAGCATCATCACTGTTTCACCGCGTTCGTAATGCTCGATCAAGGTCTGCGCCAACGCCGCCTCGTCCCGTTCGAAGACCTTCACCGGCGACAACGGCAACGTGGCCGCCAGCCCGCTCGCCCGGGCCTTCTTGCCGGCAATCGCCGGTGCGCCCTTCACCAGGTGTTCCGCGGCATCGATGATGTGCTGCTGGCTACGGTAGTTCTCCACCAGCATCACTCGGGTGTTGGAAGGCGACGGGAACGCCTTGGTGAACTCCATGAAATACTTCGGCGAGCTGCCACGCCAGCCATAGATCGACTGCCAGTCGTCCCCAACGCACATCAATGACGAGTGCTGGGCCGCGCGCCCGGTGTGCATGCCCGGGCCACGACGACGAATTTCCGCCAGGCTGGCGCGCAGCCAGCTGACGATCTGCGGCGAGACATCCTGGAACTCGTCGATCATCAGGTGCGCCAGCGGGCGCAGCAGCGGGTCGGGCAACAGCGCCAGGTTCTCCGGATTGTTTTCGCCGAACAAGGCGAACATGCGGTTGTAGGTCATCACCGGTGGCGACTGGGCCATCAGGTGCGCCTCCAGGGCTTTCCAGAAGAGCGCCAGGGCTTCGAAGAATGCCGCATCGCTATCCCCCGTGGGGAAGCTCATGCCAGCCACGGCGGCGTTGACATCCAGGCCCAGGTTTTCAATGAAGCTGGCGGCGGTGACAAAGGCATCGAGCAATGGGGCTGGTGCCAGTTCGCCCTTGACCTTGTACTCGAAGCCCGGCCCAGCCATGGCATCACCGGCAAGCGACGCCGCCAAGCGCTTTGCCGAAGCGTAATTCTCCAGCCATATCAAAGGCTTGTCGCAGAAAGCCTGAAGCAGTGTGCGCTTCACCGCCCACTCCGCCCGCACCGTCAGCTTGGCACCAGGACGCTGGTACTGGGCGCTCTCGGACGGATCGAAGCCCAGGACCACCCAGGCATCCAACCCTTCCAGGCGACCTTGCACATGGAAACGGCTACCGCGAATCTGCACGGTGTCGCGGCAGGGTTCGATGCCCTTGATCGGCCAGGCGCCCGCGGCGAACCACAGGTCCTCGATCACATCGCACAGTTCCTCGTCACGCTGGGCCGCCAGTTGCGTGACCTGTGCGCGCTTCTGCACATCCGGGTGCTCCGGGTCCAGCGGCTTGAGCAACAGGGCTTCCTGGCGCAGCACGCCGATCAACTCGGCGAAACGAGGGTTTTCGCCCAGCAGCGCGCTGTAGCAGAGGTTGAGCTGCTGGCGCTGGGCGTCGTTCAGTCGCAAGTCGAACGGGTTGCTCTCGGCGTTGGCTTCACCACCTGCGGGCATCTCGTTGCCCAGGGTCTCGAACGCACGCACCTGGGCGAACCCCGGCAGGCTGCGCACCAGCGGCAGGATGCGTGAGTGGAAGGTGCGCACCAGCTCACGGCCTTGGGCGGGCAACAGCTCGATCTGCCACAGCGCGAACACCTGCAGCAGGCGCTGGATGAAGTCCTTGCGCGACTCGCGGGTGAAGGTCACCACGGTCATGGCGTCCAGCTCGAAGCCCAGGTAATGGCGCAACAGCAAGATACGCAGTACCAGCGAAGTCGACTTGCCGGCCCCGGCCCCGGCCACCACGCAGGTAGACGGCGTGTCGCTGAAGATCAGCTTCCACTGCGCCGCGCTGGGCTGGGCCGAGGCTGGCAGGCGCTGGGCCACGTCGGCCTTGAAGCGCTTCTTCAGCTCGGCCGTCAACGGCAGGCGCCAGTCGTCGAACAAGTTGTCGTCCCGGCCCGGCACGCCCGAACCGTCGGGCCGGCTATCACGGATCACCAACACCTGGCGCCCGGCTTCGTAACCCTCCGCTCGCCCGCGCTCGTAGCCATCACGCAGGCCATCGGCATGGCCGTTGCGCAGGCCGTCGGCATGGCCGAGGAACCACGAGTCGCGGTGCTGTGCCCGCAGGCGGCTCAGGCCACGCCCCAGCAGGCGTGCGGCGAGGCGGCGCAGCCAGGGCAGTTGGGCGGGCGGGGTCAGGTCGGCCGGAGCCTGGGGATGCTCGTGAGACACGGTCACTCCATTGAAAATCGAAACAGCAGGCATGTTCGCCTCATCCGCAACAAAGCGCCAGCGAATGCTTATGGATCAGTGAATTAGGCGATGAATCGCATGCGGTACAGCACGTTTAATATCTATTTAATAGATCATAACAAGTCGATATTTACGCTTTTTTTCGATCTTTAAGCCACGCATCATGGCCCCATACCACCGAATCAGAGGAGCATCATCATGCTGCAACTGCGACCGTTCGAAAGCCTGGGCCATGCCAACCACGGCTGGCTCGATGCCCACCACCACTTCTCGTTCGCCGAGTACCACGACCCGGCACGGGTGCACTGGGGCAACCTGCGGGTGTGGAACGACGACCTGATCGCCGCCGGCAGTGGCTTCCCGCCGCACCCGCACCGCGACATGGAGATCATCACCTATGTCCGTGAAGGCGCCATCACCCATCAGGACAGCCTTGGGAACAAGGGCCGCACCGAAGCGGGCGACGTGCAGGTGATGAGTGCCGGCAGCGGTATCGTCCACAGCGAGTACAACCTGGAGAAGGTCGATACGCGCATCTTCCAGATCTGGATTATCCCGGAGAAGGTCGGCGACGCGCCGTCCTGGGGTACCCGGCCGTTCCCCAAAGGTGAGCGTGGCGAAGGTTTCGTGACCCTGGCCAGCGGCCGCGAAGGCGATGAAGAGAGCCTGCGCATCCGCACCGATGCCCGCCTGGTGGCCGCGACCTTGCGTGCCGGGGAAAGAGCCGAATACCACTTTGACGCTGGACGCCGTGGTTACCTGGTGCCAGCCAAGGGCGTGATCGAGGTGAATGGATTGCAGGCCAAGGCCCGCGATGGCGTGGCGATCGAGCAGGAAAGCGTGTTGACGGTGACCGCGCTCGAGGACAGCGAGATCGTGCTGGTGGACGTGGCCTGACGGCACGCCCTCTGTAGGAGCGGCTTCAGCCGCGATCCGGGCCCTGCGGTGCCTGCATCGCGGCTGAAGCCGCTCCTACAGAGGGCCCGGCGAGCACGCGTCATTCCCGACGTCTGAACGTCTCCGACGGCAATTCGCCAAACTGCTGCCGATAGCTTTCCGAGAACCGCCCCAGGTGCAGGAAGCCGTAGTCCAGCGCCAGCTCGGTGACACTGCGCACGCCGCAGCTGGCATCGCCCAGGCACGCCCTCACCCGCTCCAGCTTGCGCTGGCGAATGTACTGCTTGGGTGTGGTGCCCAAGTGTCGATCGAACAACCCGTACAACGACCGCAGGCTCAGGTTCGCCTGCTCGGCCAGGGTTTCGGCGCTCAGCTCGAATTTCAGGTTGTCTTCGATGTACCCCAGGATCCTTTCCAGGCCCGCCCCGCCCAACGACTCCCTGCGCACATTGGTGCTCATCAGCGTCAACAGCTTGCTGGCGACGATCTGGCTGTAATGCCCCTGTACCCGAGGTAGCGAATCGCTGACCTCGGCTTCGTTGCAGACCATCCCCAGCAGGCCGAGAAAACCGTCCAGCTCTTCCAGTCGGTAATGGTTGCGCAGAAAGCGCACGCCACCGCTGGGCCGCTGCCAGCGCTGCTCGTCGCAGATCGAATCGAGCAGACGCACCGGCACCTTGAGAATGAATTTCTCGCAGTCTTCGGAATAGGTCAGGTCCACCGGGTCGTCCGGGTTGATCAGCAGCAGCTCGCCCGGCACCAGGTGGTGTTCGCGCTGGCGACCGCGCCAGAGGCAATTGCCGTTGAGCAGCACCTGCAGGTGGTAGATGGTCTCCAGCGCCGGCGAGGTGACGCGCACGCTGCCGCCATAGCTGATACGGCACAGGTCCAGCTCGGCGAACTTGCGGTGGCTCAGGCTGGCCTGGGGGTGAGTGGTGCGGGACAGGCCGATATGGTGCTGGCCCACATGCTGGTTGACGTAGTCAGACACCGCATAAGGGTCGGCGCGGTGGAACACGCAGCTTTGCTCGCTCAACAGGCGGCTTTCCATGGGCAAGGCACTCGCCATCATTATTGTTATGGGCGCCGTATCCTGCAGCCCGGGCGGGCTGCGGAGGCGGTCGGTCACGGTCATTCTATCCAGCCGCCACGGGTGTGTCGGGGCAGTCGACAGCCGGCTGATAGCGCCCACACTAAGCAAAAAGCCCGGCGAGGGGCAATGGGACCATGGCAAACGACGGGCGGATAGCGGACAGCCGAGCGCACGATGCGTCCGATTATCGTACAGGGCTGTTCACCAGTAGCCACCAGCCACAATTGCTGCCAACCTGCCACCTCCTCAACAGTGACAAGGAATGCACATGATGGATGTCTGGCAAGAACGCAGGGATGGTGCGCATAAGCGCGAAGATGACATTCGAAACGAATGGGAGCGTGACTATGCGCGCTTGATTCACTCGTCGGCCTTCAGAAGGCTGCAATCGAAAACTCAGGTCCTGGGGTTGGGAGAAAGCGATTTTTACCGTACACGGCTGACACATTCCATGGAAGTCTCGCAGATTGGTGTCGGAATCGTTCATTGGTTGCGCAGGAGGCATGAAGCGCAGCAGGACATCATCAAGGCACTGCCACGTTCTGCATTGATGAGTTCTATCTGCCTGGCGCACGACATTGGTCACCCACCTTTCGGTCACGGCGGGGAAGTGGCCCTTAATATCTGCATGAGAGACTATGGTGGCTTTGAAGGCAACGGCCAGACATTGAGAATATTGTCGCGTCTTGACAAATATACTCACCACCATGGGCTCAACCCAACACGACGGCTCTTGCTGGGTGTACTCAAATACCCAGCTTCGTACTCGGCCACTGTCAACATGGCGGCTTATGGTGCGGGCACAACCCCACAATGGCTGGCTAAAGCGAAGACGCAAAAGCCGCCAAAATGCTACCTGAATGATGAAAAGGACGTTGTCGAGTGGGTGCTGGCCCCCCTGTCCAACGAAGAACGAAGGGCGTTCACCGAAGTGACGGCCGGCCCAAGCGAGAACGCACATTTTGTGCCGAAACACAAGAGCCTAGATACATCCATCATGGAGCTCTCTGACGACATTTCTTATAGCCTGCACGACTTGGAAGATGCCATTTCGCTTGGCATGGTGAATCGCCAGCACTGGGATGAGCACATGTCGGGTAATTCGGGGCTGTTCTCAACTTGCAAACTCGACTTTGCCGAAATTTCCGATCAGCTCTTTGCAAAAGAGAGCTATTTGCGCAAGCAGGCCATCGGTACGCTTGTCCATGCATTCATTTTGAGCACCCAAGTCCAGCCTTCGCTGATTCCCTCGGCGCAGAACGAATTGATCAGATGGAACGCCGTCATGGACAGCGACCATAAAAAACTGCGCAAACACATCTTCGAGCTGGTGGTCAAGAAGGTGATAAAAAGCGCTAACGTGCAACAGTTGGAGTTCAAAGGTCAGAAAATCGTTATCGAGCTGTTTAATGCGTTGAGCTCAGACCCGACACGATTATTGCCCGGCAGGACTATCGAAAAGTACGAACAGACCCCGGATGACGCTGGCAAGGCCAGAGTGATCTGTGATTTTATCTCCGGTATGACCGACGAATATTGCACGCGCCTCTACGAAAAGCTGTACTACCCCCACAAAGGCTCGATTTTCGACCACCTGTAGATGAGACCACGCTGCTCGCCCTGTGTAGGACGAGCAGCATCCCTGTGTCATCACTCACATGGCGTGACGCAGCATCTCCACCACCTGCGCATGCAGCGCCTTGTCACCACAGGCCACCACGCAGCCGCCATTTTGTGCCGAGCTACCATCCCAAGCCGTGATCACCCCACCCGCGCCTTCGATGATCGGCATCAGTGCCTGCACGTCATAGGGCTGCAGGCTCGCCTCGACGATCACGTCGACGAAGCCCGACGCCAGCATGCAGTAGGCGTAGCAGTCGCCGCCGTAGCGCATCAGCCGAGCCTGGCCAGCCACCTTGTGGAAGGCCGCCTGGCGCGCCTCGGTGTCGAACATGTCGGGGGTGGTGCACATCAGCGTGGCCGAGGCCAGGTCGGTGCAGGCGCGGGTCTTCAGGGGGGTGCCACTGCGCCAGGCGCCGTCCGGCGTACCGACGAACCGTTCGCCGGTGAATGGCTGGTTCATCACACCGATCACCGGGCGGGTACCGTCGTTGAGGGCAATCAGCGTGCCCCACAGCGGCAGGCCGGTGATGAAGGCGCGGGTGCCGTCGATCGGGTCGAGCACCCAGGTCAGCGGGCTGCTGCCAACGGCCTCGCCCTGCTCTTCACCGAGAATGCCATGTGCCGGGTAGCGCGCCTGGATCAGCTCGCGCATCGCATCCTCGGCGGCTTTGTCGGCCACGGTCACCGGGTCGTACAGGCGTCCGCCCTTGTCCTCGACCTCCAGGCTTGCGCGAAAATACGGCTGGATCGCGGCGGCAGCGGCATCGGCCAGCTGTTCGGCGAAGCCGCGGAATTCACCAATCTGTTCTGCGCTCAGGGACATGGAACGGGCCTCGTTATATGCAAAGGGCTTGCATCATACCCGACTCCAGCGGAACCGAAGCGGCCCGGCAACAACCGATGTTGTCATGCCATTATTGCCGCTTCATTCAACCGTCACTGAATCGTTGTACTAGGATAGCAAGCAGCTCCAACGGCCGTACCGCCAACCAAGGATGCTGGTTACTGGCGTGCACGGGCCTTCGTTCCACAGCACATCATGGATGACACGATGAATTCGCACCTGCTTTTTCCGCAGATCGGCAAAGTCATAGCCAGTACCGGCAGCCGTCATTTCCCCCAGCGGCTGCATGACCTGATCCAGACCCACTTGACCATCGATGCCACCCTCATTCGCCAGATGCGGGTGGCTGGCGCCTGCTCTTCCCGCCCCGACGCCACCTTGCTCAGCGAGACGGTGTTCAGCACAGGCGAGCCGGGCGATGCCTTCGACGACCCGGCGCGCCTGCACCTGGCGCGGCGCAAGGATGGCTACCGCTACGAGATCACGGTCCTGCGCGCGGATCCGCGCTATGGGTTTTCCGCCGTCGAACGCAGTCGGCTGGAGGATATTTCCCCTCTGCTGCTGCCCATGCTCGAGAAACACATCAGTGCCCTGCAGCCCGCGCTGCCTGAGCCGAGCGAGCCGGAAAGCCTGGAGCAGCGCTTCATCGAACGCCTGCGCCAGGCCGACATCACCTTGTCGGAGCGGGAGATGCAGGTGTGCAAGGGGCTGCTTGCCGGGCGCACGGCGCCACAGCAGGCCGAGCATCTGCACCTGAGGGTCAACACCGTCGAAAGCTACCTGCGGCGGGCGGCGATCAAGCTGGGGATCAGCGGGCGCAATTCGTTGATGCGCTGGATGTACGCACAGGGAGACTGAATCTGATACGTGCCCTGTAGGAGCGGCTTCAGCCGCGATCACCCGCGAAGCGGGTGCCAGCCACCGCGCTGCCGGCATCGCGGCTGAAGCCGCTCCTACAACGCGATTCAACGGGTCAACAAACCCCAACGCCCGCAAACGCAATGAAGTCCAGCACGTCCGCTGCCTCGAACGTCTCCCCCGCCGGCACCTCCAGCAATCCATCCCCCTGCACCGCACTGAGCAACGTCGCGGAGCTCTGGTTCTCCAGCAGCCGCGCCCGCCCGCCCTCGAGCCGCACCCGCAGGTACTCCTGGCGCTTGCCCGCCTTGGGCCAGGCAAACCCTGCCACCACCGGCACGCGCACCGGCTCGACCTGCACGATCCCCATCCGCGCCAGCAAGTAGGGGCGCGCCAGCAGCAGGAAGGTCACCAATGCCGACCCCGGGTTCCCCGGCAACCCCAGTAACGGCACCGCTCCCACATGCCCGAAGGTGAAAGGCTTGCCAGGCTTGATCGCCAGCTTCCACAGTTTCACTTCACCTGCCTCGCGCAGCAGCGCGCCGATGCAGTCGGCGTCGCCCACCGACACCCCGGCGCTGGTGATGATCAGCTCGGCGCCTTCGGCCTCGGCCAAGGCCATGCGCAGCCGAAGCGGATCGTCCGGTACACAGCCCAGGTCGATCACGTCGCACCCCAGCCGTTCAAGCAACGTGGCCAGCACCACGCGATTGCTGTCAAAGATCTGCCCCGGCCCCAGCACTGCGCCCTCACCGGCCAGCTCATCACCACTGGACAGCAGTGCAACGCGTGGTCGGCGCAGCACCGGCACCTGGTTGATGCCCTGCGAGGCCAGCACCCCCAAAGAAATCGGGTTCAGTACCGTGCCCGCGGCCAGCAAGGGCGAACCCGCCCGGATCTCGTTGCCTTGTGGACGAACGTTGTCACCCCGACACAACGGGGTCAGCGAGCTCACCCGTCCTTGCGCGTCGACCACGCAGTTCTCCTGCAACTGCACGCAGTCGGCACCGTCGGGAATGGGCGCGCCAGTAAACACTCGCGCGCAGGTCCCCGCCTGCAATGGCCCCGGCGCCTGCCCGGCGAATACGGCCTGCGACACCGGCAAGGGTTGCCCCGGCAGATCTTCGAGGCGCAGCGCGTAGCCGTCCATGGCGCTGTTGGCCCAGGGCGGCAGGTCGATGGCCGCACGCAGATCCTCGGCCAGCACACGACCATCGGCCTGGCGAAGGGCGACCGGCTCGACGGCCGTGAACGGCGTCGCCCTGGCCAGCGCCAGCAGTTGGCGCAGCGCCTCGTCGACCGACATCAAGGCGCTCACGAGCGCGACCCGCACAGGTTGACCGCCTTCAGGTGCGGCACGAAGTTGCACGGGCGGTGACGCGCATCCAGCTGTTCCACCAGGATGCCTTCCCAGGCGGTACGGCAGGCGCCGGTGGAGCCCGGCAGGCAGCACACCAGGGTGCCGTTGGCCAGGCCGGCCAGGGCACGGCTCTGCACCGTCGAGGTGCCGATGTCGAGGATCGACAGCGCGCGGAACAACTCGCCGAAACCATCGATCTGCTTGTCCAGCAGGCAAGCAACCGCCTCGGGGGTGCTGTCACGCCCGGTAAAGCCGGTGCCACCGGTGATCAGCACCACCTGCACGCTGTCATCGGCGATCCAGCCCGCCACCTGGGCGCGGATCTTGTACAGATCGTCCTTGAGCAGCACCCTGTCCACCAGCCGATGGCCCATGCCCACCGCGCGGCTGGCCAGCAGCTCGCCGGAGGTGTCGGTTTCGAAGGTGCGGGTATCGCTGACGGTCAGCACGGCGATATTCAGGGGAACAAATACGGCATCGGGTCGGGTATTCATCTTTGGCGCTCAGGCAGTCGATCACACGTTGGCGAAACTAGAGATCCGTACCGCCGGCGTCCAATCGATATTAGCCACGACCCCATAAGCCGACTCTATCGTTCGAATCGGCGACGGTTACCACTGAATCGTTTCACATGCGGCCAACGGTTGCGGCTAGAATCCCGGAGACCCTTCATCCGCAACCGTTTCGCCAGGATACCCGATGCTGACCGCCCTGCTGTTCGACCTCGATGGGACCCTCACCGACACCGACACCCTGCACTTGCAGGCCTTCCGCAAACTGTTGCACGACCACGACGGCCGCGCGCTGACCCAGGAGCAGTTCGACACACAGGTGAGCGGGCGCTCCAACGGCCTGCTGTTCGCTGACCTGTTCCCGCACGCGGACACCGCCGAACGCCAGAGGCTGGCGGAGCGCAAGGAGGCGCTGTTCCGCGAGCTGTCACCGAGCCTGTCGCCGCTGCCCGGCCTGCTCGACCTGCTGGCGCACGCCGAACAGCACGGCATCGGCATGTGCGTGGTGACCAATGCGCCGCGCCTGAATGCCGAGCACATGCTGGCCGCCATGGGCCTGGACGAGCGCTTCAAGCACGTGCTGGTCGCGGACGAGCTGGAACGCCCCAAGCCAGACCCGCTGCCCTACCTCACCGGCCTGCAACGCCTGGGGGCCAACGCTGGCCAGGCGCTGGCCTTCGAGGACTCGCTACCAGGCGTCAAGGCGGCCGTCGATGCCGGGATCTTCACCGTGGGTCTGGCAACCACGCAACCTGCCGAGCGGCTGCTGGAGGCTGGGGCGCGGCTGGTGATCGAGGACTACGATGATCCGCGCCTGTGGGCGCTGATCGAGCAGATGCAAACGCAAGCGTGAGCTGCGTCTGTAGGAGCGGCTTCAGCCGCGATGCGGGCTTCGCGGTATCTGGCACCCGCTGCGCGGGTGATCGCGGCTGAAGCCGCTCCTACAACGGTCGTATCAGGCCAACGGGGCGCGGGGCACCGCCCCCACCATTCGTCGGCCACGTACAGGCCACTGTCGATTCCACCGCCGCCCCATTCGACCACAGGTTGAACCCCTCAGCCTGGAGTCGCCCCCATGACCCACCCCAAGCACGCCGTGGTCTCGCGCAGCCAATGGCTCGCCACCCGGCAACAACTGTGGCTGCACGAAAAGGCCTTCACCCACCAACGCGACGAACTGGCCGCCGCCCGCCGCGCCTTGCCCTGGGTGAAAGTCGAACAGGACTACCGCTTCCACGGCCCTGACGGCGAGCTCGGCCTTGACGGGCTGTTCGCCGGACGCAGCCAACTGCTGGTCTACCACTTCATGTTCGCCGAAGGCTGGCAGGAAGGCTGCCCGGGTTGCTCGTTCCTGGCCGATCACTTCGATGGCGCCAACCTGCACCTGGCGCACCATGACGTGTCGCTGGTGGCGGTATCCCGCGCGCCCTACACCGAGTTCCAGGCGTTTCGCCAGCGCATGGGCTGGCACTTCCCCTGGTTCTCGTCCCATGGCAGCCAATTCAACCAGGACTTCGGCGTCAGCGTCGCCACCGACGGCACGGCCCAGTACAACTACGAACCCTACACGGGCAGCGAAAACGAGCTGCCCGGGCTGAGCACCTTCTACCGCGACCAGGACGGCAGCCTCTACCACACCTACTCCACCTACGCCCGCGGCCTGGACATCCTGGTCAATACCTACAACTTCCTCGACCTGGCGCCGCTAGGGCGCAACGAGGCGGGCACGATGGACTGGGTGCGTCACCACGACCGCTACGAAGGCGCCGACGCCAAGCCGCACTGCTGCGCGAAATGAGTCAGGACGCCGCCGCCTCGCCGCTCGCCTCGACCCGCGCCGCGTAGCGCTGCGCCAGCACCGCGCAGACCATCAGCTGGATCTGATGGAACAGCATCAACGGCAGGATCATCGCGCCGATGCCCCCGCCGACGAACAACACCTGCGCCATCGGCACGCCGGTGGCCAGGCTTTTCTTGGAGCCGGCGAACAGGATGGTGATGCGATCCTCGACGTTGAACCCGAACGCACGCCCGAGCACGCGGGTGCCCAGCAGCACCACCGCCAGCAAGATGCCGCACACGGCGAACAGCCCCGCCAGGTGCTGCGCCGAGACGCTGTGCCACAGCCCGGTGACCACCGCTTCGCTGAAAGCGGTGTAGACCACCAGCAGGATCGAACCCTGGTCTACCATCTTCAACCAGCGGGCATTGCGCCGGACCCAGTCGCCGATCCAGCGGCGGGCGATCTGCCCGGCGACGAAAGGCACCAGCAACTGAAGGGTGATCTTGAGTACGGCGTCCAGCCCCGAGCCGGTATCGCCGGAGGCACCGAGCAGCATCATCACCAGCAGCGGCGTGAGGAAGATCCCCAGCAGGCTGGATGCCGCGGCGCTGCAAATGGCCGCCGGCACGTTGCCACGGGCCAGCGAAGTGAAGGCGATCGCCGACTGCACCGTGGCCGGCAGCGCACACAGGTACAGCACCCCCAGGTACAGCTCGTTGCCCACCAATGGCACGAACAGCGGCTTGAACGCCATGCCAAGCAAGGGGAACAGCACGAAGGTGCTGGCGAATACCAGCAGATGCAGGCGCCAGTGGCCGGCGCCGGCGATGATGGCCTCGCGCGACAGCTTGGCGCCATGCAGGAAGAACAGCAGGCCGATGGCCAGGTTGGTCAGCCAGCCGAACAGCACTGCCCCTTCGCCGGAACAGGGCAGCACGGTGGCAATGAACACCACCCCGAGCAACGCCAGGGTGAAGTTGTCGAAAAGCATGCGCAAATACTTCATCACGTATTCCGTCTTGTCATTGTGCAAGCCCGGACGATAAGGTCTGCGCTTTTCCCGCGCTAACGCCGGAACCCCTGGCAATGTCGCCCAACGGACACCGGGGCAGGCCACAGGCCGCCGATGTTCGGCATTTTCCCGCAGCGCAATTCGACAAGGACTGCTTTCCCATGAAACACACCCGCCACCTCTGCCTCACCGCCACCCTGGCGCTGGTCAGCCTGCCCACCCTGGCCGACAGCCTGCAGTCGACGGTCGATGGCGTCATCCAGCCGTTGATGCGCGAACAAGGTATCGCCGGCATGGCCGTGGCCGTTTACGTCAATGGCGAGTCGCACTACTTCAACTACGGCTATGCGGACAAACAGGAAAAACAAGCCGTGAGCCGCGACACCCTGTTCGAGGTCGGCTCGGTGAGCAAGACCTACACCGCCACCCTTGCCGCCCTGGCCAGCGCCGAAGGCAAGCTCGACCTCGCCGCGCCCGCCAGCCGCTACCAGCCGGCCCTGGCCGGTACGCCCATCGGCAGCGCCAGCGTACTGGAACTGGGGGCCTACAGCGGCGACTGCCTGCCGTTGCAATTCCCGGACGAAGTGCAGACCGACAAACAGGTCCTGGCCTTCTACCAGCACTGGCAGCGCCGCTTCGAACACGGCACCATGCGCTGCTACTCGAACCCCAGCCTGGGCCTGTTCGGCAACCTGGCGGCGCGCTCGCAGCAACGCCCGTTCGCCGAAGTGATGACCCAGGATGTGCTGCCGCGACTGGGCCTGCGCCACACCTACCTGGAGGTGCCGGCCAGCGCTCGCGGGCTGTATGCCCAGGGCTACGACGCCGCCGACAAGCCGGTGCGGGTCGGCCCCGGCCCCTTCGCCGACGAAGCCTATGGCATCAAGACCAGTGCCAGCGACATGCTGCGCTACGTCCAGCTGCAGGTGAAGCCGAACGAACTCGACCCGGCGCTGCGCAAGGCCATCGCCATCACCCAGGCTGGCTACTTCCAGGTCGGCGCCATGACCCAGGGCCTGGGCTGGGAGCGCTACCCGTATCCGGTGGCCCTGGACACCTTGCTGGCGGGCAATGGCGCCAACATGATCCGCGAGCCCCAGGCCACCAAGGCCCTGGTCCCCAGCCTCCCGGCCGAGCCCGCGGCCTGGTACAACAAGACCGGCGCCACCAATGGTTTCGGCGCCTATATCGCCTTCGTGCCCTCCAAGCAGATGGGCATTGTCCTGCTCGCCAACCGCAACTACCCCAACGAGGAACGCGTGCGCGCCGCCCAACGCATCCTCGCCAGCCTGGAGCGCTGAAACATGTTGAGAATCCTCGGCAAGGCGTCATCGATCAATGTACGCAAGGTGCTGTGGACCTGCGTCGAACTGGGCCTGCCCTATCAACGCGAAGACTGGGGCAGCGGCTTCCAGGCCACCGACACGCCGGAATTCCTGGCCCTGAACCCCAACGCCATGGTGCCGGTGATCGTCGACGGCGACTTCGTACTGTGGGAGTCGAACAGCATCCTGCGCTACCTGGTCAACGCGCATGGCGGTGCCCACCTCTATCCTGCCGCGCCGCGCGCCCGCGCGGCCGTCGACCAATGGCTGGACTGGCAGGCCACCGACCTCAATGACGCCTGGCGCTATCCGTTCATGTCCCTGGTGCGCCACTCCCCCGCGCACCAGGACCCGGCGTTGCTGGCCGCTGCGAGCGCCCAGTGGACCGCGCGGATGCGCCTGCTCGAACAGCGCCTGCAAGCCACCAACGCGTATGTGGCCGGCAGCGATTTCAGCCTGGCCGACGTGGCCATCGGCCTGTCGCTCAACCGCTGGCGCCGTACGCCGCTGGAGCACCCGCCACTGCCGGCGCTGGAGGCGTATCACGCACGCCTGCGCCAGCGCGCGGGCTTCCTCGAGCACGGAGACAATGGAACCCCATGAACTAAAAGCAGGATTGTCCGACAAGATGTAGTGCTAAAAAATATTCACTACAAAACTGTTGACGCCCTTCCCGGCCCTTGTGCATGATGAGGCCGTCTCCCCGATCGGGAGCGGTGGCAAGGGTGTTCCAGACGGCCTGCGCGGTAACGCAGGCCGTCCGTGGAGAGGGAAACTGCCCAGAAGGCAGCGTGAGAAAGCCCCTGTTGCGATGCTGCTGTAGCAGCCTTGGTTAGTGCGCTACATGGTGTAGCGCCGAATGTGAACTTCACCTGCGAAATTCACCGACGAATAGAGTAATGGGGGCTTTGATATGATGAACCTGAACAACAATCCGACCATCCACCAACTGGCCCAGCTGTTCGCCGCGCGCAAGGACAGCCTCGACGACCACCTGCTGTGGGTCAGCCAGTCCGGCGAGGTCCGCCTGGACCGCCTGCCGCCCAACACGGTCGAAGCCGAATTCGAATCGCACATGCCCAGCATGCGCGCCCGCTTCAAGGTCTACCGCCGTGGCCAGGGCTACGTCGGCAAGAAGGCCGCCGCCGACATCACCTTCGTCGGCCGCGTACTCGAGACCCTGCAACAAGAATGGCCTGCGGCCCGTGAGCGGCAGGCAATCAAGGTGATCGACTCGCTGAACTGAAACAGGTTCAACCAGTAGTACGCCGCTTCTTGAGCCCGGCCTGAACCGCCGGGCTTTTTCATGCCTGCTAGTGTCCTGTCTCGGAAATAAGCTGTTCATTTTTGGCGGCGCCTTGGCCGAACACCCAAGCCACTCGCGAAAAAGTGAACGTATTTCCGAGACAGGACACTAGAATGCTGTTCTTTTCATCAAGGAGCGCCCGATGAACACCCCTGCCTTCGGCACCGATGACGCCTCCTACCAGGCCGCTGGCGGCATCGATGGCCTGCGCCGGCTGGTCGATGACTTCTACCGGCTGATGGAACAAAGCCCGTCGGCCGCCAGCGTGCGCCGCATGCACCCGGACGACCTGTCCGGCTCGCGCGACAAGCTGGCGTGCTTTCTCAGCGGCTGGTTGGGCGGGCCGCGCCTGTACAGCGAACGCTACGGTTCGATCGCCATCCCTTCGTTCCACGCCCAGTGGCCGATCAGCGAAGCCCACAGCGCCATCTGGCTCGACTGCATGGCCCAGGCCATTGCCCTGCAACCCTGGTCAGGCGAGTTCGCCGAGTACCTGCTGCGCCAGCTGCGGGTGCCTGCCGAGCGCATCGTCCAGGCCAGCCGCAACCGCCACGCTCAGGCCTGAAGCCGGCGCGGCGCCCGCTCCGGCAGCGGTACGGCGCCGGTGGCCAGCGCACGGGCGCGATCCACACCCCAGACCAGCGCGCGGGTCATGGTCTCGCCGGGGCGCGCGGGGTAGTACTCTTCCAGCAAGGCCTTGCCGTTACTGGCATACAGCCCGAGAAACAACTGCGTGGCACCCAGGCGCGACAAACGCACCTGCACATCCAGGCTGGTGCCGTCGCTCAGTTCTTCGTCGTGGCTGCGGCAGTGCAGTTGCGCATCGGCCCACTGCCAGTAGGTCTCTTCCCTGATTCGCATTGAAATCAATACTCCGTTTGGTCAAATGCCGCGCAAGAAAAGCACAGTCGCAAGCCTGCGGCGAGGGCGACACACCGATACCATGAGCAGGATCAAGGAATGCAAAAAAAACCCCGCCGTTGGGCGGGGCGCTGTGCGTGCCGGCTTACTTCCTGGCGGGGAAGCGAGGGGTGAAGCGACCTTTCTTGGCGCGTTGCAGGTGCGCGGGTGGCAACTGCTCGGTCTCGTCCAGGGTCATGTTGGCGAAGCCCAGGCGCAAGAACGATTGCCCGCAGCGCACCTGGTTGTTGATTGGGAATGCATCGTTCAGGTCTTCGAAATAGGATTCGCTCATGCCCAGACTCCCTCAAGCGGTGACCGTGCCGGCAAACAGCTCGTTTGCCTAGATAAACAGCGGTCCGATGAAGTGAGACTAGTTGGTCATTTGCAGACCTGTCGGACAATCCAGCATTCCCCGACCGATGGCAAACTTACATCACTTCAAGCGCACCGCCGTGCCGGTGGCGAAGACCACGACCATGCCACCTTGCACCGACGGCATGCTGATCTCGAAGTCCACACCCACCACGGCGTCGGCTTGCAACTGCCGTGCCCGCGCCTTGAGTTCCTCGGTGGCCTGCTCGCGGGCCTCCTTCAGTGCGCTCTCCAGGGTCTGCGAACGGCCGCCGAAGAAGTCGCGAAAGCGTGCGAAGAAATCGCGCACGAAGTTGATCCCCTGCACCGATTCGGCGCTGACCACGCCGAGGTACTCGGCGACGGGGCGGCCTTCAAGCTGGCTGGTGGTGCTGATGATCATGGGGTTGCTCCTTACAAAAAGAAGGCGATGCTAACAAATTACACGCACGAAGGAGCCAGCCTTGCTGGCGAACCGTGGCGACGGGGTTCGCCAGCAAGGCTGGCGCCTACGGGAATCGTGGCGTCTTTCAGTGGGCGGTGGCGGCGCGCAGCCGCTGCCCCAGGCGTGGCCCGAACACGTTGATCAGCAACCCCAGCATCACCAGCAACGCCCCCCAGCACTGCGCCGTGCTCAGGCGCTCCCCCAGCAGCACAGCGGAAGAACTCAGGCCGATCACCGGCACCAGCAACGAGAACGGCGCCACCTTGCCCGCCGGGTGCCGCGACAGCAGCGTGCTCCACAGGCTGTAGCCGACCATGGTGGCGACAAAGGCCAGGTAGAGGAGCGCCAGCACCGAGCTCCAGCTGATGTTCGCCAGGGCATGGCCAATCCGCTCCGGCCCTTCCAGCCACCAGGACAGCGCCAGGAATGGCAAGGGCGGAATCAGCCCGCCCCAGATCACCAGGGCCACCAGGTCGACCTTGCCGAAGCGCCGGGTAATGATGTTGCCCATGCCCCACATGGCGCCGCCACACAGGGTCAGCAGCAAGGCGATCAAGGGCACGTGGCTGCTGTTCTCGCTACCGATCACCGCCAGCCCGCTGGCCGCCACCAGCAACCCCAGCACACTGGCCAGGCGCAGCCGTTCACCGAGGAACAGCGCGGCGAAACCCAGGGTGAAGAACGCCTGGGATTGCAGCACCAGCGAGGCCAGCCCCGGTGGCATGCCGCTGTACATCGCCTGGAAAAGGAAGGCGAACTGGCCCAGGGAGATCGTCGCGCCATAAGCGATCAACCAGCGCCAGGGCAGGTTCGGCCGCTTGACCAGCAAGACCGCCGGGAAGGCCACCAGCAGAAAGCGCAACGCCCCCAGCAACATGGGCGGCAGGCCATCGAGGCCAACCTTGATGACCACGAAGTTGACGCCCCAGGCGATGATCACCACCAGGGCGATCAGCAGGTCCTTGAGTGGCATTGCACGCATTCCTTCTACAGGCTGTTATAGAAATATTTCGTAACAGCATAAGGTCATTCGCCTGCCATGGACCAGCACAGTTGGCCTTCAGCCTTGCGCAACAGTCGGCTGTCATGGCCCCGGAAACGGGGCTTGAATTGACCTGATCCTTCACTTGACCAGACTTGTATATACATGATCATATCAAGCCTCGGTCATCCGCCCTGCGTTGCGCCGATGGCCGCCGCCCTTCACAAAAACAACGAAGCGGAGCCCTCCCCCGATGTCCAGCAAACCTGTAATCGAGCGGCGCTCGATCGACTACATCCCCGAGTCTGAACGCCATGGACGGGTGTACAGCCAATTCACCTTGTGGCTGGGAGCCAACCTGCAGATCACCGCGATCGTCACCGGCGCACTGGCGGTGGTGTTGGGCGGCGATGTGTTCTGGTCGCTGATCGGCCTGCTGATCGGGCAACTGGCCGGCGGCACGGTGATGGCCCTGCACGCCGCCCAAGGGCCGCGCCTGGGGCTGCCGCAGATGATTTCCAGCCGGGTGCAGTTCGGTGTCTATGGCGCGGCCATACCCATGGCCCTGGTGTGCCTGATGTACCTGGGCTTCACCGCCACCGGCACGGTGCTTTCCGGCCAGGCCATCGGCCAGTTGCTCAGCGTCAGCGACAGCACCGGCATCCTGATCTTCGCCGGGGTGATCGTGCTGGCCACGTTGGCCGGCTACCGGGTGATCCACTGGATCGGGCGCCTGGCCAGCGTGCTGGGGATCATCGCCTTCATCTATCTGTTCAGCCGCATCCTGATGCTCGCCGACATCGGCCAGTTGCTCGACAACCGCCATTTCAGCTGGGGCAGCTTCCTGCTCGCGGTGTCGCTGGCGGCGTCCTGGCAGATCGCCTTCGGCCCCTACGTGGCCGACTACTCGCGCTACCTGCCCAGCAGCACGTCGCCCGTGAAGACCTTTCTCGCCGCCGGCCTGGGCTCGGTGATCGGCGCCCAGGCCTCGATGGTCCTCGGCGTGTTCGCCGCCGCCATTGCCGGCGGCCAGTTCTCAGGGCGCGAAGTGGCCTATATCGTCGGCCTGGGCGGTGCCGGCACCACCGCGGCGCTGCTGTATTTCTGCATCGCCTTCGGCAAGGTGACCATCTCCACGCTCAACAGCTACGGCAGCTTCATGTGCATCGCCACGATCATCAGCGGTTTCCGTGGCCACCTGCACATCAGCCGCCTGCAGCGCCTGGTGTTCGTGCTGGCGATCGTCGGCGCGGCGACCCTGGTCGCCCTGCTCGGCCAGCATTCGTTCCTCAGTGCGTTCAAGTCGTTCATCCTGTTCCTGCTGACCTTCTTCGTGCCCTGGAGCGCGGTCAACCTGGTGGATTACTACTTCATCACCAAGGAGCGCTACGACATTCCGGCGCTGGCCGACCCCAACGGCCGCTACGGGCGCTGGAACTGGCCGGGGATCACGGTCTACACCTTTGGCGTGCTGGTGCAGATGCCCTTCATCGACACCAAGCTGTACACCGGGCCCATGGTCGCGCACCTGGGTGGCGTGGATGTGTCGTGGCTGATCGGGCTGGTGGTGCCGAGCGTGCTGTACTACTGCGTGGCCCGGCGTCGCGCCGGCGAGGCGCCGTTGCACATCATCGTGCCTGAGGTGCGCTGATCGCCTGTAGAAGCGTGGGGGTGCTCGCTCATTGAGCTGAGCCACCCCATCGACTTGACCGCGCCCACGAACCCGTTGCCAGGTCCGCGGGGCAGATGCAACACCTTGTCTATCGGTTGCCGGGGCCTTAGAACGCCCAATCCAGGGTCAGGCCGACCCCGTGGCTGTTGTCGCGGCTACCCAGCAGCCCGTTGTAGTCCAGGTTGACACGGGCCTGTTGGCCCAGGGCGACCCCCGCCCGCAAGCCGACCACCGCTGCATCACGATCCAGGAACAGCGCCTGCACCTTGTAGGTATCGCCTTGGCCTGCGAAGGCCAGGTGCTGGTCAGCCCCGGTGGAGCTCAGGTTGTGCTGCCAGCCCAGGGTGGCGGAAAGCTCCACCGCCTGGCCGCCGGACAGTTGCAGTTGCTTGCCGGCGCGCATGCCCAGGGTCGACAGCCAGGCATCGCGGTTGTCCTGCCCGCCCTTGAGCGCGGCAGCACCGCCATGTTCCTTGAAGCTGTCGCTGTCGATATGCACATAGGCCAGGTTGGCGAACGGCTCCAGCGCCATACCTGGCACGGCGACCTTCCAGGCGGCTTCGCCGAACACCTGGGTGCTCTGGGCATCGCGCTTGCTCTTCAGGCGATCGCTGACCTCGTTGTACTGCAGCTCGCGCTTGGTATCGATGCGGTGCCAGCTGTGGCTGCCGCCCAGGCTCAGGCGCACCTGTTCCAGTTCCTTGCCGGCATAGGCACCCAGGTGGTAGCTATCGACGCTGGCCGAGGAATGACGCCCATCGCCCATGCTCAACGAGCTGTCGCTGTAGCCGGTGAAGACGCCGATGCGGGTATCCTCGTTCACCTGCCCGTCGGCCCCCAGCAACAGGCCGCCAATGGAAGTGCTGTAGCGCGCCCGACCGGAATCACCGTCGGCCTTGCCCCAGGCACCCAGGGCCTTGACCCACAGGCCGTTGCCCTGGCCATCCACGGTCGGCGCGGCGAGACGGGTACGCTCGCCCATGGCGTCGCGCAGCTGGCGGCTGTCGTTGAGCAGCAGGTTGCCCACCGCCGGGTGGATTTCCCCGGACAATTGATCGAACGCCTGCCGCGCGCTGGCGGCATCGGTCGACAACAGCAGGCTCTCGTAGACCGGGTTGCCCGCGCCGAGTCGATCGGCGGCCGCGGCCACCGCACGCTGGTTGGCGGTCAAGCCGACACTGGCGAAGCTGGCGCTGCGTTGCACCGCCAGTTGCACGCCGTTGCCGCCATAGGCCAGGCCGCCACCGAGGAACAGCAAGTTGGACTGCACATTGGCGAAGCTGCCCTGCACGCCGCCCGCGGCTTCCAGGATGTCGAACTGGCGCCCCACCAGGCTCGGTGCCTGCTGGGATTGCAGCGAAACCCCGGGGTTCTGCAGGTCCAGGGCCAGGTTCGCCCCGCCCAGGGACACCTTGCCACCGCTGACCAGGCGGTCGCTGCCTGTGGTATCGACCTCCACGGCATAGGTCGAGTCCGGCTGGAAGGTCACGTCGGAACTCACCTGCAGGGTGCCGATGGAGTTGCCTGGCGCCACCACGCCGCCGGGGTTGACCACCAGCGCGCCGATCCGGCCATTGCCGCCCAGCACGCCGCCGGCGTTGACCGCCACCGTCGATTGCAGCGAACCATTGACCGCCAGGCGTCCCTGGTTGACCAAGGTCGGGCCGGAGTAGGTGTTGTTGCCGCTGAGCACCAGGGTGCCGATGCCCTGCTTGGTCAGGCCGCCATGGCCAGAAATGTCGTTGCTCCACAGGTCCAGCCCGCAGCCCAGGCCGTTGCAGACCCGCTGGGTCGGCTTGCCGGCATCCACCACGGCGCCGATACCCGGCAGGTCGACCACGAACTGGCTCGGGCCGTAGCCACCGGCGATGCGGAACGCCTCGGGAATGTCCTGTTCGGTGACCAGCATGCCCGGGCCACGGATCCCTTTGTCCAGGTTGATCATGCCCCAGCCGTACAAGGCATCGATGCCGGGCGCGCCCATGTCGGTGGCGGTGGTGCGCAGCACGCTGGCGATCTGTGCGCCGCTCATGTAGGGGAAGCGCTCCATCAGCACCGCCGCCGCGCCGGCGGCATGGGGCGCGGCCATGGAGGTACCGTTCTTGTTGGCGTAGCCCTGGGTCAGGTCTGCCAGGCTGGTCCCCCCAATCACTGCGCTGTAGATCCGGGTGCCGGGTGCCGATACACAGAAGCTCGCGGTATAGCCGCAACGCGAGGAGAACGTGCTGGCCAGGTACGGGTTGGCGCTGCTGGTGTCGGGGTTCTGCTGCAACGCCGCCACGGTCATCCAGTTCGGGGCGATGTCCGGGACGAAATAGCCCAGCCCGGCAATCGCATCGGGGTTGTTCAGGTTGTAGTCGTTGCCGGCGGCGAAGATCGTCAGGACCCCGCTGCGAGCGGCGGCGATAGCCCCGTCATAGGCGCCACCGGGCAAGGTGCCCAGCAGCGGCTGGATCTGCGCGAACTGCGCCCGGGCATCGTCCACGGTGAAGTGCGGGAAATCCGGATTACGTCCACCCTTGGCGAAGCGATCGGTGATACCAATGCCCCAGCTGTTGTTGATGATCCGCGCGCCGCTGGTCACCAGGCTGTCCCAGCCTGCCTTGTACACTGCGCCATCGTTGCCCAGGACGATCCCATCCTCCGGGCCGGGGTCGCCGTTGTCGGCGCTGATGATCTGCGCAGCGTAGGCCACGCCATGCATCGATACGCCATCACGGTTGCCGGCGGCGATCCCGCCGACGTGGGTGCCATGGGAGCCGAGCTTGCCGTCCGAACCCACCGACGGGCTGCCGTCGTAGCGAAACGCATCACCGGCCTTCACCGGGATGTAGGGGTCGGTGTACTGGCGGATGCCGCTGGTGACCAGGGTCACGATCTTGTCCTTGCCGGCGAACTCGGGGTGCGGGGCGTAGACCGGCTGGTCGAAGATCCCCAGTTTCACCCCCTTGCCGCTGTAGCCGGCGGCATAGGCGCTGTCGGCGTGAATCGCCCCCAGCCCCCAGTCGGCCTTGAATTCGTCGCTGCGCCAGCTGCCGGCGTCGCCGAGGCGGCCACTCTCCACGTAGGGCGCGGCCTGGGCCGTGCCCATCAGCGCCGCCCAGCCCACCAATGCCCGACCCAGCGGGGCCAGGGCCCAGCCCTGCGCAAGCACGCTGTCATCCTTTCTGACTTGCTTCACTACGACCTTCCTTAGTTGCATTGATGAAAAACCGCGTTGGTAAAACTCCGTAATGCAACGCCTGGCCGGCGAGCCTTAGGCCCACCCGTGCCATGGCGCTTCAGAAACGCCATTGCAGGTTGAGCCCCGCGCCATGCTGTTGCTCACGACTGGCCAGGCGCCCCTGGTAGTCCAGGCTCAGGTCCAGGTCACGGGTCAGCCCCACCCGGGCCTGGAGCCCCACCAGCGCGGCATCGCGCAAGGCTGGCGCAGTCTCCACCCGGAACGGCTGGTCGCTGCCGGCGAAGGCCAGGTGCTCGCGGTCCTGGGTGCCGCTCAGGCGGTGCTGCCAGCCCAGGCTTGCCGCCAGCTGCAGGTCCTGCTGCGGGCCCAGCTGCCATTGCTGGCGCCCACGCAGGCCCAAGGTGCTGAGCCAGGCATCACGCTGCTCGTCACCGGCATGCAGCGCCGCGGCGTCGCCCTTCTCATGGAAGCCGTCGCGGTCCAGGTGCTGGTAGGTCAGGTTGGCGAAGGGCTCCAACTGCACCGCCGACAATGGCAGGCGATAGGCCGCCTCGGCGAACAGCTGCTGGCTGCGGGCATCGACCCGCGCGCGCTGGCGGCCGGACACTTCGCCATAGGCCAGGTCGCGCCGGACCTCGGCACGGTGCCAGCTGTAGCTGGCGCCCAGGCTCAAACGCAGCTGGTCCAGGTCGTGGCGGGCATAGGCGCCCAGGTGGTAGCTGTCGACCGTGGCCCGGGAGTGGCTGCCGCCCATGCCCAGGGAACTGTCGCTGTAGCCAGCAGCCAGGCCGGCCCGGGTCTGCGCGTCGAAGTCACGATCCAGGCCCAGCAGCATGCCGCCCAGGGAGCTGGTATAGGACTCGGTGCCCTGCACGCCCTCGATGCGTCCCCAGCTGCCCAGGCCCTTGAGCCAGAGCAGGGTCGAGCCAGGCTCGCCCGCAGACGTTCCGGACGCATTGGCACTCAGCGCAGAACCTTGCACACGCTCGCCAAAGGCATCGCGCAAGACCGAACCCTGGCTGAGCAGCATCGTGTCCAGCGCCGGGTAGATTTCCCCGGCCAGTTGCCGCAGGCCTTCCCGGGCCTGGTCCGACGAGGTCGAGAGCAGCAGGCTTTCATAGACGGGATTGCCCGGCCCCAGCCGTTCCACGGCGCCGCCGCTGGCACGCTGGTTGGCCGTGGTACCCACGCTGTCGAATGTCGTGCCACTGCGCGTTATGTCCAGCTGGACGGCGTTGGCCGAATAATCGAGTACGGTCCCCAGAAACAAGTAGGCGGGCTGGACCTGGGCGAAGCGCCCGTTGACGCCACCCGCAGCCTGCAGGATGTCGAACTGGCGCCCTACCAGGCTGGCTACCGGGCCACCGGCCAACAGGTTCGGCCGCGCCTGGGGCTCCAGGCTCAGATTGGCGCCAGCGACACTGGCCTGTCCGCCCACGATGAGCCGGTCGCTGGCCGTGGGCGACAGCTCCACCCGGTAGGTCGAGCCCGGCTGCAAATCCAGGTTGCCGGCGACATTCAAGGTACCGATGGAGTTACCCGGGGCCACCACGCCCCCGACGTTGGCGGTCAGGGCTCCGATACGCCCGTTGCCTCCCAGGGAACCACCTGAATTGACCGTCACCGCCGATTGCAGGCTGCCATTGACCACCAGCAACCCGCCATCGACCCGGGTCGGGCCGCGGTAGCTGCTGTCTCCCGTGAGCTCGAGCCAGCCGGCCCCGGACTTGACCAGGCTGCCCTGGTACACCCGCTGCGCGGCAGCTGCGTCGCGGGCCATGCCCACGGCATAGTCGCTGCGCTCCTGCTGGCTGGCGCCTGCGGCCAAGCCATGCTCCCAGCCGCGATCCTTGAGGGTCTGCTGCCAGGCTTGGCGTTCCGTGGCGTCCTCGGCCTGACGCTGTACCAGGGCCTGGTCGGAGATGCCGTTGCTCCAGCTATCGCCCTGCCCGTGCCCCAGGTTGACGTCGAACTCACCGAGCAACTGCCCGGGGCCGTGCAACGCCCGGCCCAGGTCCGGGACGCCCCACCCTACCCGGTCGCTGGGCCCCTGGGTCGGCGAGCCATCGAGCTGGCGCGAGGTGGTCAGCAGCACCTGCAGGGCCTGCTGGTTGTTCAGGTAGGGATAACGCTCCATGACCAGGGCCAGGGCCCCGGTGGCATGGGGCGCAGCCATCGAGGTGCCGTTGTAGGTGGCGTAGCCGCCACCGGCAATGGTACTGGTGATCGCCGCGCCCGGGGTCGCCAGGCACCAGTACTTGGCGATGCCGCACTGGTTGTATTTCTGCTGGTTGTTCTTGTCCAGGCCCGACACCGCCAGCCAGTGGCCTTCCAGCTCCGGCTGGAAGTACGGCAGCGCCGAGCGCACGCTGGCATTGGCATAACCGCTGTTGCCGGCGCTGAACACATTGATCACGCCACGGCGCGCCACGTCGCCGGCGGCGTCGAGCCAGGTGTCCTGCTGGAAGTGTTGGGCGTAGGCCGCGCGCAGGCCGCCCAGGGTCTGGTAGCTGACATCCTTGGGCTGGCTGCCCCAACTGTTGTTGATCGCCCGCGCCCCGGCATCCACCAGGGCATCGTAGACCGCCTTGAAATACCTCGGGTCGGGGCCGGGGCCGAACAGGAAACTGTCGTTCTTGTTGGTGTTGCCCACGTAGACCTGGGCATTGAAGGCCACGCCATGCATGCCAGCGCCATCACGGGCCGCGCCCAGGGTGCCGGTGACATGGGTGCCATGGTTGTCGTTGGCGCCATTGAGCACCCCGGACACACTGAACGGGGTGCCGTCCAGATATTGGCCGGTGGCGGTCACCGCGTGAAAACGGCCGGGGCTGGCTTCGGGATGGGCGGCATCGAACCCTGAGTCCAGGGCACCGATGCGGACCCCGGCGCCGGTGATTCCGGCGGCGTAGGCCTGGCTCGCCTGCATGCGCTCCAGGCCCCAGTCCTGCTGATACTCGGCCGAACGCCAACTGGTGGGGTCGCCTGGGCGGCCGGTTTCTTGATAGGTAGCTGCTGCCGACAGCGGCAGCCCGGTGGCGAACGCCAGGCACAGGGTGCCCGTCAGCGCTTTGAGCTGATCACATCTCACATCCATGTCGATGACTTCTCTTGTTTTTGTTGTTGGGTCGCCCGTTCCTGGTCGCCCGGTATGTCACTGCATTGCTCGGCCGCAAGTGTGCGGCCGTATCGAACCAGCGGCGGTTGCCCGCGCCCGGTCAGGTTACTTCGGCCTCAGGCCAAAAAGGTAGCCTTCGGTTACAAAAATTGTGAGCTTCTGAAATTGGTCACAATATGTCAATCGGCGTTGCTGCACCGACAGCAGCCTCCTATGTTCAACGCGGCGCCATGTTGTTCAGAATGCGCCATGAGCTCCAGATGCAAGTGAGGCGTCCCGAAATGGTTGATACCAGCTCCACAGCGAACGAACAGCCCCCCTCCCAGGCGGCCCAGCGGCCGATCGGCTTGTTCGAAGCCTTCCTGTTCTGGCTCAAGTTGGGGTTCATCAGCTTTGGCGGGCCCGCCGGCCAGATTGCGATCATGCACCAGGAGCTGGTCGAGCGCCGGTGCTGGATCAGCGAGAAACGCTTTCTGCATGCGCTGAACTACTGCATGTTGTTGCCTGGCCCTGAAGCCCAGCAGCTCGCCACCTACATCGGCTGGCTCATGCACCGGTCCTGGGGCGGGGTGATTGCCGGCGCATTGTTCGTGCTGCCTTCGCTGTTCATCCTGATCGGTTTGTCCTGGGTCTACGTCGCTTTCGGCGAGGTGCCCGTGGTGGCCGGGATTTTCTATGGCATCAAGCCGGCAGTCACGGCGATCGTCGTTCACGCGGCCCACCGGATCGGCTCGCGCGCGTTGAAGAATGGCTGGTTGTGGGCCATGGCCGGCGCCTCGTTCGTGGCCATCTTCGCCCTCAATGTGCCGTTCCCGCTGATCGTGCTGGTTGCCGCCATCATCGGCTATGTGGGAGGGCGCTTTGCCCCAGGCAAGTTCGTGATCGGTGGCGGTCATGGCGCCGCAAAGAGCAACTATGGCCCGGCGCTGATTGATGACGACACTCCGGCGCCTGAGCATGCCCGTTTCAGCTGGGGTCACTTATCGCGCTTGCTGCTGGTCGGTGCTGCGCTCTGGGTCCTGCCCATGGGGCTGCTGACACTGTCGTTTGGCTGGGACGCAACCCTGACGCAGATGGGCTGGTTCTTCACCAAGGCCGCACTGCTGACCTTTGGTGGTGCTTACGCGGTGCTGCCCTATGTCTACCAGGGCGCTGTCGGGCATTACGGCTGGCTGACGCCGACCCAGATGATCGATGGCCTCGCCTTGGGGGAAACCACGCCCGGACCACTGATCATGGTGGTCGCCTTCGTCGGCTTCGTGGGGGGGTATGTGCATCCGATGTTCGGTGTGGAACACCCATTCCTTGCCGGCGCAGTCGCGGCGAGTCTCGTCACCTGGTTCACCTTCTTGCCGTCGTTCCTCTTCATCCTTGCCGGTGGCCCATTGGTGGAGTCGACGCACAACGAGATGAAATTCACCGCACCGCTGACGGGGATCACCGCCGCTGTGGTGGGCGTGATCCTGAACCTCGCCCTGTTCTTCGGCTACCACGTGCTTTGGCCGCAAGGTTTCAGTGGGGCATTCGACTGGCCTTCAGCGGTGATCGCAGTTGCCGCAGCCCTTGCCTTGTTCCACTTCAAGCGGGGTGTGATTCAAGTGTTGCTGGCCTGCGCCCTGGCCGGGCTGGCAGTCCACCTGTTGCGGGCGTGATACCAGCAGGCCTGTCATCTGACCGTCACTCAACTGTCGTAATCTGCGGCGCAACTCCGTGCCAAAGGTCCCCGGCATGCCTCGCCTGATTCCACTGCTGCTGTGCCTGCTCCCGGTACTGGCCATGGCCGCCCCCCTGCAACTGCGCATCCAGGGCTCCAACACCATCGGTACCGCGCTGGCCCCGGCACTGGTCGGTGGCCTGCTCAAGGCCCAGGGCGCCAGCGCGATCGAGGTGACGCCCGGGCCTGTGCCCAACGAGACGCTGGTCAGCGCCCGTGACCGCGACAACCAACCGCTGCGTATCGCCATCGCCGCCCATGGCACCAGCACCGGCTTTGCCGCCCTGGCCAGCGGCGAGGCCGACCTGGCGACCGCCTCGCGGCCGATCAGCAATGCCGAAGCGCAGCAACTGCAGGCCCTGGGAGACATGCGTGGCGCCCGTAGCGAACAGGTCATCGGCCTGGACGGCGTGGCGGTGATCGTCCACCCCGACAACCCGCTGTCACAGCTGAACACCCTGCAACTGGCGCAGGTCTTTTCCGGGCAGGTCCAGCGCTGGGAGCAACTGGGCGTGCCCGGCGGCGCCATCCACCTGTATGCCCGTGACGACCGCTCCGGCACCTTCGAGACCTTCAAGGCACAGGTGCTCGACCCTCGGCGCGGCGAGCTGTCGCCCCAGGCGCGGCGCTTCGAGTCGGCCGACGCGCTGGCCGGGCAGGTCCTGGCCGACCGCCAGGCCATCGGCTTCAGCGGCCTGGCCACGGTGCACGGCGCCAAGGTGCTGGCGGTGGCCGAGGGCGACGCGCCCGCCCTGCCCCCCAGCCTCGCCCTGGTGGCGAGCGAGGATTACCCCGTGTCGCGCCGCCTGTTTTTCTACCTGCCCGGCAACGCCCCCCCCCTGGCCCGGGCGCTGGCCGAATTCGCCCAGAGCCCCGCCGGCCAGGCCATCGTCGCCGAGCAGGGCTTCGTCGCCCAGCAGATCAAGGCGCTGCCCGTCCCCGTCCAACCCGGCATGCCGCCGCGCTATCGCGCCCTGGCCGGTGAAGCCCGGCGCCTGACCGTGAACTTCCGTTTCCAGGAAGGCAGCGCCAGCCTCGACAACAAGGCCCTGCGTGATGTGCAGCGGGTCGGCGACTACCTGCGCCACGCGGGCAAGTTGCATGAGCAGGCGGTGCTGGTGGGTTTCGGCGACCCCAAGGAAACCCCGGGCCGCGCCGCCCTGCTCTCGCGCCTGCGGGCCATGGCGGTGCGCCGTGAACTGGCCCGGGCCGGCGTGGAGGTCAAGGACGTGGCAGGCATGGGCGATGAGCTGCCGGTGGCCGGCAACGACCTGGAACAGGGGCGCTTGCGCAACCGGCGTGTCGAGGTCTGGGTGTACTGACCCCTCAGCGGTAATCGGGCAGTTCGACCCGGGCCACCAACCCGGCGCCACTGCGATTGCGCAAGGTCAGCTCGCCACCCTGTTCGCGCACGCTGGCCCGGGCGGCCGACAAGCCGAGGCCAACGCCACCGGTGTCGCGGTTGCGCGACCCCTCCAGCCGGTAGAACGGATCGAACACACGCTCCAGCGCTGCTTCGGGAATGCCCGGCCCCCGGTCGCTGACTTCGATCACGATCTGATGCGGACCACGGCTCAACGCGATCTGGGGGTCACGCGCATACTTCATGGCGTTTTCCAGCAGGTTGACGATTACCCGCTTGGTCGCCAGCGGGCGGCCGTCATGCACCAGGTGCGCAGGGCCGCTGTACTCGACGGCAACCTGCTGGTCGCGGTAGTCGTCGACGAGGGTCTGCAACAGCTCGGCCAGGTCGTAGGCGGTGCGCTGCTCCAGTTGCGTGCCTTCGCGGAAAAACGCCAGGGCCGCGTTGATCATCGTCTGCATCTCGTCGACATCGCGCACCAGCTTGCGTTGATGGTCGGTATCCTCCATGAACTCGCTGCGCAGGCGCATGCGCGTCAACGGTGCGCGCAGGTCATGGGAGATGGCCGCGAGCAGGTGGGTGCGCTCGCGCAGGAAGTGCTGGATCTGCGCCTGCATGGTGTTGAAGGCGATGATCGCCTGGCGGATCTCCTCGGGGCCTTCGACGGCGATGGGCGGCGCCTGCAGGTCGCCACCGAACCGCCGCGCCGCGCTGGCGAAGCGCTGCAGCGGGTTGGCCAGCTGGCGGGTGGCCCACCAGGCGACCAGCAGGGTCGCCACCAGCCCCAGGCCGATCACCACCGCCAGCCGCGCCGTCACGCTCAAGCCCCAGCTGCGCTCCGGCGGCACGAACGACAACCAGCTGCCGTCGGCCAGCGCCACCAGCGCCGCGTAGTGCGCCGCGGCGCTGCCCGCTGGCCAGTCACCCGGGTTGTACACCTCGATGGCGCGCTCAGGCCCCAGCAATTGCGCCATGGCAGGTACTTGCCGCGAATAGAGCTGCGTGCCCGGGCCAGGCAAGCCAAGGTCACCCCGCTGGGTGCTCCAGCGCACCTGCAGGGTCGGTGTGCTCGCCGCCTGTGCCAGTTGCAGGCGCAACGTGGCCGGTGCGGTCTCGATCACCCGGGTGGTCACGGCGATCTGCTCGAGCAGGCCGGTGCGTTCGATGGGCGGCCGCGCCCAACTGCCGGCCACCTGGACGAACAAGGCGTTGAGCGCCAGCGAGGCCAGCAGCGCGATGAAGATGGTCAGGGCGATCCGCCGCCTGAGCGTGTCGCGGCCGAGCAGGCGCCAGATCACGAGCGGGTCACCTTGGCGGTGAACAGGTAGCCGCCGTTGCGCACGGTGCGGATCAGGTCCGGGCGTTTGCTGTCGGGCTCGATCTTGCGTCGCAGCCGGCTGACCTGCACGTCGATGCTGCGGTCGAAGGCGTCATGGCCCTGGCCGCGGGTCAGGTCGATCAGTTGCTCGCGGGTGAGGATACGCTGGGGGTGCTCGAGAAACACCACCAGCAGGTCGAATTCCGCACCGGACAACGGAATCATCACGTTCTCGGGCGAGCGCAGCTCGCGACAGGTGATGTCCAGGCGCCACCCGGCAAAACCGATCACCGGCCGGGCGGCCTCGCCTCGCGGCACCTGCTCACCGGCGCGACGCTGCACGGCGCGCAGGCGGGCCAGCAGCTCGCGGGGGTCGAAGGGCTTGGTCAGGTAGTCATCGGCGCCCAGCTCCAGGCCGATGATACGGTCGCTCAGTTCCGCCATGGCGGTGAGCATGATGATCGGCACCCCCACCTGCGCCCGCAGCTTCTGGCACAGGCTAAGGCCGCCCTCGCCCGGCATCATCAGGTCGAGGATGATCGCGTCCGGGCACTGCCGCTCGATCGCCGCCCACATCGACTGGCCCTCGGTGGCCAGGTCCACCTCGTAGCCCTGCTGGACGAAGAACTGCTTCAACAGGGCAAGGATTTCCACGTCGTCATCGACGATCAGCAATCTGCTCACGGTCATACCGGTCCAGGAAAAAGGCGTATCTAAAACCATTGCACAGCGCAGGTCATATATTTCAATCGCGCAACATTTCATCACGCCCGACATGTTCCAGACATCACCTGGCAAAAATAGTCCTACACCCTGCGGGCCTTCAACCTACTCGAGGGCTCATCATGACGATCACCGACACTCGCAACCGCATCGACCGGCACGAGGGCATCGCCCCCCTGGTGCTCAGCGCACGCACCACGAGCCGGGGGCAATCGGGCTCGCTGCTGGTGCAGCAGGTGAGCCTGGACCTTGCGGACGATCAGAGCCGGATCACCCTGCGCCGCTACTTCGAACACTACGGGCCAGAGAGTGGTGAATGGGTCGAGTACTGTCACAGCGTGCCGACCCGGGATCTGGTCAACTGGCTGATGGCCCACGGGCAACTGAGCATCCACGACTCACGCGACGGCGCCCCGCTTCAGGCCAGGCAGGCAATGCCGCAAGAAGGCGCGCGCCCATGAGCCGCCGCCATCTGCTGGCCATGCTGCTGACCAGTACCCTTGGCCTGTCGGCGTGCAGCAGCAAGCCGGCGCCGTCCGGGTTTCTCAGCGACTACAGCCTGCTCACCCGGCAGCAGACGCCGTCGGGCGAGAGCGTGCTCAGCTGGGTCGACCCCAAATGGCCACGGGGTCGCTATATCGAGGTCTACCTGCAACCGAGCCAGTACTATCCCGCGCCTTTGCCCAGCGACCGTATTCCCCAGGCCACGCTCAGCGCCATCAGCCACTACTACGACGCGACGCTGCGCAGCGAGCTGGGCAAGGTGATGACCGTGGTCGACAAACCCGGCCCCAACACCTTGGTGGTCAGGCCAGCGATCACCCACGTCAGTGCCTACACCCAGGACCTGCGCTGGTACGAATGGTTGCCGGTCACCCTGGTCGCTGCGGGGATAAGCAGTGCCACAGGCATTCGTGACCGGGACAGTGACATCGCCACCGAGCTGGTCTTCGAGGCGGGTACCAGCGGCCGGATCATCGCCGAAGCCATGCTCAGCGGCACCGGCACGCCACTGGAAAACGATGCGCAGACGATGACTGCCGACAACGTCAAGGCCGTGCTCGACGGCTGGGCGGTCGGCTTGCGCCAGGCCTACGCGGCGAACTATCGATAACCGACCTCCACGAAGCAAAGAAATGTAACAGCCTGGTCCAGGCACCTCCGGCATTCACATCTAGTATCAACTCCATGTGATGCCGGGCCCCTCTGACGGTTTGCGCCGCCATGTCGGAATCACTGTTGCCCTGCAACGTCGACAATCAAGGAGGGGCTCATGACGGCTCTGCATACATTCCTCAGCGACTCATTCCTCGGCACCAGCACCTGGTTGTGGCTGGTGTTCATCGTCATCGTCATCGGCTTGCTGGTGCTCGACCTGGGCGTGCTGCACCGCCAGGAGCGCGAGATCGAGATGCGCGAGAGCCTGCTGCTGTATGCCGGCTATTTCAGCGTCGGCGTGCTGTTCGGCGTATGGGTCTGGCACGAACTGGGCGCCCAGTCGGCGCTGGAGTTCTACACCGGTTTCCTGGTCGAGCAGTCGCTGTCGATGGACAACGTGTTCGTCATGGCGATGATCTTCAGCTTCTTCGCCATCCCCCGCCGCTACCAGCACCGCGTGCTGTTCTGGGGCATCCTCGGGGTGGTGGTGCTGCGGGCGATCATGATCGGTGTGGGCGCGGCGCTGGTGCAGCACTTTGCCTGGGTGCTGTATATCTTCGGCGCCTTCCTGCTGTTCACTGGTATCAAGATGGCGCTGGCCAAGGACGATGCCCACCCGGACCTGGCCAACAACCCGGTGCTGCGCTTCGTGCGCCGGCACATGCGGGTCACCGAGCAGATCCATGGCCCGCGCTTCTTCGTGCGCCTGACGCCTCCCGGGGCAACCAGGGCGGTCCGCTACGCGACGCCGCTGTTCCTGGCCCTGGTGCTGATCGAGCTGGCCGACCTGGTGTTCGCCGTCGACAGCGTGCCGGCGATCTTCGCCATCACCCAGGATCCGTTCATCGTCTACACCTCGAACATCTTCGCCATCCTCGGCCTGCGCTCGCTGTATTTCGCCCTGGCGGCCTTGATGCACCGGTTCATCTACCTCAAGTACGCACTGGCGATGGTGCTGATCTTCATCGGCTGCAAGATCTTCTACCACGGGCTGGTGGGCAAGGTGCCGGCGGCCTTGTCGCTGGGGGTGACGTTCGGGTTGCTGCTGGGCGGGGTGTTGTTGTCGCTGCTGCGCACCCGTGACAAGAAGCCGGATGCGGTGGACAGCGATGAGGCCAGGCGGTCGTGAACCACCCGCTCCCACAGGCAGGACGCCGAACCTGTAGGAGCGGGTTTACCCGCGATGGGCTGCAAAGCAGCCCCAACTCCGCCAGCAACATACCTGAACTCAGGCCGCAACCCCCTCGACAATGATCACCCGCGCCTGGGCCACACCCTGGCGATACCGACAGGCCGCCTGGTACAACTCCGAGCGATAACACGCCACCGCCTGCTCATACGAATCGAACTCGATCACCACGCTGCGCTGGGGCGTCGCCCCGCCTTCCATCGCCTCGCTGCGCCCACCCCGGGCCAGGAACCGCCCGCCAAATGCGGCGAACGCCGCCGGCGCGCGCTGGGTGTACTGCTGGTACTGCTCGGGGTCGGTGACCTCCACGTGGGCGATCCAGTAGGCCTTCATTCGTCGTGCTCCTGTTGCAAGGCAAGTTATGTATTATGGTATACCATAATTTTTACCCGACCACCGTGAGCGTGCAGCATGGCCTTCAACAGCATCGAAGAACTCCTCGCAGACTACCGCCAAGGCAGGATGGTCCTGCTGGTGGATGACGAGGACCGGGAAAACGAAGGCGACCTGCTGATCGCCGCCGAGCGCTGCGACGCCCAGGCTATCAACTTCATGGCCCGCGAGGCGCGGGGCCTGATCTGCCTGACCCTGACCGACGAACACTGCCAGCGCCTGGGCCTCGAACAGATGGTGCCCAGCAATGGCAGCGTGTTCAGCACCGCCTTCACGGTGTCGATCGAGGCCGCCAGCGGCGTCACCACCGGCATTTCCGCCGCCGACCGGGCGCGCACCGTGGCTGCGGCCATGGCGCCCGCTGCCCGCCCCGAGGACCTGGTCCAGCCCGGCCACATCTTCCCCCTGCGTGCCCGCGAAGGCGGCGTGCTGAGCCGTGCCGGCCACACCGAGGCCGGCTGCGACCTGGCACGCCTGGCCGGCTTCACACCAGCGTCGGTCATCGTCGAGGTGCTCAACGACGACGGCAGCATGGCCCGGCGCCCGGACCTGGAAGTGTTCGCCGCCCGCCACGGCATCAAGATCGGCACCATCGCCGACCTGATCCACCATCGCCTGAGCACCGAGCAGACCATCAAGCGCATCGGCGAACGCGAACTGCCCACCGTGCACGGCACCTTCCGCCTGGTCACCTACGAGGACCGCATCGAAGGCGGCGTGCACATGGCCATGGTGATGGGCGATATCCGCCGCGAACAGCCGACCCTGGTGCGCGTGCACGTGATCGACCCGCTGCGCGACCTGGTGGGGGCCGAATATGCCGGGCCGGCCAACTGGACGCTGTGGGCGGCGTTGCAGAAGGTGGCCGAGGAAGGCGCCGGGGTGGTGGTGATCCTGGCCAACCATGAGTCTTCGCAAGCCCTGCTGGAACGGGTGCCGCAGCTCACCCAGCCGGTGCGGCCCTACCAGCGCGGGCAGTCGAAGGTGTATTCGCAAGTCGGTACCGGCGCGCAGATTCTCCAGGACCTGGGCGTGGGCAAGCTGCGCCACCTCGGGCCACCGCTGAAATATGCGGGCCTGGCTGGGTATGAGCTGGAAGTGGTGCAGAGCATTCCGTTCGAGGGCAACTGATAGTTGTGGTGTCTGCAATCGCGGGGCTGGGTAACCCTATTTTCTCCCCAGAAGTTTTTCGACAATGTTCGACGGCATCTCGGCGTATTTGGAGATTTCCATGGAGTACTTTGCGCCAGACATGGAACGCTGGCCGCCGTGCTCCGCCAGCTGGTTCGGCCTGGCAATCAAGAAGCCCGTGCGTGGCCGCGACCTGACGAAAGGCGCGGTCACGCTGGGCCTGGTCTACTTCTTGAGTTCCACTCTAACGGCATGCGGTGTCGACCCATTCATCTCGATAGCGAACGTGACCTCGCACTCCTCCTCCAGTTCCAGGCTTCCGACTTCACCCGGAGCCAGGTAAACCTTGTCTTGGTGTTTATCGTACCGGATCCAACCCCATTTCTTCACTTCATCGTATTCCACCAGTGTTCCTGTTTTTCGCGTTGCTTCGCTCATGACATCAACCCTCGTTTCATTGACTGTGGATAATTTCCCCGTGCCCAAACGCGGGGACGGAAAACCTGCTGCCGGCGCCCGGAACCTGGCTACCAGAACCGCAGACTGTTGGTGGCCGGTAACAAACTGTGTTCTACGGTCTTCAGATACGGAAGCTTGGGCACGACCGACGGCTCACGTTTCCCCGCCCTCACACTGGCCGGCGCCTGTTGCGACTCAGCCAGGCTTTGGCTGGTCTCGATCGTCCCTTTCAGCACATTGGCCTCAAGCGCCGTGTTGAGGCCGTAGTAGGCGTACGATAAGCCGCGCGCTGCGCCTTCTGTATGAATCGACCCGGTCATGAAACTGTAAACGTTGCCAATCCATCCCGACCTCGCCCACCGGGGCAGAGGCTGCTCAGCGATTTCAACGGGGGCCTTCAGGTAGTTCCACCCCTGCCTCGCCGCACCACGCAGGCCCTGGCGCGCCAACCACTGCGCAGCAGGTTCCAAGGTATTGTATTTGAAGCGCCCCAGAACCCCGAGGTTGCGAGGGCCACTAAGCGCCCCCAGCCCACCATAGTGGGGCGCGGGACCCAGGCCATTGGGGCCATGTAGTGCTGCCCTCTGCATGCGCATATTTCTGATGCCGTGCTGTGCCCAGGCTTTGGCCCTGCCCCAAACGGCTTTGGCACCGCGCCCAACGGTTTTGGCGGCGCTCCACAGAGCCTTGCCGACCGATTTGACCATCTTGCCCAGATACAGCAGCCCTTTGAGACCCGTCTTGAAGATCCCGGCAAAGCCCAAACAGCTCGCTACGCCTGTAACGACCGAGGCGATACTCAGCCCCTTGGCCACTCCAGAGGCACCTAATTTACTCGCCAGTAGCGCCCCCGCCTCGAAAGCGAACGACGCCACGCTCAGCGTAACTACGCTGACTGTCAACCACAGCGACTGACCTGCGGTCGCTACGGCCAGAGCGATACCTATCGCGGCTACCGCCAGAGAAAACACCAGGCCGCGATAATCACTACCGACCTTCATCTTCTCGGTGTCCTGAAGCGCCTTGTCGTAAGCTTCCAACTGGTGATGCTGCCCCCAGCGGCTAAGCATGATCCCGCCACTGGGGTCGTGCTGGTTAACCGGGTCCGGGCAGTGCTGGTAGTCATTTAACCCGCCCTCACCGTGCGGGCTGAGCCAGTCCGGCTGGGCATAACGGCGCAGCGGCGGGTGATACGTGCGGTAGCTTCCGGCGTGATAGTGCCCGGTCACGGGGTCGCGGCGCATGCCGTTGTAGCCACTGACCAGCCCCTCCAGCCCCGCGCCCTCGCCAAACGGTAGCAGCGGTGCCAGTTCCAGGGCGCCGGCCTTGACTTGCCCGGCAACCCCCACCTGCGGGTCGTCGATCAGCCAGCGCACCTCGTTGCCCTCGTACTGGGCCAGCCCGCTGGACAGGCTGATGGTGCTGCTGACCTTGTTGCCCTTGTCATAGTGGATCTCGCCGATCAGTTCTTCGCCGTCGTAGCGCAGCTCACGGGTGCTTCCGTCGCACTTGAGGTACTGCGCCGCCAGGCGCTGGCTGCCATCGTACTCGTAGCGGGTCAGTAGATTGCCGGTGCTGTCGAACACCTTCTCGGTCTGGCCGGCAGCGTTATAGCCGTAGCGCTGTTGCCCAACGATCTCGGTCAGGTAACCGTTGGTGTTCCAGGCCAATGGGCATGGGTCCTTGCCGTCACTGATCTCGGTCAGCCGGGTTGGATCGCTGGCAGTCCCATAGGTCAGTTCCTCGGTCCGCACCTGGTCATCGAAGCCGGTGGTGATGCAGCGGGTCAGGTTGCTCAGGGCGTCCCAGCTATATTCCTGAACCTTGACCGCCCTACCCTGTGCATCCCGTGGGCAATGCTCGGCTGCGGTCGCCTCGCACTCATACCGCTGCAGACGGTCGAGCGTATCGTAGGCAAAGCTTTCGACGCGTATCTGCTGACCTTTCTGGTAACTCGTCTTGCTGGCCAGGCGGCCGTCGCCTTGCCACTTCAGGCACTGCTTGAAGCACTCGCTGCCGTTGTACAGGAAACGCCGGGTGACTTCCTGACCAAAGCCGTCATGCTCACTGAGCACCTGCCACGTGCCACCGACCTTGAGAGCCTGGGCTTGGCGTGACTGCAGACGGCCCAGTGCGTCGTAGCGGTACACGACCTCCTCGTGGTCTTGGCAGGTACGCAGCACACGGCCCTGCGCGTCGTTGAACACCCGCTGCCAGTGGCCGTCAGCGCGCAGCGAGGCCAGCGGCCGGCCACGCAGGCTAAGCCAGCGATAACCTTGGCGCTTGGCGCGTGGTGAGGTTTGCTCGACCGATTGCCGGCCCGGCAGGCGGGTGCTACCCACAACCTGCTCCCAGCCCCGCTTCATCGGGTCATCGCTGGCGTGGGATGCCTGGGTCTGCGTGCCGTTGTTCTGGGTGAAGCTGGCGAGGGTCTGTTCGTTCGCCTTGAAGGTCTGGCCCTCGGCATTTCGAACGACGCGAAGCCGGGTCTTGTCGGGCAGGGTCACGGTGTCGTCTGTAAAGCCGTACACACGGCTACCGACCGTGCGCGAAGTCAAGGTGCTGTCGTGTTCCACCTTCTGGGTCGACACAACCTTGTCGCCCACTTTGAGCTCCGTGGCATGGTTGCTCAGCCCGTGGTAGCTGTACTCGACCTTCGTATTGTCGGGGCGGGTAACCTTGCGCACCCGCCCCACGGCATCGCGCTCCAGTCCATACGAACGGGTTTGCTTGCCCAGGGTACGGTCATAACCGATCATTTCACCTGAGTTGTCGAAGCGTTTGCACACTTTCAACCGGGCCTGACCGTCACCATCGACCAGATCCTCCACCTGCTCGAAGGTACCATCCTTGCGGTAGTGGTAATTGATCGTCCGTTGGTAAAGGCGTTGTTCGTCGAGGCCTTCTTCGATGCTGTACTGGCTCGAAATGTCCTGCGTCGCAAACGGCTCGAACACCGAGGCATCGGCCGCCGCGCCTTCTGCGCTGTCCGCCTGCTCACTTTGCTGGGTTTGCAGCAGGCTGCGCATGGCTTGCCGATCCAGGCCTCCTTGCTCATTGACCCACGCTTGCGGCCCTACGGCCGACGGCGCCGGGGTCATGTCCACCACGACCTGCCCGCCCGGCAGGTAGTCCCATTCGCAACTGGCCAGCAGCTTCGACCCATCCAGCCCTTGCAGACTGTATTGCGCGAGGGGCACGAAGTGCGTTGTGCCGTTTCTGCGCCACTCGTGCCGCCAGGCCCGTTGCACACCGTCCAGATAACTGCGGCTGATGTCCTTGTTCGCGTGGGTATGGGTTGCCAGCTTGCCGTCAGCCGAATATTCGGTGGAGGTCTGCTCATCGGGCTTCTGCTCATCGCCCCTGCTCAGGTACACGCCCTTGCTGTCTTTCTCGAGTGTGTAGCACGTCTGTTGAGTCACCCGTCCCATTGCATCGTACTGCCAGTGTACCTCCTTGCCTTGTTCAACCTGCTCCAGAAGGCGCCGAGCATGGCGCGAGCGCAGTTGCTTGCGCAGTTCCTGGGGACCTGCCTGGGTGGTGGTTTTGATAAGGACAATGATGCCGTCATAGTTGGGGTTGTCCATGCTTTCCTGGTGGTTGCTCAGTTTGAACACGCATTCGAGCGGGCCGGAAAAATCGTGAGTGATCTGGACATCTTGCTCCGACCACTTCCTGACCTTGCTGTCTGCGCCGCCCATACGGGTAGGCGCGGTAGCCTTGGTGCTGCGTTGACGCCACAGCAGCTTGGCAGAGGCGTCGGCCATGGCCCAGCCAGCACTGGCGTCGAGTTGGTTGCCCTTGATGTCGCCCTTGACCCCTTCGACCGTCAATACCTCGGCCAACTCCAATAGCTGGCGACTACCTCGCGTCACTTCGCGGTAACCGAACAAGCGCAAGCCCTGGGGTTTACCGAAGGGGTCACACTGGTATTCCGCCATGACGGGCGCCGAGGCATGCCGGGGGATAGCCGGGCAGCTCAGGGCCGGCAAACTTTCAAGCCCTTTGATGCCCTTCAGTTGAGCGAGCTGGCCGGGCTCGGCCAGCGTGAACGGGTTGTCCCCCGCCATATTGTAGTAACAACGATACAGCGTGTGCTCACCGCCAACGTGCCTGTACAGCTCGTTGCCGTCCAAGTCCTCGACGTGCTTCGCCAACTCCACCGCGCGCCCCAGCGCATCACGCTCGGCAGGCGTGTAGCTGGCCAACAGACGCGTGATGCACGCGGCCAGTTTCGGGCGGTCGGCCTTGTGGGATTTATCGATGATCCACTCCAGCAGATCCACCTGGTGCGGCACCAGCGCTGCCCCCTCCTTCACATTGATCTCACCGCCTGTGGCGCCCGTTCCGAGGGCGTACAGCAGTTCAGCGAACTCATCGCCTGCGCCGGTGTAGCGGTAGGCCTTGGTCTCTCTGTATCGGTCCTTTTTCCGCTGGTTCTTGCGTGTGCAGAAGTTGAGCCAATGGCCTTGCGCCGAAGCCACCCCACGCAACAGTTCGAAACGGTTGATGCTACCGTTGTGCTTGACGTTGCCGTGAACCAGCATGTGTTGCTGCCGGGCACTGTGCGGGCCGCTTTCGTACTCGACGCTGACTACGAGCTGCTTGGTATCCAGGAAACTTCCATCGTAGCAATAAGTCGCCAGCTGATTCTCTTGCCCATCGCCAGGCACCAGGGCGTGCAGTGCCACCCGTGGCAGGTCTCGGCGTGTTTCGCCCACCTGATACTTGACGCACTCGACCGACCCGTCAAGCTCACGCAAACCGCACAGCACCCGATCCAGGCATGGGTCGTCGGCATAGTCACAGGTGACCTGTTGCAGTACGTGACGCTCAACGTTACCGCCAACACCCGCTCGCCGTTCGCTGCGCGCTATCGTGCGTAGCAGGTAGTCCTTGAGTTCCAGCTCGACCTCGTAACCCTCCGTCTTGCTGTGTGGCCAAACCTGCATTTTCACCTGCGCAGTCTTCTCCCGCGGTGTGGTGTACTCAGCCTTGAACAGCGGCTCATTCCCACTCTTCACCTCCAACAACATGACCTGGCCCTCTTGGCGCAGCCATTCCAACGTCAGGGATTCGCCATCGCGCGACTCGATCGTCGACGGCACCAGCAGCACGAAGGGCCGCTGGTACTCGGCAATGAGCTTTTTCAGTTGGATGATGTTGTCATCAGCGTGCCACTTGGCAACGGCTTCGTCGTAATCCAGCTTCGTAGCCCAGGAATAAAGTCTGGGCATGACTATCGTGGCTACCCATTGCTGCCAGTTCTCCGGCACCGTAGGAAAGTCTGGCTTGGATTTATCCCTGATCGCGATCAACGCTTTCAGGACCTTCTCGTGGAGTTCCTTGTTCGGCTCCTCTTCGTCACCGTCCGCGGCTGCAGGTTTTTTCAGGACTTCTTGACGCCCGCTTGGCAGGTCGAGGGTGAACTCGCTGTAGTCCTGGTTGCTGCGCACCACGCAGGAGGCCAACTTGATCGCCTCGCCCTTGCCCAGCTGGGTCCATTGCGCGTCGGTGAACGTGAACTGGGCACCGTCGGCCAGCGTCAGCAACCGACTGCGCACTTCCACACTGGAAAAGCGCCAGGCCCAGCCATCCCCCAGCCCTGCTTCGTTGGCCCGCAGCGCCGAATAGTGCAGGGTCAGGTCGACCGCCGGCCCCTGGCATAGCAAGCCCTGCAGGCTGGCCACCGGGTAATGGCCGTGGAACAACCCGGTGCGCGGATCCACCCCGGCTTCGCCGTGGCCCGTGGTGTCGAACAGTTCGGAGCGGTGGGTGTAGCCGTAGTCCTCGCAGAGGAAGCTGATTTCATCGTTCTGCTTGAGCGATTCAGGCGGGGTGAAGCGGACAGGCTTGGGGGCGTGCCAGAACTGGTTGTATTGCAAGGCGCCGATATGCCCCACGGTCAGGGCGTCGTTGCCGCGCTCGGACTCGGGGCAGTCCAGGTAGAGGTCATACTCTTGGTTAGTCAGCGGGCCTTGCCAGGTGATGGTGTCGCCGGTGACCGATACGGGCCATACCGCAGGGGCCTCCTTTTGGACTTCTGCAATCGCATGGACGAGCTTAACGGCGGCGGCGGCGGCGACGACGCCGGCGGCGACGGCGGCGGCGGCGGCGGCGGCGGCGGCGGCGGCGGCGGCGGCGGCGGCGGCGGCGGTGGCGGCGTGGGCGGCGGTGGCGGCGGCGTAGGCGGCGTAGGCGGCGTAGGCGTCGTCGTTGGCGGAGACTGTGGCGTAGGCAACGGCGGCGGCGGCGGCATCGGCGGTGGCGTCGGCGTAGGCGTCGGCGGCCTCGGCGGCGGCGTAGGCGGCCTCGTCGGCATCGGCGTTGTAGGCGGCGTTGTAGGCGTCGGCGGCGGCTTTGTTGGCGGCTCTGTTGGCGGCGGCGTAGGCGTCTTGGTAGGCGACGACGGCGGCGTAGGCGGCGTCGGCGGCATCGGCGGCATCGGCGTCGTCGGCATCGGCGTTGTAGGCGGCGTTGTAGGCGTCGGCGGCGGCTTTGTAGGCGTCGGCGGCGGCTTTGTTGGCGGCGGCGTAGGCGTCTTGGTAGGCGGCGACGGCGGCGACTGCGACGGCCTTATTGGCGGCCTTGTAGGCGGCCTTGTAGGCGGCGGCGTAGGCGGCCTTGTAGGCGGTAGCGTCGCTGTCGGTTTTGGTGGCGGCGGCGGCCGCGGTGGCGATACAGACGACAGAATCGACGAGTTCGGTGCCTCCCAGGACGGCTCCAGTGCCTATGACGACCAAGCTCCTGGCACTGACGAAATTCTCAACATCGTCGGTGAAGTCGGGGGTGGCTTTAACGACGGCAGCAGCAGCGGCAACTGCCGTTAACGTACCGGCTTCGGCGAACGAGAAGGCGACAGGAAAACCTGCCTTGACAGTCGCCTCCACATAGCTGTTGTAAGCCTCTCTGAGCTGTCTGGCCGCTGCCTGCCTCGGCACACACGCCATCACCCGGTAGCCTTTATCGCGTGCCGCCTTGTCCAGGCGAAACGCCAGCTCTGCCTCGAGCGAGCTGATGGTGACCCTCGTCGGGCCCCCGGTGGGCTCGACGGTGAACGTCACCGGATCAACGGCCTTCTCCTGTGGCCATTCGTCGGCGCTCAGCAGTTCCAGCCGATAGTCCTCAGAGGCCCACTGTTCGCCATCACCCACATTCTCCAGCGCGACCACGAGTTCGGCGTGGCCCAACAGCCACAGCTGCCTGCCGTCCTTGACATACAGCTCTGGCCACTGCTGCGCTTCGATGAAGCGGGCCAGTGCCTGTAACCAGCTTTGTTCGTCGCTGGGCACCGCAGCGCAGGCCTGGGGCCTGAACAGCGCGTGGTGCAACAACGCCTGGTTACCGGGATGACGCACCGTCACCAGCACGGCATCCTCCGGCGTTTCGAAGGCTGACGCCAGCAGCGGGCCTTCGGCGTCGTAGTCATCGCCCGGCAACCTGGCGAAAATGCGCAGGCCGTCGCCGCGCTGTTCGAGCATCGCCGTGGTGGTGTCGACGCGCAGGTAAGGCGCCACCTTCGACGTGGCCAGCGCCGCGGCCCAGGCCCTCAACCATTTGCCGCCGGCGCGCTGGGTGCTGCCCGGGGTCCATGCGTGGTGGCCGAGCAGGCGCTGGGAGAACGTATCGTAGACCCAGGCATGCAGCACGCCACCGTCAGGCAGCGCCTGCGTGCCATCGAGCATACGGCTGGCCCACCAGTTCACCTCGGTTATCGTCACGCACAACTCGGCACACTGCGGCCCCCAGAACGCGTTGTTCCGCTCACCCGGCGTGACCGTGCAGTCTGCGCCCTTGACCCCGGCCCGCAGCAGGTGGCTGTCACGGTTTACCTGCTCGCACAGGGCCTTGCTCCAGCCGCTATCGGCCGTGGCGGTAAACAGATGCTGTTCGTGCAGAGCCTGGGTTTTAAGGTCGCGCACCTGCAGGCTCAGGGTCTTGCCGCTGCCCAGCGAGAAGCCATCGTCGCAGGCCAGCACCTGGACCAGATTGCTGTCGAACGGCGCGGTGCTGAACGCCCGATAGTCGGTTTGGCACCACAAGCGCGGTTCTTTGTGATCGCTGGAAAACGCATTGCTGGCGCCCCAACCACCGGCGGTGATGGGCTGGCCGGCCGCCGCAATTTGCTTGGCGAAGTCTTCGAGCCACTGTGCCTTGCCCAGCTTCCCGGCCTTTGCGATGTAGTCGATACGGGTCAGCTCGCCAGTACGGCGGTGCACCCGGCAAGCGCTGATGGTTTCACCCACAACCAAGTCGCGGTCGGCCTTGATCGGGCACAGGCTGTACCAGCCCCCCTCGGCACTGCCCACCCGCTCGAGGCCGAAGCCCCGCATGTCGGGCAGGCTACCGTCGGGTAGGTTGCTGATCAGGTAGGGCACCGCGAAGGTTGGGTTGCTGTCGTTAGCGGATCTGGAAATGCTATCGGACATGACTCAAAGCTCCATGCTGATCAGGACCATGGCGTCAGTCTTGACGGATCCTCTCAACAATTTCTACTGACAAAAATGCTAGGTGCCCCCACTCAATCAACTGCGATGCGCAAACACTCATTGCCGGATTGAATGCAGCGTGCCTGCCACTCGTGCGCCGAAGATCGAGCCTGTTGCGGACGGCGGTGAGGCATCGTCCAGACCATCCAGAATACGGCTACGACAGGGTGCTGCTGATCGCTCTACTGGTCGTGGCCGGGATGTTCATCGGCGTTTGCTACCACGCCTAGACCCGCCATTTCGAGATCCATACCGGCCAGGCCAGTTCGGCCTGACGCTCGCCTTCGGCGCCATAGTGACGACGACCAGGTGCCTGGCGATTGTCTTGCAGTGCGCTTGAGATCGAGCGCCGCGCGCGCGGCGCTCGGCCTCGGAGGCGCTGCAACGCTGACGCCGAACACCTCGAACCCGCTGGCACCACGGGTGTGGCTACCGGCGCCTGCAAGGGTTTACCGCCATACCCGGGCAATCCGCTGATGGCCGGTCGCGCCGTCCTCTTGCGAAAAGTTTGGAATACCATAATATGATATCCCGTACACCTTGATGACTGCCGGCCACACCTACACTTCAGAAACGGCCACGCATCACCCGTTTGTAGCTGCTCCCCGAACACATTTGGCGGGCGACAGAAGCCCGCCTCGAATAACAAAAGCAACGAGGGCGTAACCATGCTGTTGAGCAAACGAGTAACCGCAGTGCTGGCTGCCAGCCTGCTGACGTTGGCCTGCCAGGCCACCCAGGCGGCCGACAGCCTGAACTTCGTCAGCTGGGGCGGCAGCACCCAGGACGCGCAGAAACAGGCGTGGGCCGAGCCCTTCTCCAAGGCCACCGACATCAAGGTCATGCAGGACGGCCCCACCGACTATGGCAAGCTCAAGGCCATGGTCGAGAGCGGCAACGTGCAATGGGATGTGGTCGACGTGGAAGCCGACTTCGCCCTGCGCGCCGCCAGCGAAGGCCTGCTCGAACCCCTCGACTTCACTGCCATCCAGCGCGAGCGCATCGACCCGCGCTTCGTCTCCGACCACGGTGTCGGCTCGTTCTTCTTCTCCTTCGTGCTGGGTTACAACGAAGGCAAGCTTGGCACGAACAAGCCAGTGGACTGGGCCGCGCTGTTCGACACCAAGACCTACCCCGGCAAGCGCGCCCTGTACAAATGGCCGAGCCCCGGCGTGCTGGAGCTGGCCCTGCTGGCCGACGGCGTGCCGGCCGACAAGCTCTACCCGCTGGACCTGGACCGCGCCTTCAAGAAACTCGACACCATCAAGCAGGACATCGTCTGGTGGGGCGGCGGCGCCCAGTCGCAGCAGTTGCTGGCCTCGGGCGAAGCGTCGCTGGGGCAGTTCTGGAACGGCCGCGTGCATGCCCTGCAACAGGACGGCGCGCCGGTGGGGGTGAGCTGGAAGCAGAACCTGGTCATGGCCGATTTTTTGGTCATCCCCAAGGGCGCGAAGAACAAGGACGCGGCCATGAAGTTCCTGGCCAACGCCAGCAGCGCCAAGGGCCAGGCCGACTTCGCCAACCTCACCGCCTACGCCCCGGTCAACCTCGACAGCGTCAGCCAGCTGGACCCGAAACTGGCCCCCGACCTGCCCACCGCCCATGCCCCGGACCAGGTCACCCTGGACTTCGCCTACTGGGCGAAGAACGGCCAGGCCATCGCCGCCCGCTGGAATGAGTGGCTGGTCAAATGAAAGTCGCCATCAACGCCCTGCACAACGCGCAAGGGGCCCCCAGCGGCACCGGCGCGCCCACGGCGGCCCCGCGCCGCCAGCCGCTGGCTCAGCGCTGGCGCGGCAGCCGCAACCTGCTGCCGGCGCTGCTGTTCCTGGGGCTGTTCTTCTTCGCGCCGCTGATCGGCCTGCTGCTGCGCGGGGTGCTGGAGCCCGTGCCGGGCCTGGGCAACTACCAACAGCTGTTCGCCAACTCGGCCTATGCCCGGGTGCTGTTCAACACCTTCTCGGTGGCCGGCCTGGTCACCCTGATCAGCGTGCTGCTGGGTTTCCCGCTGGCCTGGGCGATCACCCTGGTGCCGCGCGGCTGGGGCCGCTGGCTGCTGAACATCGTGCTGCTGTCGATGTGGACCAGCCTGCTGGCGCGCACCTACTCCTGGCTGGTGCTGCTGCAGGCCTCGGGGGTGATCAACACATTTCTGATGGCGCTGGGCATCATCGATGCGCCGCTGGAGATGGTGCACAACCTCACCGGTGTGGTGATCGGCATGAGCTACATCATGGTGCCGTTCATCGTCCTGCCGCTGCAGGCGACCATGCAAGCCATCGACCCGATGGTGCTGCAGGCCGGCGCCATCTGCGGCGCCAGCCCCTGGACCAACTTCTGGAAGGTGTTCATCCCGCTGTGCCGCTCGGGGTTGTTCTCCGGGGCGCTGATGGTGTTCGTCATGTCGCTGGGTTACTACGTGACCCCGGCGCTGCTGGGTGGCGCGCAGAACATGATGCTGCCGGAGTTCATCGTCCAGCAGGTGCAGTCGTTCCTCAACTGGGGCCTGGCCAGCGCCGCCGCAGCGTTGCTGGTGCTGATCACCCTGGTGCTCTTCTACTTCTACCTGAAGCTGCAACCGGAATCCCCGGTCGGCAACGCGAGGTAAGCCGCCATGCTCCTGACCCCCAACGCCATGGGCCGCCCGCTGCGCACGGGCCTGTACCTGACCACCGGGTTGATCGCGGCGTTCCTGCTGCTGCCGATCCTGTTCATCGTCCTGCTGTCGTTCGGCTCTTCGCAGTGGCTGGTGTTCCCGCCACCGGGCTGGACGCTCAAGTGGTACGGCCAGTTCTTCTCCAACCCCGAGTGGATGGACGCCGCCCTGGCCAGCCTCAAGGTCGCCGTGCTGACCACCCTCGCCGCCGTGGCCCTGGGCCTGCCCACCGCCTTCGCCCTGGTGCGTGGGCGCTTCCCCGGCCGCGAGCTGCTGTACGGGCTGTTCACCCTACCCATGATCGTGCCGCTGGTGATCATCGCCGTGGCGGTGTACGCGCTGTTCCTCAAGCTGGGCTACACCGGCACGCTGGTGGCCTTCGTGGTCAGCCACGTGATCGTCGCCCTGCCGTTCACCATCATCTCGATCATCAACTCGCTCAAGCTGTTCGACCAGTCGATCGAGGACGCCGCGGTGATCTGCGGCGCCTCGCGCCTGCAGGCGATCGTCAAGGTGACCTTCCCGGCCATCCGCCCGGGGATGATCGCCGGCGGCCTGTTCGCCTTCCTGGTGTCCTGGGACGAGGTGGTGCTCAGCGTGATGATGGCCAGCCCCGAACTGCAAACCCTGCCCGTGAAGATGTGGACCACCCTGCGCCAGGACCTGACCCCGGTCATCGCCGTCGCCTCGACGCTGCTGATCGGCCTGTCGGTACTGATCATGGTCATCGCCGCCGCCCTGCGCCGGCGCAACGAAGTCAGCGCCTGAGCGCCCGGAGACAACAACAATGAGTGCAGTGATGAAAGACGATGCGCGCGGCTTGCCCCTGGTCAGCCTGCGCAACCTGAACAAGCACTACGGCGACTTCGCCGCGGTGGACAACATCGACCTGGACATCCAGGACGGTGAATTCCTCACCTTCCTTGGTTCCAGCGGCTCGGGCAAGTCCACCACCCTGTCGATGCTGGCCGGCTTCGAGACCCCGAGCAGCGGCGAGATCCTGGTCCAGGGCCAGTCGCTGGTGAACGTGCCGCCGCACAAGCGCGGCATCGGCATGGTGTTCCAACGCTACTCGCTGTTCCCGCACCTGAACGTGCGCGACAATATCGCCTTCCCCCTGGCCATCCGCAAGCACAGTGCCAGCGAGATCGCCAAGCGCGTGGACGCCATGCTCAAGCTGGTGCAGCTGGAGCCGTTCGCCCACCGCCGCCCGGCCCAGCTCTCCGGTGGCCAGCAGCAGCGCGTGGCGATTGCCCGGGCGCTGGTGTACGAGCCGCGCATCCTGCTGATGGACGAACCGCTCGGGGCGCTGGACAAGAAGCTGCGCGAGGACCTGCAGGACGAGCTGCGCCAGTTGCATCGGCGCCTGGGGATCACCATCGTCTACGTGACCCACGACCAGGAGGAGGCGATGCGCCTGTCGCAGCGCATCGCCATCTTCAGCCATGGGCGGATCGTCGGGCTGGGCACAGGCTACGACCTCTACCAGAACCCGCCCAATGCCTTCGTCGCCTCGTTCCTGGGCAATTCCAACTTCCTGCGGATCAAGGCCAGCGGCAATGGCGCGGGCAGTTTCGAGGAGCAGCCGGTGGCGATCCGCCTGACGCCGGGGCTGGCCAGCGGGCAGGACGCGCAGGTCATGGTGCGGCCGGAGAAAGCCTTGGCGTTGACGCTTGAACAGGCAGCACGCGATGCACTGCCTGGTGGTTGGAACGAGGTGGACGCCCGTGTCGGCGAAGTCTTGTTCCTTGGGGAAAGCCAGACCTGCCACGTAGTGACCCAGGGCGGAACGGCGCTGACGGTCAAGGCGTTGTCCGCCGCCGGCATGCCCATGCAGCCGGGCGACCGGGTCAAGGTGCGCTGGGCGGTGGCCGATGCCTGCATCTACACCGAGCAGTAGCTGAGACCACGCTGTGGGAGCAATTGGGACTCACGGCTTTCCCTGTAGGAGCGGCCTTGTGCCGCGAAAGGGCCGCAAAGCGGCCCCGGCATTTTCTGCACTCTGCTGAAATCCTGGGGCTGCTGCGCAGCCCTTTCGCGGCACAAGGCCGCTCAGGGTCTACGCTCAATCCCGCGCCAAGGCCTCGATCGGGTCCAGCCGCGCCGCGTTCCTCGCCGGCACGAAACCGAACACGATGCCGATCAGCGTCGAGCAGACGAACGCGGTCACGATCGAGCCCAGCGAGAACACCATCTCCCACTGCTTGACGAACAGCGCGAACAGGTAGCCGATCCCGTACGACAGCCCGATCCCGATCACCCCGCCGATCAGGCAGACCATCACCGCCTCCACCAGGAACTGCTGGCGGATATCCGACTGCCGTGCCCCCACCGCCATGCGGATGCCGATCTCGCGGGTACGCTCGGTGACCGACACCAGCATGATGTTCATCACCCCGATGCCCCCCACCACCAGCGAGATCACCGCGATCAGCGACAGCAGCAGGGTCAGCGAGCGGCTGGTCTTCTGCACCGTCTGCATGATGCTGTCGAGGTTGTTGGTGAAGAAGTCCTTGGTACCATGACGCTGCAGCATCAGCTTGTTGACTTCCTCCTCCACCCGCTTGCTCGGCAGGCCGTCCTTGATCCGCACGCTGATGCTGTCCAGGTGGCGCTGGCCGAGCACCCGCCCGGCGGCGGTCTCGTAGGGCATCCACACGTTCAACGAGTTGCCGGCGACGAACAGGTTCTTGTTCTCGGCGGTCACCCCGATCACCGTGCATGGCAGGCTACCGACCAAAATCACCTGCCCCAGCGCCTCGACCCCGGGCGCGAACAGGCGCTTGCGGGTGTTGTGGTCGATCACCACCACCTGCGCCTGGCGCCGGGCGTCGTCGGCGCTGAACACGATGCCCTCGGCCAGTGGGATGTTGCGCACCTGGAAGTACTGCTCGCTGACCCCGTTGAGCTGCACGTCGGCGTCGATGTTGCGGTAGCGCACCAGCGAGCCCTGGCCGATCACCGGGGTGGCGCTGTCGACGTAGTACAGTTCGTTGAGCGCGGTGACGTCCGCCGGCGACAGGGTCTCGATGGCCTTGGCGCGGCTGTCGCCGAAACTCTTGCCCGAGTAGATGTCGATGGTGTTGCTGCCGATCGCCTGGATATCCTTGAGCACATAGCCCTTGGCGCCCTCGCCGATCGCCGAGATCGACACCACCGAAGTGATGCCGATGATGATCCCGAGCATGGTCAGCAAGGTGCGCATGCGGTGCGAAATCAAGGCGATCCAGGCCATCTTGAAGGCCTCGCGGAACAGCCCCAGGCTCGCCACCAGCCGCCGTGGCGCCCGTTCGCTGGCCGGCTGCACCTCTTCAACCGGCTTCGCGGCTTCGCGCACCGTGCACCGGTCGTCGACGATCTGCCCGTCGCTGACTTCGATGATGCGCTCGGCATGGGCGGCCACCTTGGGGTCGTGGGTCACCAGGATCACCGTATGCCCGGCGGCGTGCAGTTCCAGCAGGATGTTCATGACCTCTTTGCCGCTGGCGGTGTCCAGCGCCCCGGTGGGCTCGTCGGCGAGGATCACCTCGCCCCCATTCATCAGCGCCCGGCAGATGCTCACCCGTTGCTGCTGGCCACCGGACAACTGGCTGGGGCGGTTCGCCAGGTGCCCGGCCAGGCCCAGGCGCGACAGCAGTTCGCGAGCCCGTTGGTGGCGCCCGGCCTGGGGCACGCCGGCATACACCGCGGGGATCTCCACATTGCGCAGGGCGTCCAGGTGCGGCAACAGGTGATAGCGCTGGAAGATGAAACCGAAGTGGTCACGCCGCAGCGCGGCCAGGGCGTCGTCGTCCAGGTCGCGGGTTTCCTGGCCATTGACCTGGTAGCTGCCGCTGCTGGCGTTGTCGAGGCAACCGAGGATGTTCATCAGCGTCGACTTGCCCGAGCCCGAGGCGCCGATGATCGCCACCAGCTCGCCGGCACGGATCTGCAGGTCGATATCCTTGAGCGCCAGGAACTCACGGTCGCCGGCCATGAACCGCCGGCTCACGCCCGCCAGGCGCAACAGCGGCTGGCCCTGCTGCGCCGCCCGCGTTCGCTGCGGCGACAATTCGACAGTCATGTTCATGGTCACGCCCCCGACTCACCGGTAACAGGTTCGCCGATCACCACCCGGTCACCTTCGTCCAGGCCCGCCTTGACTTGCACCTTGACGTTGTTGTTGATCCCGGCCTGTACCTTGCGCACCTGGGCGAAACCCTTGGCGTCGAGCACCCGCACCGCGAAGCTGCCGTCCTTGTCGCGCGGGCCCAGCGCCGCCACCGGCACGGTCAACACCCCTTGCGCCGTATCGAGGACGATGCGCACCTGGGCGGTCATCGAGATGCGCAGGCGGTGCTCGGGGTTGGGTACCTCGAACAGTGCGTTGTAGAACACCGCGCCGGGCTTGCGGGACGCGCCGCTGCTCTTGTCGGTGCTCTCCAGGTAGTTCTGCGGCGCGGGCTCGGTGCCGCGCAGCCTGGCGTAGTAACGCTGGTCGTCACCGAGGATGGTGAAGTACACCTGCTGGCCGGGGCTGATGTGGATCACGTCGGCCTCGGACACCTGCGCCTTGATGGTCATGGTGTCCAGGTCAGCGAGCTTGAGCAGCACCGGCGCCATCTGGTTGGCGATCACGGTCTGGCCTTCCTGGGTGACGACCCCCACCACATGGCCATTGATCGGCGCAACGATGCGGGTGTAGCCCAGGTTGACCTTGGCCGTGTCGACCTGCACCTGGGCGCTCTTGATCTGTGCGTCCAGCGACAGCAGGTTGGCCTGCTGCACCTCGTACTCCGACTCGGCGTTGTCGAAATCCTGGCGCGAGATCGATTCGTCCTCCTGCAGCACTTCATAGCGCTCGTAGACCCGCTTGGCCTGCTTGAGCTTGGCTTGGGTCGAGCGGCGTTCGGCCTGCAGCTTCTCCGCGTCCACCTCGGCCTGGCGCAGGGTGTTGCGCAGTACCAGCGGGTCGATCTCGGCCAGCCATTGGCCCTCGGTGACCTTGTCGCCCAGCTTGACCTTCAGTGACTTGAGCTGCCCGGAAACCTGGGCGCCGACATCCACCTGGCGGATGCCTTCCAGGGTACCGGTGGCCAATACCGCGTTCTCGATGTCGCCGCGTTCGACCGTGGCGGTGATGTATTGCGGCGGCTTGGCCGGCGCCTGCACCGCGTACAGCACGATACCGGCGACCAGGGCGGCCGCGGCGCCCAGCGTGATCTTGCGAAACTTCGACTTTTCCATGAGTGCCCACTACTGATCAGAGAGGGGCCGCGCCGCGGCCCTTTCGCGACACAAGGCCGCTCCCACAGACAATCCTTCGCCTGGCTTCACGACAACCTCGTCTTCAAGGCCAAGGCCTGGCCGTCATGCCACCACGCCGCCAGGCTGAACACATCCGGCACCTTGAGGATGCTGAAGTGGTTGCCTGGCCCCTGCCATACCTCCAGTGTCGGCATCAGTTGCCGCCAGCCCTCCTCCATGGCCCGATGCTCGCGCTGGTTGCCGGCGGCATCCAGCGCCGGGTCGGTCACCAGCACCAGCCGCGCCAGGCCATCGAACCGCGCCTGTGGCCGATAGACCGTGCGCAACGCACTGGCGAAGGTGCGTACCACGCCCGCCAGGGCCTGGGGCGTGGAGCGCGACGGCAACAGCCCGACCCGCACCATGGCCCCGTGCAACTGGTTCATTTGCGCCTGGTCATCCGCCTCGGCGAAGGCCTCGGCGGCAATGCCCAGCGACTTGCCGGTGGACAGCTGCAACGAATCGACCAACCGCTGCAAAGCCTCGGTGAAGGTGTGCGGCTTGCCGCAACCACCACCGCCGCCCGGCGCCTCGCTGTCGATCAGGGTCAGCGATCGCACCTCGCGGCCCTTGGCCTGCAAGCGCGCCGCCATGGCATGCGCGACCCAGCCGCCAAACGAATGCCCGACCAGGTTCACTGGCCCCTGGGGGTAGAACGCTTCGATGGCCCGCACATGGCAGTCCGCCGCGGCCTCCACGCTGCTGTGCGGCACTTCGCCTGCGGCCAGGCCCCTGGCCTGCAGCCCATGCACCGGCCAATCATGGCCCAGGGCCTCGGCCAGGCCGATGAAGCTGGTGACGCTGTCCCCCGCGCCCGGCACGCAGAACACCGGCACATGCCCGGGCGTGCCACTCTGTATTGCCAGCAGCGGCTGGTGGGCCGGCAACGCGTGGCCCTGAGCGCTCGCCATGGCCTGGGCGATGGCCTCGCCGAGCACGGCCGCGTTGGGCGCCTGGATAAGGCTCTGGTGGTCGCCGGGTACCGTCAGGCAATGCAACACCTGCCCCGGCAGCGCTTCGGCCCAGCCCAGGGTCGGGCTGTCGCAGGGAACACTGTTCTCGCGCTGCTCGGCCTTGAACAGGTGCAACGGCACTGGCAGCGGCGCCAGGTGGTAATGGGCCAGGGCATGGCCATGGGCGACATGGCGCTCGAAGAAGTGACGCAGTTGCGCATCGCTGGCCTGGGCCAGGCCCGGCACCAGCAACTGCCGCTCGCGGCAGTGGGCGAGCAGCGCATCGAACGCCCTGTCGTCGCTTTGCAGCGCCTCGACTTGCGCCAGTTGCGCAGCCCCCGCCTCTCCTTGATCCTGCCAGTGCAACTGGCAGTGCTGCAGCAATTGCGCCTCGGCCTGGCGCGGGCCTTGCCAGCGTGCCTTGCCCTGGTCGACCAGGCGCGGCACATAGGTGTCGATCAGGCCGACGAAGGCCACCGCTTCGTCCGCCCCCAGCAACTGGGCGGCCACCTCGTACGCCAGCACCCCGCCAAACGACCAGCCGGCCAGGTGGTACGGGCCATGGGCTTGCACCGCCCGGATCCGCCGCACCAGGCGCGCCGCCAGGCACTCGAGGGTGTACAACTGCGGCTGGCCGACGGGCACACCGGGCAACCCGTAGATCGGGAAGTCACCCGGCACATGCCGGCCCAGGACCGGGAAGTACAGGTCCAGGCCGCTGAACTCGTGCAGCAGGAACAACGGCGGCAGGCTGCCCTCGGCACGCACGGTGACCAGGCTGTCGTCGTCACGGCCTGGCTCACGTTCGTCCAGGCGCTCGGCCAGGGCGGCGATGTTCGGATGCTGGAACAACTCCGCCAGGGTGGTGCGCAGCCCGCTACGCTCCATCTCGCTCACCAGGCGGATCGCCAGCAGCGAATGCCCGCCGAGCTCGAAGAAGTTGTCATGCCGACCGACTCGCTCCACCTCCAGCACCTGCGCCCACAGCGCGGCCAGCGCGTGCTCCAGGGCGCTGGCCGGGGCTTCGAAGGCGGCCACCAGCAGGTCCTGCGCGCCGGGCAGCGGCAGTGCCTTGCGGTCGACCTTGCCATTGTTGGTCAGCGGCAACGCTTCCAGTGCCACGAAGGCCGCCGGCAGCATGTACTCCGGCAACCGTTCGCGCAGGAACGCCCTCACCTTCGGCCCGTCGAGCGCCGGGTCGTGACGGGTGAACCAGGCCACCAGGCGCAGCGGCCCCTGCTCCAGGCGCAAGGCCTGGGCCACCCCCTCATCCAGCCCCGGGCATTGGGCCAGGTGTTGCTCGATCTCGCCCAGCTCGATGCGGAAGCCGCGGATCTTGACCTGGTCGTCGTTGCGCCCCAGGCACTCCAACTGGCCGTCCGGGCGCCAACGCGCCAGGTCACCGGTACGGTACATCCGCGCGCCGGGAACAGCGCTGAACGGGTCGTCGAGGAAGCGCTCGGCGGTCAGCTGCGGGCGTTCGAGGTAGCCCAGGGCCACACCGTCGCCGCCGATGTACAGCTCCCCGGTCACCCCTTCGGGCAACACCCGGCCCTGGTGATCGAGCACATAGACCGTGGTGTTGCCGATGGGGCGGCCGATCGGCACATGCTCGGCGTCCTCGGCCAGCGCCCGCACTTCATGGGTGGTGGCGAAGGTGGTGGTTTCCGTGGGCCCGTAGCAATGCACCAGGCGCACGTTCGGTGCCTGGGCCAGCAAGGCACGGAAGGCGCCGGGGTCGCCACGCTCGCCGCCGCACAGCAGGATGCGCAGCCCGGCCAGGGCTTCGGGGATCAGTTGCACGTACTGGTTGAACAACGCGGTGGTGACGAACAGCACGCTGGCGCCGCCCTCGCGCAGGGTGGCGCCGAAGCGTGCCGGCTCCAGCAGCGTCTGGTGATCGATCACCAGCACCTGGCCACCGTTGAGCAGCGCGCCCCAGACATCCATGGTGGCGGCGTCGAACGCCGGGTTGGCGGCGAAGGCGATACGGTCCTGGGCATTGAAGTCGGCGTAGCCGTTGTTCAGCACCAGGCGGGTGATGCCGCGATGCGCGACACGCACCCCTTTCGGCGTGCCGGTGGAGCCGGAGGTGTACATCACGTAGGCCACGTCGGCGGCGTCCACGGCCAGGCCCGGGTTGTGTCCGGGCTGGTCGTCGAGCGCCAGGCAATCGAGGTCGACGCGCCGCACCCCCAGGTCCCCGGCAATGCCGCCGAGGGTCAGCAGCGCCACCGCCTGGCAATCCTGCGCCATGAACGCCTGGCGCTCGGTGGGCGCGTTGATGTCCAGCGGCACATACACCGCGGCGCACTTGAGCACCGCCAGCTGGGCCACCAGCAACGGCAGCGAGCGCGGCAGCAGGACCGCCACGTGGTCACCCGGCGCCACGCCTTCGCCAACCAGCCAGTGGGCGAGCTGGTTGGCCTGCTCGTTGAGCTCGGCGTAGGTCAACTGGCGTTCATCGTGCACGGCGGCGAGGGCCAGCGGGTGACGTGCCACGCGCTGTTCGAACAGGCGTTGCACCGGTTCTTCGCGCGGGTAGTCGCGGTCGCTGGCGTTGTACTCGACCAGCAAGCGCTGGCGCTCCTCGTCCGGCACGATAACAAGCCGCTCCAGGCCCTGCTCCGGCGCCGACTCCAGGGCGTGCAGCAGCCCTTGCACGGCGTGTTCGAGATAGCCGCACAGGCGACGGGCGTCGATGCCTGGCGCGCACTGGGCGCTGAGGCAGAAGGCCTCGCCCAGGTCGTCGATGCTCAGCACCAGCGGATAGTTGCTGCCTTCATGGGCCTGCAGCAGCTGGATGCCGGCCCAGGCCTGCGCGGCCTGTGTATCGGCACGCACCGCCGCGGCGCTGTGGCGATAGTTCAACAAGGTACTGAACAGCGGCGCCCCGGGGGGCAGTGCACTGCAACGCTGGGCCAGGGCGAGCTGGGCGTGTTCATGCACCAATAGCCCGGTCAGGCGGCGATGGGTGTCGAGCACCGCCTCGCGCACCGGCAGGCCGCCGACGTTCAGGCGCAGCGGCAAGGTGTTGATGAACATCCCCAGCGCCCGCTCCACGCCCTCGCCCCCCTGCAGCCGGCCCAGCAACACGGTGCCGAAGACCACGCTGTCGCGCCCCGACAACTGCCCCAGCACCAGCCCCCAGGCCAGGTGCAGCAGGCTGGCGGCGCCGACGCCAAGCTGGCGGGCCTGCTCGCGCAGCCGGCGTGACAGCGCATCGTCGAGCAGTTGCCGGACCTCGGCCTCTGCATGCGGGTGTGGGTGTGGATGGGCGCCGTAGGCCAAGGTCGGCTCGTCGATGTCGCCCAATTGTTCGCGGAAGTAGGCCTCATGCTGGGCCTCGTCCACCCCTTGCAGCACCTGGGCGATGTAGTTGCGGTACGGCACCGGTGCGGGCAGCCGATGGGCTTCACCAAGCAGGCAGGCCTGCAGTTCGGCGCGCAGCACGTCCTGGGCGACGTGATCCATGACCATGTGGTGGAACAGCAAGGTGGCCTCGATGGCACCGTTGCCCTGGGCCTGGCGATGCACCAGGCGCAGCAAGGGCGCGCGGGTCAGGTCCAGGCGCAGGGCCGGTGCTTCGCCGTCGCCGAGGGCCACGACTTCCAGCGGCGCCCGGCGCCAGACCACCTGCACCGGCTGCGCCAGGCCTTCCCAGTACAGCGAGGTGCGCAGGATGTCGTGGCGCGCGATCACTTGGTCCAAGGCACGCTGCAACGTCGCCAGGCGTCCGGCATCATCCAGCAGGAACGTGACCTGCTGGACATAGGGGTCGGCGCCCTCGCTGGCCAGGTGGTGGAAGTGAATACCCGCCTGCAGGGGGCCCAGGGGGTAGATGTCCTGCACATTGGCGGCGCCCCCCGGCACGCTGGCAACGATCCGATCGATGGCCTGTTGCTCCAACGTCACCAGCGGCAGCAGCTCCGGTGTGATGTGGGTGCAGTCATCATCGATGCGGTTGGCCGGCACCTCTGCCTCGAACACCTGACCAAGGGTGGCGGCCAGCACCGCCACGGTGGGCTTGTCGAACAGCACGCGGATATCCACCGTCATGCCCTGCGCGCGCAGGCGCGAGGTCAGGGTCACGGCCAGCAGCGAGTGGCCGCCCAGTTCGAAGAAGTTGTCGTGCCGCCCTACCCGCTCCACCCCCAGCAGCTCGGCCCAGAGCTTGGCCAGCAGTTCCTCGGTCGCGCCTTCGGGCGCCTCGTAGGCCCGGCTCTGCACCGCCTCCGGCACCGGCAGCGCCTTGCGGTCGAGCTTGCCGTTGGGGCTCAGCGGCAACGCTTCCAGGTGGATGAACTGTGCCGGCACCATGAACGCCGGCAACCGCGCCAGCAGCGCCGCGCGCAGTACCTCTGTGGGTTGCGGGGTGCCGGTGCAGTACGCCACCAGGCGCTGCTCGCGGGCCAGCACCACCGCCTCCTTGACCCCCTCGATGCCGGTCAGGCAGGCCTGGATCTCGCCCAGTTCGATGCGCAAGCCACGCAGTTTCACCTGGTCATCGTTGCGCCCCAGGTACTCCAGGTTGCCGTCGGCCAGGTGCCGCGCCAGGTCGCCGGTGCGGTACAGCCGCCCGCCCGGGCGGGTGCCGAACGGGTCGTCGAGGAAGCGCTCGGCGGTCAGTTCGCCACGGTTGAGGTAACCGCGGGCCACCTGCACGCCGCCGATGTACAACTCGCCCGCCACGCCCTGCGGCACCGGCTGGCCGTGGCCGTCCAGCACATACAGGGTGGTGTTGGCGATTGGCTTGCCGATCGGCGTGTTGTCCGGCGCGGTCACACAGTGCCAGGCACTGACGTCCACCGCCGCCTCGGTCGGGCCGTACAGGTTGTGCAGCTCGACCGTTGGTAGTTGCGCCTGGAAGCGCCGCACCAGCGCGCCGGGCAGGGCCTCGCCGCTGCACAGCACGCGCTTGAGCCCTTCGGGCTGCACCGCGCCATGGGCGAGGAACACGTCCAGCATCGACGGCACGAAGTGCAAGGTGCTGACCTGCTCGGCGCGCATCACTTCACGCAGGTATTCCGGGTCGCGGTGGCCACCGGGCCGGGCCATGACCAAACGGGCGCCGGTCTGCAACGGCCAGAGGAATTCCCACACCGACACGTCGAAGCTGAACGGGGTCTTCTGCAGCACCACGTCGTGCGCGCCAAGCTGATAGGCGTCCTGCATCCACAGCAGGCGGTTGACCACCCCGGCGTGCTCGTTCATCACGCCCTTGGGCAGGCCGGTGGAGCCGGAGGTGTAGATCACGTAGGCCAGGTGGCGCGGGGTCAGCCCCATCACCACGGGGGCCTGCGCCGGTTGCGCCAGCCAGCTCGGGCGGTCGAGGTCGATCACCGGCACCGTGGCCGCCTGAGGCACGTGGCGGGTGACGGCGTGCACCAGCACCGCCACCGGGGCGCTGTCACTGAGCATGTGGCGGATGCGCTCGGCCGGGTACTCCGGGTCCACCGGCACATAGGCGCCACCGGCCTTGAGGGTGGCCAGCAGGCCGACCACCATCGCCAGGCCGCGCTCCACGCAGATCGCCACGCGATCGTCGGGTTTCACGCCCAGGGCGATCAGGTGATGGGCCAGGCGGTTGGCCTGTTCGTCGAGCTGGCGGTAAGTCAGCTCGCCCTCTTCGGCCTTCACCGCCACGGCGTCCGGGGTGCGCCGCACCTGGGCTTCGATCAGCCCGTGCAGGGTTTGTTCGAGGTCGTAGTCCACCCGCGTGTCGTTGAAGCCCACCAGCAGTTGCCGGCGCTCCGCCGCACCCAGCAATACCGACTCGGACGGGATCACATCACCCGAAGCGATGAAGCTCCAGAGCAGTTGCTCGAAATAACGGGCATAGCGCTGCACCGTCTGGTGGTCGAACAGCGCAGTGGCGTAGACCAGCGCGCCGACGAAGCCGTCGGCACTTTCGCCCATGCTCAGGCTGAGGTCGAACTTCGCCACGCGAGCCTCGGCTTCCAACAGCGAAAGCGACAACCCTTCGAGGCGCAGCGGTGGCTGGCCGACAGTGCCATCCCAATCCAGCGCGGCCTGGTACAGCGGCGTGTGGGACAAGCTGCGCGGTGGGCGCAGCAGTTCCACCACTTGCTCGAACGGCACGTCCTGATGGTCCTGGGCGGCGATCACCACCGCCTTGACCCGGGCGAGCAAGGTGCCCAGGTCCGGAGTCCCCGAGGTGTCGATGCGCAAGGCCAGGGAGTTGACGAACAGCCCGATCAAGCCCTCGACCGCAGCTTGCCGGCGGTTGGCCACCGGCGTGCCGATCACCACCTCATCCTGGCCCGACAGGCGCGCCAGCAGCACCGCCCAGGCGGCGGTGAACAGCATGAACGGCGTGAGCCCATGGCGGTGGCAGAGCGCCTTGAGCTCGGCACTCAGGCGTGGGTCCAGGCGCAGCTCGACACGCTCGCCGCTGTAGTCCTGGTGCGGCGGCCGCGGCCGATCGCTGGGCAGTGTCAGCAACACCGGCGCACCGGCCAGCGCCTGGCGCCAGTAATCGCCCTGGCGCTGCAACTCGTCCCCCGTCAGCCAGCGGCGCTGCCAGATGGCATAGTCGCCGTACTGGATCGCCAGGGGTGCCAGCGGGTCTTCGCCACCGGCGGCGAACGCCGGGTACAAGGCCGCCAATTCCTGGGTAAGCACGCCCACCGACCAGCCGTCGGCGACGATATGGTGCAGGGTGAGCAGCAGCACGTGGTGATCGGGGGCCAGGCACAGCAGACAGCCACGGATCGGCAGTTGATGCGCCAGGTCGAACGGCAGCGAAGCCTGCTCCTGGGCCAGCGTTCGCAGCCGTTGCGGCTGCCCGCGCAGGTCGTGCCAGGCCAAGGCGAAACCGCCGTGCCCGGGCACCACCCGCACCCGCGCTTCGGCACCCTCCTGGTTGAACTGGCTGCGCAGGCTCTCGTGGCGCTCGACGATGCGCGCCAGGGCGCGCTCCAGCGCCGTGCGGTCCAGCGGCCCGCGCAACTCCAGGCCCAGCGGAATATGGTAGGCGGCGCTGGCATCGCCCATCTGCGCCAGGAACCACAGGCGCTGCTGGGCGAACGACAGTGGCTGGGACTGGCCCCGCGTAGCCGCCTCCAGCAGTGGCAACGTCCGGCCCTGGTTGCCCGCCAATGCCGCCGCGACGGCCTGCAGGCGGTCGTCGGCGAACAAGGTGCCCAACGCCAGCTCCAGGCCCAGGCGCTGGCGCAACTGGCCGACCATGCGCATGGCCAGCAGTGAGTGGCCGCCCAGTTCGAAGAAGCGGTCCTGGCGACCGACCCGCTCGACCTGCAGCAGCTCGCTCCAGAGCTGGGCCAGGGCGATTTCCAGTTCGCCTTCGGCGGCTTCGTAGGCCCGCTCGGCCAGCGCCTCGCGCTCGGGCGCCGGCAGCGCGCGGCGGTCGATCTTGCCGTTGGCGGTCAATGGCCACGCCGCCAGCGGCACCAGCGCCACCGGCACCATGTAGGCCGGCAGGCGTTGCAGCAACACGGCCCGCAACTCGGCGGGCGTCGGCGCCTCGCCCCGGGCGATGAACCAGGCCACCAGCCGTGGCTGGCCCGCTTGCTCCTCGCGGGCCAGCACCAGGGCCTCTTCGATACCCGGCACTTGCAGCAATTGGGCTTCGATCTCACCCAGTTCGATGCGCCGGCCGCGCACCTTCACCTGGTCATCGTTACGTCCCAGGTACTCCAGGGTGCCGTCGGCGTTCCAGCGCGCCAGGTCACCGGTGCGGTACATTCGCGCCCCCGGTGTTTCGCTGAACGGGTCGGCGAGGAAGCGTGCCTCGGTCAGGTCAGGCTGGTTGAGATAACCCCGCGCCACGCCCGCACCGCCCACATAAAGCTCGCCCGTGGCGCCGGATGGCACCAGTTGCAGGGCTTCGTCCAGCAGATAGGCGCGGGCATTGGCGATCGGCCGGCCGATATCCAGCGCGCCGCCCGGCAACACCAGCCCGGACGTGGCGACCACGGTGGCTTCGGTGGGGCCATAGTTGTTGACCACCACGAAGCCTGGGTCACTGTTGAACTGGCGCAGGCGATCGCCACCGATCAGCAGGGTGCGCAAGGTCGGGTGCCGCAGCCCTTGGCTGAGGGCGTACTCGGCCACCGGGGTGGGCAGGAAGGCCACCTTCAGTGGCTGCGCCAGCCACCAGGCCAGCATCGCGTCGAGCTGCTCGTTGCCCAGCGGCTCAGGGGGCACGTGCAGCACCGCGCCGGCGCACAGGGCCGGCCAGACCTCCCAGGCCATGGCGTCGAAGCCGAAGCCGGCAACGCTGGCGGTGTGGTCCCCGGCCCTCAACTCGAAGGCCTTGCGGTGCCAGTGCACGAGGTTGGCCAGGGCCCGGTGTTCGACCATCACCCCCTTGGGCTCGCCGGTGGAGCCGGAGGTGTAGATCACATAAGCCAGGTGCTCGGGGGTCAGGCCCGCAACCACGGGGTTGTCGTGACGCGCCGGCCAATCAGGCTGGTCGAGCGCCAGCAAAGGCGCCTCCAGACCTTCAAGACCCTCGAACAATGCCCGCTGGGCCAGCACTACCACCGGTGCGCTGTCGCTCAACAGGTAGCGCACGCGCGAGTCGGGATGGGCCGGATCCACCGGCACGTAGCCGGCCCCGGCCTTGAGCACCGCCAGCAAGGCAACCAGGGTGTCCAGCCCACGCCGCGCCACCACCGCCACGCGGTCGTCGGGGCGTACACCCAGGTCGATCAGGTGATGAGCCAGGGCGTTGGCCTGGCGGTTCAACTCGCCATAGCTCAGGGTGTGCTCGCCGGCCTTGGCCGCCAGGGCTTGCGGCGCCTGGGCCACCTGGGCCTCGATCAGCCCCGGCAAGGTCTGGCCACGGGGGAAGGCCCGTGTCGTGTTGTTGAAGCCGTGCAGCAGGCGCTTGCGCTCCGTGTCGCCGACCAGCGCGACTTCGGCCAGCGCTTGCCGGTCATTGTCCACCATGGCCTGCAGCAGCGTTTCGAAGTAGCCGGCAAAGCGCTGCACGCTGGCCTGGTCGAACAGCGCGGTGGCGTACTCCAGGCTGCCGACCAGCGCCTCGCCCTGCTCGCCCATGTTCAGCGACAGGTCGAACTTGGCCACCTGGATGCCCTGTGCCACCGCGTCCAACTGCAGCCCCTGCAACTGCAGGACGGCGCCATCGGCGGCCAGCCAGTTGAGGGTGGTCTGGAACAGCGGCGTGTGGCTGAGGCTGCGTGCCGGGCGAACGAGTTCCACCACCTGCTCGAACGGCAGGTCCTGGTGCGCCTGGGCCTGGAGCAGGCGCTGCTGCACCTGGGCCAGCAAGGCTGCGGCGGACGGCGCGCCCGCCAGGTCGATGCGTATCGCCAGGGTGTTGACGAACAGCCCGACCAGAGGCTCCAGCTCGGCTCGGCCACGCCCGGCCACCGGGCAGCCCACCACCACTTCGGTTTGGCCGGCCAGGCGGGCCAGGGTCGTGGCCCAGGCAGTCATCAGCACCGTGTACAGGGTCACCTGGTGACGTTGGGCCAGGGCACGCAGGCCGGCCGCCAACGGCTCGTCCAGGCGCAGCACCAGGCTGGCGCCGCTGAAGTCCTGGCGCGCCGGGCGCGGCCGATCACCGGGCAGGCTGAGCAGGGTCGGTGCGCCGTCCAGGGTTTCACGCCAGTAGTCGGCCTGGCGCTGCAGTTGCTCGCCCGCCAGCCAGCGGCGTTGCCACACGGCGTGGTCGCCGTACTGGATCGCCAAGGGTGGCAGCGGGTCTTCCAGGCCCTGGCACAGGGCCGGGTACAGCAGGCCAAGCTCGCGGGTCAGTACACCCAGGGACCAGCCATCGGCAACGGCATGGTGCACGGTCAGGGCCAGCACATGGTGCTGCTCGCCCAGGCGCAGCAGGCTGGCGCGCAGCAACGGCCCTTCGACCAGGTCGAAGGGCGCGACGGCCTCGCTGCGCAGGCGCGCGGGCAGATCCTTCGGCGCCAGTGTCTCGCGGCGCAGCCAGCCCGGTTGCGGGGGCGCGTCAACCCGCACTTCTGCACTATCGCCAGAGGGCACGAAGCGGCTGCGCAGGGTTTCGTGGCGCTCGACGATACGCAGCAAGGCACGCTCCAGCGCCGTGGCGTCCAGCGCCCCGCGCAGGCCCAGGGCCAGCGGCATGTTGTAGGCCTGGTTGCCGCCTTCCAGCTGGGCCAGGAACCACAGGCGCTGCTGGGCGAACGACAACGGCAGGGCCTGCTCGCGGTCAACCGCCACGATGATCGGTAGCTCGCTGGCGCTTGCGTTGGCCAGCACCTGAGCCAACGCGGCCAGCTCGGCATTGGCGAAAAGGTCAGCCAGGGCCAGTTCCACTCCCAGGCGCTGGCGCACTTGGGACACCAGGCGCATGGCCAGCAATGAATGGCCGCCCATTTCGAAGAAGTGATCATGCCGACCGACCCGCTCGACCTTGAGCAACTCGGCCCAGATCGCCGCCAGGGCGGTTTCCACTTCGCCTTGTGGCGCCTCGAAGCCTCGACGGATCACATCTTCGTTGCCCGGCTGCGGCAAGGCGCGGCGGTCGAGCTTGCCGTTGGCAGTCAGTGGCAGTGCATCCAACTGCACATAGGCTGACGGCAGCATGTAGTCCGGCAACTGGCCTTGCAGGTGCTGGTGCAGTTCGGCGATCGCCTGCTGGCCGGTGAAGTAGGCCACCAGGCGCTTGTCGCCCGGGCTCTCCTCGCGCAGCACCACGGCCACGTCACGGACACCCGCGCATGCCGCCAGGCGTGCCTCGATCTCGCCCAGCTCGATACGGAAGCCGCGCAGCTTGACCTGCTGGTCGGCGCGGCCCAGGTAGCGCAGGGTGCCGTCGGCCTGCCAGCAGGCCAGGTCGCCGCTGCGGTACATGGTCCCGCCGTTGAATGGATCGGTCAGGAAGCGCTCGGCGGTCAGCTCAGGCTGGCCCAGGTAGCCCAGGGCCACGCCGTCGCCAGCGATATAGAGCTCACCCACCGCGCCCACCGGCAACAATTGCCGACGGGCATCGAGCACATAGCAACGGGCGTTGCCGATTGGTTTGCCAATCGGGATGCTGCCCTCGCCCACGCTGACGATCTCGTGGGTGGTGCTGAACGTGGTGGCTTCGGTCGGGCCATAGCCATTGAGCAGGTGTTGCGGCGCGCCGTCACGCAGCACGCGGGCGATCACCGCCGGATCCAGCACATCGCCCCCGACCATCAGGTAGCGCAGCCTGCGAAACGCCGGCAGCAGGTCATCGGCGAACTGGTGGAACAGCCCGGCGGTCAGCCACAGCACGGTCACGCCCTGGGCCAGCAATTCATCGTGCAGGGCCTGGCGCGACAGCACCTGGTCCTGGTCGATCACCACCACCGCACCGCCGTTGAGCAGCGGCGCCCAGACTTCCAGGGTGCTGGCGTCGAACGCCGGGTTGGAAGCAAACGCCACCCGGTCCTGGTGATTGAAATCGGCGAAGCCGTTGTTGATGGCCAGGCGCACGATGGCCCGGTGCGGCACCTGCACACCCTTCGGTGTGCCGGTGGAGCCGGAGGTGTACATGATGTACGCAGCGCTGCCGGCGTCCACCGCCAGGTTCAGGGGTTCGCTCGCGTAGCGCCCCAGGTCGAGCCGGTCCAGTTCGACCCGACGCCCGCCCTCGATCTGCGGCTGGTCACTGTGGGTCAGCAACACCACGGCCTGGCTGTCCGCGACCATGAACGCCTGGCGCTCGACCGGCGCATTGCCATCCAACGGCACGAACACCGCCGCGCATTTGCTCACGGCCAACTGGGCCGCCAGCAGGTCGAAGGAGCGTGGCAGCAGCAAGGCCACCCGATCGCCGGGTTGCACGCCATGCTCGACCAGGCAACGGGCCAGGCGATTGGCCTGGACCCCGAGCTGGGCATAGCTCCAACGTTGCTGCCCATGCACCACCGCCAGCGCCTCAGGGTTGAAACCGGCGTGCGCCTCGAACACGGCGTGCACAGCCCTGTCGCATGGGTACTCGCGTCGGGTGTCGTTGAACAGTCGCAGCACCCGCTCGCGCTCTTCTGCAGGCAGCGCAACCAGGCTGTACAGCGGTGTAGCCGGCGCGTGCGCCAACGCCTCGGCCAGTTGCGCCAGGACAACCTGCAACAGCTGGCACACCAGGCGCCCGTCCACACCCGGCACCGCCTGCACGGTCAGGGAGAAGCCGCTGCCCAGGTCATCGACGCTGACCACCAGCGGGTAGTTGGTGGCCTCGGCCGAGTGCACGATCTCGATCCCCGCCCAACCGCTGCGCAAGGCCTCCTCGCTGCCCGCGTGCACGCTATGGCGGTAGTTGAGCAAGGTGTTGAACAACGGCGCCGGCGCCGCCACGCCACTGCAGCGCTGGGCCAGGGCCAGCGGCGCATGCTCATGGCGCATCAGGGTGCTCAGGCGCTGGTGGGTGGCCTTGACCGCCGTGGGCAGGTCGCTGCTCGCCAGGTCCACACTGAACGGCAAGGTATTGATGAAGATACCCAGGGCCCGGTCGGCGGCTTCGGCACCGACCAGGCGACCCATCAGCACCGTGCCGAACACCACCTGGTCACGCCCGGCCAGCATGCCAAGTACCCGCGCCCAGGCCAGGTGGAACAAGCTGGCGACGCTCACCCCCTGGGCCCGCGCCTGGTTGCGCAGGCCTTGGCACAGGGCCGGGTCGAGGGACAGGCGCTGTTCATCCAACGCCGCGCCATCGCCCTGCACGTCGCCCAGGCCATAGGCCAGGGTCGCCTCATCGAGGGGGCCGAGCATGTCGCGGAAGAACGCTTCGTGCTCGGCTTCGCTCACGCCCAGCAGTGCCTGGGCCACATGGTTGCGGAACGGCACCGGGCGGCCCAGCTGCTGCGGCTGGCCCAGCAGGAAGGCGAGCATTTCGTGGCGCACCACGTCCAGGGCGCTGTGGTCCAAGGCGACATGGTGGAACTGCAGGGTCGCCCGCACCCGGCCATCCGCCTGCTCAGGCTGGCATTGCAGGCGGATCAGCGGTGCCTGGGTGAGATCGAAACCGGCCTCGGGCGCCTCGCCTTCGGCCAGTTGCGTCACCCGCAGCTCGGCCTTGCGCCACACCACCTGCAACGGCTGGTCGAAATCCTTCCAGTGCACCGAGGTGCGCAGGATATCGTGACGGTCGATCACCCCTTGCAGGGCCTGGGTAAAGGCCGCCACGCGCTCGCGGCTGGCGAACACGAAGGGCGCCTGCATCACATAGGGATCATGCTCGCCGGCACTGGCGTGATGGAACAGCATGCCTTGCTGCAGGGGCGCCAGGGGGTAGATGTCCTGCACGTTGGCGGCGCCACCGGGGATAGCGGCCACCAGGCGGTCGATGTTCGCCTGGTCGAGCTCGACCAGGCTGAGCATGGCCGGGGTGATCCGCGTGCAGCCAGGCGGGATGCGGTTTTCCGGCACCTCCACCGCGCCCTGGCGAGTCGCCACGTATTCACCCCGTTCGAGCATCGCCAGCAGCGCCGGCTTGTGCTCGCGCAGTTGCGCCACCAAGGCCGCGTCGGTCAGGGCCTGGCGGTTGCCCTGGACCACCAGCTGGCCATCCTTGAGCGCCAGTTGCACGTTGTTGGCTGTCAGTGTTGCCAGTAGTTCGTTGATGCTCACAGGACGATCTCCATTCTGTCTGTGATGGCGGCATAACCTGCCAGCGTCGGTTGCTCGAACAGGGTGCGCACGTCGGCTTCCAAGCCGGCTTCGCGCAGCCGCGAGATCAGGGTCACGGCCAGCAGCGAGTGGCCGCCCAGTTCGAAGAAGTTGTCGTGCCGCCCTACTTGCTCCACCCCCAGCAGCTCGGCCCAGAGCTTGGCCAGCAGTTCCTCGGTCGCGCCTTCGGGCGCCTCGTAGGCCCGGCTCTGCACCGCCTCCGGCACCGGCAGCGCCTTGCGGTCGAGCTTGCCGTTGGGGCTCAGCGGCAACGCTTCCAGGTGGATGAACTGCGCCGGCACCATGAACGCCGGCAACCGCGCCAGCAGCGCCGCGCGCAGTACCTCTGTGGGTTGCGGGGTGCCGGTGCAGTACGCCACCAGGCACTGCTCGCGGGCCAGCACCACCGCCTCCTTGACCCCCTCGATGCCGGTCAGGCAAGCCTGGATCTCGCCCAGTTCGATGCGCAACCCACGCAGTTTCACCTGGTCATCGTTGCGCCCCAGGTACTCCAGGTTGCCGTCGGCCAGGTGCCGCGCCAGGTCGCCGGTGCGGTACAGCCGCCCGCCCGGGCGGGTGCCGAACGGGTCGTCGAGGAAGCGCTCGGCGGTCAGTTCGCCACGGTTGAGGTAACCGCGGGCCACCTGCACGCCGCCGATGTACAACTCGCCCGCCACACCCTGCGGCACCGGCTGGCCGTGGCCGTCCAGCACGTACAGCGTGGTGTTGGCGATCGGCTTGCCGATCGGCGTGTTGTCCGGCGCGGTCACACAGTGCCAGGCACTGACGTCCACCGCCGCCTCGGTCGGGCCGTACAGGTTGTGCAGCTCGACCGTTGGTAGTTGCGCCTGGAAGCGCCGCACCAGCGCGCCGGGCAGGGCTTCGCCGCTGCACAGCACGCGCTTGAGCCCTTCGGGCTGCACCGCGCCATGGGCGAGGAACACGTCCAGCATCGACGGCACGAAGTGCAAGGTGCTGACCTGCTCGGCGCGCATCACTTCACGCAGGTATTCCGGGTCGCGGTGGCCACCGGGCCGGGCCATGACCAAACGGGCGCCGGTCTGCAACGGCCAGAGGAATTCCCACACCGACACGTCGAAGCTGAACGGGGTCTTCTGCAGCACCACGTCGTGCGCGCCAAGTTGATAGGCGTCCTGCATCCACAGCAGGCGGTTGACCACCCCGGCGTGCTCGTTCATCACGCCCTTGGGCAGGCCGGTGGAGCCGGAGGTGTAGATCACGTAGGCCAGGTGGCGCGGGGTCAGCCCCATCACCACGGGGGCCTGCGCCGGTTGCGCCAGCCAGCTCGGGCGGTCGAGGTCGATCACCGGCACCGTGGCCGCCTGAGGCACGTGGCGGGTGGCGGCGTGCACCAGCACCGCCACCGGGGCGCTGTCACTGAGCATGTGGCGGATGCGCTCGGCCGGGTACTCCGGGTCCACCGGCACATAGGCGCCACCGGCCTTGAGGGTGGCCAGCAGGCCGACCACCATCGACAGACCGCGCTCCAGGCAGATCGCCACGCGATCGTCGGGTTTCACGCCCAGGGCGATCAGGTGATGGGCCAGGCGGTTGGCCTGTTCGTCGAGCTGGTGGTAAGTCAGCTCACCCTCTTCGGCCTTCACCGCCACCGCGTCCGGGGTGCGCCGCACCTGGGCTTCGATCAGCCCGTGCAAGGTCTGTTCGAGGTCGTAGTCCACCCGTGTGTCGTTGAAGCCCCGCAGCACTTGCAAGCGCTCGGCCGCGGCCAACACCGGCAGTTGCAGCAATGGCTGCTCCGGCTGCTCGTCCAGCGCCTGGGCCATACGCTGCAGCACCTGGCCCAACTGCTCGCAGATCCGCGCCGCGCCGACCTCGACCGGGGTCATGGCCACCAGGCGGAAACGCTCGCCGATGCTGTCCACGTTCACCCCCAGTGGGTAGTTGCTGCGCTCCTTGCTCTCCAGCGTCTCGATGCCTTGCGCGGCCTGGCGCTGGGCCTCGCTGGCCTGGCTGCCGTGGCGGTAGTTGAGCATGGCGCTGAACAACGGTGTCGGCGCGGCCACGCCACTGCAACGCTGGGCCAACGCCAGCGAGGCGTGCTCGTGGGCCAGCAACCCGCTCAGGCGCTGCTGGGTGGCCTGCGTCGCCTCGCGCAGGCTCAGGCCGGCCAGGTCCAGGCGCAGGGGCAACGTGTTGATGAACATGCCCAGGGCCTGCTCGGCGCCCTCGCCCCCTTCAAGACGGCCCAGCAGCACGGTGCCGAACACCACGCTGTCGCGGCCACTGGCTGCGGCCAGCAGGCGTGCGTAGGCCAGGTGGAACAGGCTGGCGACGCTGATGCCCAGGCGCCGGGCCTGCTGATGCAGGCGCGCGGCCAAGGTGTCGTCGAGCCATAGTTGCGCCTCCTCGATGCTTTGCACATCCACCTGCACGTCAACCAGGCCGTACGGCAAGGTCGGCTCGTCGATATCGCCCAGTTGCGCGCGGAAGAACGCCTCGTGCTCGGCCTGGCTGACGCCCAGACGGGCCTGGGCTACATAGTTGCGGTACGGCACGCCCGGCTCGGCCGGTACCGGTGCCCCTTGCAGGTAGCCCGCCAATTCGCGGCCGATCACTTCCATCGCCACATGGTCGAGGACGATATGGTGCAAGCGCAGCGCCGCCAGCAGGCCGGGGCCGTGCGGGTCCTGCCAGTGATACAGGCGCACCAGCGGTGCTTGCGCCAACGGCAAGCCGTGCGCCACTTGCGCCTCGTCGGCCACCTCGAACACCGCCAGCGCCGTGCGCCGCCAGACCACCTGCACCGCCTGGGGCAGGCCCTCCCACTGCACCGAGGTACGCAGCACGTCATGCCGGCCGATGACCTTGTTCAAGGCATCGACGAAGGCTTCCAGCCGCTCGCGACTGGCGAAGGCCATGCGCGAGCCCAACACATAGGGGTCGTGCTCCGGAGCGCTGAGGTGGTGGTAGAGAATGCCCTCCTGCAACGGCGCCAGCGGATAGATGTCCTGCACGTTGGCCGCGCCGCCCGGCACCGTGGCGACGATGCGGTCGATGGCGGCCTGCTCCAGCGCCACCAGGGACAGCATGTCCGGCGTGATGTGGGTGCAATCGGCCGGGATCCGGTTGGCCGGGACCTCAACCTGGCGACTGTGGCCCAAGGTAGCCGCCAATGCCGCCACCGTCGGCTGGCCGAACAACGTGCGCACGTCGGCTTGCAGGCCGGCCTGGCGCAAGCGTGCGGTCAGGCTCACGGCCAACAGCGAATGGCCGCCCAGCTCGAAGAAGTTGTCGTGCCGCCCGACTTGCTCGACACCCAGCAGTTGCGCCCAGATATCGGCCAACAACCGCTCGGTCTCGCCCTGTGGTGCTTCGTACTCGCGCCCCTGCACGTCCGGCACCGGCAGCGCCTTGCGGTCGGGCTTGCCGTTGGGGGTCAACGGCATCGCGTCGAGGTGGATGAACAGTGCCGGCACCATGTACTCCGGCAACTGCGCCAGCAACACGGCACGCAGGTGATCGGCGGCCTGTGGCTCGCCGGTGTGGTACGCCACCAGGCGCGGGCCTCTGTGCGGATGCTCGTGCACCAGCACCAGCGCTTCGCGTACACCCGCGATCCGGTTCAGGCAGGTTTCGATCTCGCCCGGTTCGATGCGCAGGCCACGCAGCTTGATCTGGTGGTCGGTGCGGCCGAGGAATTCCAGCACGCCGTCCTGGCGCTGACGCACCAGGTCGCCGCTGCGGTACAGACGGTCGCCTTCGACGAACGGACTGGCGATGAAGCGCTCGGCCTGTTGCTCCGGCAACCCCAGGTAACCCCGCGTCACACCGGCACCACCGATGTGCAACTGGCCGGCCACACCGAATGGCACGGGTTGGTCATGGGCATCCAGTACGTACAAGCGGGTGTTGTCGATGGGGCGACCGATCGGCAGCGCGCCATGCGGCAATGGATCCTGCGGTTCCAGGGTCCAGGCACTGCAATCCACCGTGGCCTCGGTCGGGCCGTAGACGTTGTGCAGCCGTACCTGCGGCAGGCGCTCGCGCACCTGGCGGGCCAGCGCCTCGGTCAGTTCGCCGCCACCACAGACGATATCGGTGAGGCTGCTGCTGCGGTTACCGACCTGTTCAAGGAACGGCTGCAACAGCGCCGGCACGAACTGCACCACGCCGACCCGCTGCTCCTCGATCAGCTCGACCAGGTACTGCGGATCACGCTGGCCATCCGGGCGCGCCAGTACCAGGCGCAATCCGCTGCACAGCGGCCAGAACAGCTCCCATACCGAGGCATCGAAGCTTACGGGGGTCTTGTGTAGCACAGCACACTCGGCCGGGAACAAGCCCGCACTCCAGTGCACCAGGTTGACCACGTTGCGGTGCTCGACCATCACGCCCTTGGGCACGCCGGTAGAACCGGAGGTGTAGATCACGTAGGCCAGATGGTCCGAGGTCAGGCCAGGCACCTGCGGCTTGCTGGCCGGCAGCGCCGCCCAGGTCGGCTGATCCAGGTCGACCAGCGTCGTCGGCGAACCGACCAGGTCACGTGTCTTGCCCTGTACCAGCACCGCCCGAGGCTGACTGTCGCCGAGCATGTGGCTGATGCGCTCGGCCGGATAGTCCGGATCGACCGGCACATAGGCGCCACCCGCCTTGAGAATGGCCAGCAGGCCGACCACCAGTGGCAGGCCACGTTCGACACAGATCGCCACCCGATCATCCGGTTTGACCCCGAGTGCGATCAGGTGATGGGCCAGGCGGTTGGCCTGTTCATTGAGCTGCCCATAGCTGAGCTCACCTTGCTCGGCCGTGACCGCTATCGCCTCAGGCGCCTGGGCCTCGATCAGGCCATGGAGCGTCTGCGCAACGTCACGGGATACCTCGGTGCGGTTGCATTCGGACAGCAGCCGACGGCGCTCCTCCTCCTGCAACACCGGCAATTGCAGCACTGGCAGCCGCTGCGGCTGGTCCAGCGCCTCGGCCATGCCGAGCAGCACCTGCCCCATCTGCCCGCAGACACGCGCCGCCCCTACGTCGGCCGGGGTCATGGCGACCAGGCGGAAGCGACCGCCGATATCGTCCACGCTCAGGCTCAGCGGGTAGTTGCTGCGCTCGCTGCTCTCCAGCGTCTCGATGCCCTGCAGGGCCAGGCGCTTGGTCTCGCTCGCCTGGCTGCCGTGGCGGTAGTTGAGCATGGCGCTGAACAGCGGCGCCGGCGCGGCCACGCCGCTGCAACGCTGGGCCAAGGCCAGCGAGGCGTGCTCGTGCACCAGCAAGCCGCTCAGGCGCTGCTGGGCGGCCTGGGCCGCTTCGTGCAGGCTCAGGCCCGCCAGGTCCAGGCGCAACGGCAAGGTGTTGATGAACATGCCCAGCGCCTGCTCGGCACCCTCGCCGCCTTCCAGGCGCCCCAGCAACACAGTGCCGAACACCACGCTGTCGCGGCCACTGGCGGCGGCCAGCAGCCGTGCGTAGGCCAGGTGGAACAGGCTGGCGACGCTGATGCCCAGCTGGCGGGCCTGGCGCCGCAGGCGTGCGGCCAGGGCGTCATCCAGCCACAGCTGCGCCTCTTCGATGGCCTGGCCGTCGATCTGCACATCGCCCAGGCCGAACGGCAAGGTCGGCTCGTCGATATCGCCCAGTTGCGCGCGGAAGAACGCCTCGTGCTCGGCCTGGCTGATGCCCAGGCGTGCCTGGGCCACATAGTTGCGGTACGGCGCGCCGGGTCCGGTCGGCGCCGGCAGCCCTTGCAGGTTGTTCACCAGCTCCTGGCCGATCACCTCCAGCGCGGTGTGGTCGAGGACGATATGGTGGAACTGCAAGGTCGCCAGCAGGCCTGCCCCCTGCGGGTCCGGCCAGTGGTACAGGCGCACCAGCGGCGCCTGCGCCAGCCCCAGGGCATGGGGCACCGCCTGCGCGTCGGCCACCGCGAACAGCGCCAGCCGGGCCTCGCGCCAGACCACTTGCACGGGTTGTGGCAGGCCGTCCCACAGCACCGACGTGCGCAGTGCGTCATGGCGGGCGATGACCTTGTCCAGCGCCTCGGCAAAGGCATTCAGCCGCTCACGGCTGGCGAAGGCCATTTGCGAGACCAGCACGTACGGGTCGTGCTCCGGCGAGCTGAGGTGGTGATAAAGGATCCCCTCCTGCAACGGTGCCAGCGGGTAAATGTCCTGCACGTTGGCCGCGCCCCCCGGTACCGTGGCGACGATCCGGTCGATGTCGGGCTGCTCCAGTGCCACCAACGGCAGCATCGGCGGCGTGATACGCGTGCAGTCGGGCGCAATGGCGTTGGCCGGCACCTGCACCCGACGGTTCTGGCCCAGCGTGGCCGCCAGCGCCGCCACGGTCGGCTGGCCGAACAGCGTGCGCACGTCGGCCACCAGGCCCGCCTGGCGCAGGCGCGCGGTGAGGCTCACGGCCAGCAGCGAATGGCCGCCCAGTTCGAAGAAGTTGTCGTGGCGACCGACCTGCTCGACGCCCAGTACCTCGGCCCAGATCGTCGCCATCGCGGCCTCGGTTTCGCCCACTGGCGCAACATAGGCCTGCTGCGGCTGGATCGACGGTTCCGGCAGTGCCTTGCGGTCGAGCTTGCCGTGAGGCGTCAGCGGCAGCGCCTCCAGGCGCGTGAAAGCCTGCGGCACCAGGTACGCCGGCAGGCAGGATTGCAGGCCCTGGTGGAGGATGTCGACCTCGACCGGCGTCACCTCGGTGAACCAGGCCAGCAGGCGCTCGTTGCGCACCAGCACCACGGCGTCGGCAATGCCCGGCTGCGCCTTGAGCGCCGCTTCGATCTCGCCCAGTTCGACCCGTACGCCGCGCACCTTCACCTGGTCATCGTTGCGCCCTTGGTAATCCAGGGTGCCGTCGGCGTTCCAGCGCACCAGGTCGCCGCTGCGGTACATCCGCGCATCCGGCTCACTGCTGAACGGGTCGGCGAGGAAACGCTCCTCGGTCAGGTCGGGACGGTTGAGGTAGCCCCGGGCAACCTGGGCGCCACCGATGTACAACTCGCCGATCACGCCCACCGGCACCGGCTGGCAATGTTCGTCCAGCACGTAGGCGCGGGTGTTGGCGGTCGGCTTGCCGATATGCAGCGCAGCGCCCGGTTGCAGTTGCCCGGAAGTCGCCACCACCGTGGTTTCGGTCGGGCCGTAGTTGTTGACCAGGGCAAAGCCTGGGTCGCGGTCAAATTGGCGCAACCGATCGCCACCCACCAGCAGCGTTTGCAAGGTCGGGTGCCGACGCTCGCGGCGCAAGGCCTGCTCGGCCACCGGCGTGGGCAGGAAGCTGACCTGCAACGGCTGCGCCAGCCACCAGTCGAGCAACTCGTCCACGTGCTCACCGGCAATATGAGCCGGCGGCAAGTGCAGCACTGCCCCGGCGCACAGCGCCGGCCAGGCCTCCCAGGCCATGGCATCGAAACCGAAACCGGCGACGCTGGAGGTATGGCTACCCGCTTCCAGATCGAAGGTTTCGCAGTGCCAATGCACCAGGTTGGCCAGCGTGTGGTGCTCGACCATCACGCCCTTGGGTTGGCCGGTGGAGCCGGAGGTGTAGATCACATAAGCCAGCTGACGGTCATCCAGCCCCGCCACGACGGGGTTGCTGTCCGCCTCACCGCGCCAGGCCTTGCCGTCCAGCGCCACGGTCGCCACCTCGCCCACCAATGCGGCGGTCGACGACTCGACCAGCACCAGCGCTGGCGTGCTGTCGCTCAGCAGATAGGCAATGCGCTCGGCCGGATACCCCGGGTCGACCGGCACATAGGCGGCTCCGGCCTTGAGCGCGGCGAGCATGGCCACAAGTCGTTGCGGACCCCGTTCAAGACACAGCGCCACCCGGTCGCCGCACAGGACACCGCGCTTGATCAGATGGTGGGCCAGGCGGTTGGCGCGCTGGTTCAGCTCGGCGTAGCTCAGGCGCTGCTCGCCCTGCACCACCGCCAGTGCTTGCGGTGCCGCGCTGGCGAAGGCCTCGACCCGCGCATGCACGGTCTGCCCCTGCGGGTAGGCCTTGGCGGTGACATTGAAGCCCTCCAGCACCCGGCGCTGCTCGGCGGCATCGAGGATCGGCAATGCATCGACCCGAGCCCCACCGCCTTGCTCCAGGGCCTGGACCAGTTGCGCCACCGCGCCGCTCATCCAGCCCGCGACCCGCTCGGCACCGATACCGTGCTGGGCCAGCACGCTCAGGCTGAAGCCCTCGCCCAGGTCGTCCACGCTCAAGGTCAGCGGGTAGTTGCTGCGCTCTTCGCCACCGAGCTGGTAGATGCCGTGGAAACTGTCGACATCGGTCGCCGCGCCTGCCGCGCTGTGGCGGTAGTTGAGCAAGGCGCTGAACAATGGCGCCGAAGCCGCCACGCCGCTGCAACGCTGGGCCAGCGCCAGCGACGCATGCTCGTGGCCGAGCAAGGCCGACAGCCGCTGGTGGGTGACAGCGACTGCCTCGCCGGCGCCTGCTGCCGTCTCGATGCGCAGCGGCAAGGTGTTGATGAACACCCCCAGCGCCCGGTCGGCGCCCTCGCCGCCTTGCAGGCGCCCCATCAGCACAGTGCCGAACACCACGTCATGCCGCCCGGCCAGCACACCCACCACGCGGGCCCAGGCCAGGTGCATCAGGCTCGCGGCGCTGACACCGCGCTGACGCGCCTGCTCGCGCACCCGACGCGCCAGCACCGGGTCGAGCAGGTGCCGCGCCTCTTCGATATCGCCCCCGTCACCCTGCACATCGGCCAGGCCCATGGGCAGGGTCGGCGCGTCGATATCGCCCAGCAAGTCACGGAAGAACGCCTCGTGCCCCGCCTCGGCGGCGCCCAGGCGCACCTGGGCCACATAGTTGCGGTAAGGCACCGGGGCCGTCAGCAGGTGCCCACGGCCAGCCAGCAATGCCTGCATCTCGTGAACGATCACCTCCATCGCCGTGTGGTCCAGCGCCAGGTGGTGGAAGTGCAGGATCGCCACCACCCGGCGCTGGGCCGGGTCTGCGGCGTAGGTCAGGCGCAGCAATGGCGCGCGGGTCAGGTCCAGGCGCTGGCGGCGGGCATCGAAGTGCGCCTGCAAGCGCTCGACCACGGCCGTCTCGCCCAGCCCGGTGACCTCGTTCACCTCAAGCCTGGCCTGGCGCCAGACCACCTGCACCGGCTGCGCCAGCCCCTCCCACAGCACCGAGGTGCGCAGGATGTCGTGGCGGTCGATGACCTGTTGCAGGACGCCGGCACACGCCTGCAGGCGTGCCAGGTCGTCGAAGGCCAGGCGCGACTGCAACAGGTAGGGGTCGCCCTGCTCGGCGCTCAGGTGGTGGTAGAGAATCCCTTCCTGCAATGGCGCCAGCGGGTAGATTTCCTGCACGTTGGCGGCACCACCGGGCACCGTGGCGACAATGCGGTCGATACTGGCCTGGTCGAGTTCGATCAGGCTGAGCATGTCCGGGGTGATATAGGTCGCGTCCAGCGGCACGCGGTTGGCCGGCACCTCCACCTCGCGACCGCTGCCCACGGCCGCAGCCAGCGCGGCCAGGGTCGGCTGGGCGAACAGCACGCGCACGTCGGCCGTGAGCCCGGCCTTGCGCATGCGCTCGATCAGGCTCACCGCCAGCAGCGAATGACCACCCAGTTCGAAGAAGTGGTCGTGGCGCCCGACCCGCTCGACCTTGAGCAGTTCGGCCCAGATCGCCGCCAGGGCGGTTTCCACTTCGCCCTGAGGTGCCTCGAAGCCTCGACGGATCACGTCTTCGTTGCCCGGCTGCGGCAAGGCGCGGCGGTCCAGCTTGCCGTTGGCGGTCAGTGGCAGTGCATCCAACTGCACATAGGCTGACGGCAGCATGTAGTCCGGCAACTGGCCTTGCAGGTGCTGGTGCAGTTCGGCGATCGCCTGCTGGCCGGTGAAGTAGGCCACCAGGCGCTTGTCGCCCGGGCTCTCCTCGCGCAGCACCACGGCCACGTCACGGACACCCGCGCATGCCGCCAGGCGTGCCTCGATCTCGCCCAGCTCGATACGGAAGCCGCGCAGCTTGACCTGCTGGTCGGCGCGGCCCAGGTAGCGCAGGGTGCCGTCGGCCTGCCAGCAGGCCAGGTCGCCGCTGCGGTACATGGTCCCGCCGTTGAATGGATCGGTCAGGAAGCGCTCGGCGGTCAGCTCAGGCTGGCCCAGGTAGCCCAGGGCCACGCCGTCGCCAGCGATATAGAGCTCACCCACCGCGCCCACCGGCAACAATTGCCGACGGGCATCGAGCACATAGCAACGGGCGTTGCCGATTGGTTTGCCGATGGGGATGCTGCCCTCGCCCACGCTGACGATCTCGTGGGTGGTGCTGAACGTGGTGGCTTCGGTCGGGCCGTAGCCATTGAGCAGGTGTTGCGGCGCGCCGTCACGCAGCACGCGGGCGATCACCGCCGGGTCCAGCACATCGCCGCCGACCATCAGGTAGCGCAGCCTGCGGAACGCCGGCAGCAGGTCGTCGGCGAACTGGTGGAACAGCCCCGCGGTCAGCCACAACACGGTCACACCCTGGGCCAGCAATTCGTCGTGCAGGGCCTGGCGCGACAGCACCTGGTCCTGGTCGATCACCACCACCGCACCGCCGTTGAGCAGCGGCGCCCAGACTTCCAGGGTGCTGGCGTCGAACGCTGGGTTGGAAGCAAACGCCACCCGGTCCTGGTGATTGAACTCGGCGAAGCCGTTGTTGATGGCCAGGCGCACGATGGCCCGGTGCGGCACCTGCACACCCTTCGGCGTGCCGGTGGAGCCGGAGGTGTACATGATGTACGCGGCGCTGCCGGCGTCCACCGCCAGGTTCAGCGGCTCGCTGGCGTAGCGGCTAAGGTCGAGACGATCCAGTTCGATCCGGCGCGCGCCCTCGATTTGCGGCTGGTCGCTGTAGGTCAGCAACAGCACCGCTTGGCTGTCCGCGACCATGAACGCCTGGCGCTCGACCGGCGCATTGCCATCCAACGGCACGAACACCGCCGCGCATTTGCTCACGGCCAACTGGGCCGCCAGCAGGTCGAAGGAACGCGGCAGCTGCAAGGCCACCCGGTCGCCGGCCTGCACGCCCAACTCCAGCAGATAGCCCGCCAGTCGGTTGGCGTGCTGGTCGAGCGCACGATAGCTCCAGTGGCGCTCGCCATGGATGACTGCCAGCGCCTCGGGGCTTGATTCGGCGTGAGCCTCGAACACCCCATGCACGGCCCTGTCGCGCGGGTAGTCGCGTCGGGTGTGGTTGAACTGACGCAGCACTCGCTCGCGCTCAGCCACAGGCAATGCGACCAGATCGTGCAGTGGCGTCACAGGCGCGTCTTCCAACGCTTGGGCCATCTGTGCCAGGGCGGCCAGCAACAGTTGGCAGACCAACGTGCCGTCCACTTGCGCCACGGCCTGCACGGTCAGGGAGAAACCGCTGCCCAGGTCATCGACACTGACCACCAGTGGATAGTTGGTGCGCTCGTGGGCGGTCAGCAGTTCGATGCCCACCCAGGCTTCGTGCTGCTCGGTACTGGCGGCGGCGCTGTGGCGATAGTTCAACAGGCTGGTGAACAGCGCCTGCGAGGCCGGCACGCCACTGCAGCGCTGGGCCAGTGCCAGCGACGCCTGCTCATGGGTCAGCAACTGTGCCAGGCGCTGGTGGGTCAGGCGTACGCCGTCGGCCACGCCTGCTGCACCGACGCTGACTCGCAGCGGCAAGGTGTTGATGAACATGCCCAGGGCCTGCTCAGCCCCCTCGCCACCTTCAAGGCGGCCCAGCAGCACGGTGCCGAATACTACCTCTTCGCGGCCGGACAACTGCGCCAGCACCTGGCCCCAGGCCTGGTGCACCAGGCTGGCGACACTGATGCCCAGTACCCTGGCCTGTGTGCGCAAGCGTTGCGCCAGGGTGATATCGAGCACATGGTGGTGGTCGTGCACCTGGCCGCCGTCGCCGCGCACGTCGCGCAGGCCGAACACCTGCGTCGGTTCGTCGATATCGCCCAGCATTGTCCGGAACAGCGTCTCCTGCGCTGGAATATCGGCTCCCAGGCAGGCCTGGGCCACATAGTTGCGGTACGGCACGCCCGGTTCGGCCGGTACCGGCGCCCCTTGCAGGTAGCCCGTGAGTTCGCGGCCGATCACCTCCATCGCCACATGGTCGAGGACGATATGGTGCAGTCTTATTGCCGCCAGCAGGCCGGGGCCGTGCGGGTCCTGCCAGTGGTACAGGCGTACCAGCGGCGCCTGCGCCAACGGCAAGCCGTGCGCCACTTGCGCCTCGTCGGCCACCTCGAACACCGCCAGCGCCGTGCGCCGCCAGACTACCTGCACCGCTTGCGGCAACCCCTCCCACAGCACCGAGGTGCGCAGCACATCGTGACGACCGATGACCTTGTTCAGGGCATCGACGAAGGCCTCCAGTCGCTCACGGCTGGCGAAGGCCATGCGTGAGCCGAGCACATAGGGGTCGTGCTCCGGAGCGCTGAGGTGGTGGTAGAGAATGCCCTCCTGCAACGGCGCCAGCGGATAGATGTCCTGCACGTTGGCCGCGCCGCCCGGCACCGTGGCGACGATGCGGTCGATGGCGGCCTGCTCCAGCGCCACCAGGGGCAGCATGTCCGGCGTGATCTGCGTGCAATCGACCGGGATCCGGTTGGCCGGGACCTCAACCTGGCGACTGTGGCCCAAGGTAGCCGCCAATGCCGCCACCGTCGGCTGGCCGAACAACGTGCGCACGTCGGCTTGCAGGCCGGCCTGGCGCAAGCGTGCGGTCAGGCTCACGGCCAACAGCGAATGGCCGCCCAGTTCGAAGAAGTTGTCGTGGCGGCCAACTTGCTCGACACCCAGCAGTTGCGCCCAGATATCGGCCAACAACCGCTCGGTCTCGCCCTGTGGTGCTTCGTACTCGCGCCCCTGCACGTCCGGCACCGGCAGCGCCTTGCGGTCGGGCTTGCCGTTGGGGGTCAACGGCATCGCGTCGAGGTGGATGAACAGTGCCGGCACCATGTACTCCGGCAACTGCGCCAGCAACACGCCACGCAGGTGATCGGCGGCCTGTGGCTCGCCGGTGTGGTACGCCACCAGGCGCGGGCCGCTGTGCGGATGCTCGTGCACCAGCACCAGCGCTTCGCGGACACCCGCGATCCGGTTCAGGCAGGTTTCGATCTCGCCCGGTTCGATGCGCAGGCCACGCAGCTTGATCTGGTGGTCGGTGCGGCCGAGGAATTCCAGCACGCCGTCCTGGCGCTGACGCACCAGGTCGCCGCTGCGGTACAGACGGTCGCCTTCGACGAACGGACTGGCGATGAAGCGCTCGGCCTGTTGCTCCGGCAACCCCAGGTAACCCCGCGTCACACCGGCACCACCGATGTGCAGCTGGCCGGCCACACCGAATGGCACGGGTTGGTCATGGGCATCCAGTACGTACAAGCGGGTGTTGTCGATGGGGCGACCGATCGGCAGCGCGCCATGTGGCAATGGATCCTGCGGTTCCAGGGTCCAGGCACTGCAATCCACCGTGGCCTCGGTCGGGCCGTAGACGTTGTGCAGCCGTACCTGCGGCAGGCGCTCGCGCACCTGGCGGGCCAATGCCTCGGTCAGTTCGCCACCTCCACACACGATATCGGTGAGGGAAGCGCAACGCGCACTGCCCGCCTGTTCGAGGAACTGTTGCAACAACGCCGGCACGAATTGCACCACGCCGACCCGCTGCTGCTCGATCAGCTCGACCAGGTACTGCGGATCGCGCTGGCCATCCGGGCGCGCCAGCACCAGGCGCAGCCCGCTGCACAGCGGCCAGAACAGTTCCCACACCGAGGCGTCAAAGCTCACCGGGGTCTTGTGCAGCACTGCGCCTATCGTTGGGAACAAGCCCGCACTCCAGTGCACCAGGTTGACCACGTTACGGTGCTCGACCATCACGCCCTTGGGCACGCCGGTGGAGCCGGAGGTGTAGATCACGTAGGCCAGGTGATCCGAGGTCAGCCCAGGCACCCGAGGGTGGCTGGCCGGCAGCGCCGCCCAGGTCGGCTGATCGAGATCGACCAGCGTCACCGGCAGGCTCACCCGATCACGAGTATTGCCCTGCACCAGCACCACCCGTGGCTGGCTGTCGCCGAGCATGTGGCGGATGCGTTCGGCCGGATAGTCCGGATCGACCGGCACATAGGCGCCACCCGCCTTGAGAATGGCCAGCAGGCCAACCACCAGCGGCAGGCCACGCTCGACACAGATCGCCACCCGATCATCGGGTTTGACCCCGAGTGCGATCAGGTGATGGGCCAGGCGGTTGGCCTGTTCGCTGAGCTGGCGATAGCTCAGTTGCGCACCATCCGCCTGCACGGCAATCGCTTCAGGCTGGCGCTCGGCCTGCCGTTCAAACAGCGCATGCAAAGGCTGCGTCAGATCGTGGTCTCGTACGGTCGCGTTGCACGCCCGATGCAGATGCTCACACTCCTCGGGCAACAGCACCGGTACTTGCAGCAGCGCTTGCCGGGGTTGCACATCCAGGCCTTCGGCCAAGGCCAGCAGCACCTGCCGCAGTTGCGCGCAGACCCGCGCGGCGCCCACCGACGCCGGGGCCATGGCCACCAGGCGCAGCCTTTCACCCATGTCGTCCACGCTCAGGCTCAGCGGGTAGTTGCTGCGCTCCTGGCCATCGAGGAACTCGACCCCCTCCCATTCCAGGCGCCGCGCCTCGTCCACTTCACTGCCGTGGCGGTAGTTGAGCATGGCGCTGAACAGCGGTGCCGGCGCGGCCACGCCACTGCAACGCTGGGCCAGGGCCAGCGAGGCGTGCTCGTGCACCAGCAGCGCGCTGAGGCGTTGCTGGGTCTGGCGCACGGCTTCTTCGAGCGTCAGCCCTGCCAGGTCCAGGCGCAGCGGCAAGGTGTTGATGAACATGCCCAGGGCACGCTCGGCGCCCTCGCCCGCTTCCAGGCGCCCCAGCAGCACGGTGCCGAACACCACGCGGTCGGTGCCGCTGACCGCAGCCAGCAGGCGCGCGTAGGCCAGGTGGAACAGGCTGGCGACGCTGATGCCCAGGCGTCGGGCCTGGTGGCGCAGTTGCGCGGCCAGGGGCGCGTCCAGCCACAGTTGGGCTTCCTCGATACCCAGACCATCGCCTTGCACATCGCTCAGGCCGAACGGCAGGGTCGGCTCGTCGATATCGCCCAGTTGCGCGCGGAAGAACGCCTCGTGCTCGGCCTGGCTGACGCCCAGGCGCGCCTGGGCCACATAGTTGCGATAAGGCACGGGCGCCTGAAGCGGTGCGCCAGCCCCTTGCAAGTAGCCCAGCAGCTCCTGGCCGATCACCTCCAATGCGGTGTGGTCGAGGACGATATGGTGGAACTGCAACAACGCTTCGATGCGCTGATTGCCCGTCGCCGGGCCATGCAGCAGGCGAATCAGCGGTGCCTGCCCGATGTCGAGGGACTGCGCGCTCTGCTCGTCGAGCGGCGCGACCTGCAACGCAGCCTCGCGCCAGACCACCTGCACCGGCTGCGGCAAGCCATCCCACAGCACCGAGGTACGCAGCACGTCATGCCGGGCGATGGCTTGGCGCAGCGCGTCGGCAAATGCGTGCAGGCGCGCCGGGCTGTCGAAGGCGATGCGCGATTGCAGCACGTAGGGGTCGTGCTCCGGCGAACTGAGGTGGTGGTAAAGGATCCCTTCCTGCAACGGCGCCAGTGGGTAGATGTCCTGCACGTTGGCCGCGCCACCCGGCACCGTGGCAACGATCCGGTCGATGTCGGGCTGCTCCAGCGCCACCAAGGGCAGCATGCCCGGCGTGATATGCGTGCAACCGGCCGGGATCAGATTGGCCGGGGCCTGCACCTGCCGGCTTTGGCCCAGCGTGGCCGCCAGCGCCGCCACGGTCGGCTGGCCGAACAGTGTGCGCACATCGGCGTCCACGCCTGCCTGACGCAAGCGCGCAGTGAGGCTCACGGCCAGTAGCGAATGGCCGCCCAGTTCGAAGAAGTTGTCGTGGCGACCGACCTGCTCGACGCCCAGTACCTCGGCCCAGATCGCCGCCATCGCGGCCTCGGATTCGCCCACTGGCGCAACATAGGCCTGCTGCGGCTGGATCGACGGCTCCGGCAGTGCCTTGCGGTCGAGCTTGCCGTGAGGCGTCAGCGGCAGCGCCTCCAGGCGCGTGAAGGCCTGCGGCACCAGGTGCGCCGGCAGGCAGGATTGCAGGCCCTGGCGCAAGGTGTCGACATCGACCGCTGCCGCCTCGGTGAACCAGGCCAGCAGGCGCTCATCGCGTACCAGCACCACGGCGTCGGCAATGCCCGGTTGGGCCTTCAGCGCCGCTTCGATCTCACCCAACTCCACCCGCACACCGCGCACCTTCACCTGGTCGTCGTTGCGCCCTTGGTAATCCAGGGTGCCGTCGGCGTTCCAGCGCACCAGGTCGCCGCTGCGGTACATCCGCGCGCCCGGCTCGTCACTGAACGGGTCGGTGAGGAAACGTTCCTCGGTCAGGTCGGGACGATTGAAGTAGCCGCGGGCGACCTGGGCGCCACCGATGTACAGTTCACCGATCACCCCCACCGGCACCGGCTGGCGGTGCGCGTCCAGCACATAGACCCGCAGGTTGGCGATGGGTTTGCCGATATGCAGCGCCCCGCCTGGAACCAACGTACCGGCTGTCGCCACCACCGTGGTCTCGGTAGGGCCATAGTTGTTGACCAGGGCAAAGCCCGGGTCGCGGTCAAATTGGCGCAGCCGATCGCCACCCACCAGCAGCGTTTGCAAGGTCGGGTGCTGGCGCTCGCGGCGCAGGGCCTGCTCGGCCACCGGCGTGGGCAGGAAGCTGACCTGCAACGGCTGCTCCAGCCACCAGTCGAGCAACTCGTCCACGTGCTCACCGGCAATATGAGCCGGTGGCAGGTGCAGCACCGCCCCGGCGCACAGCGCCGGCCAGGCCTCGAAGGCCATGGCGTCGAAGCCGAAGCCGGCGACGCTGGAGGTATGGCTGCCCGCCTGCAAGGCAAAGGCTTCGCGGTGCCAGTGCAGCAGGTTGGCCAGGGTGTGGTGCTCGACCATCACGCCCTTGGGCTGGCCGGTGGAGCCTGAGGTGTAGATCACATAAGCCAACTGACGGTCGTCCAGCCCCGCCACGACGGGGTTGCTGTCCCGCTCATTGCACCAGGCGCCGTCATCCAGATTGACGGCCGACACCTCGCCCACCAACGCTGCGGTGTGCGACTCGACCAATACCAGCGCCGGCCTGCTATCGCTCAGCAGATAGGCGATACGGTCGGCCGGATACCCCGGGTCGACCGGCACATAGGCGGCTCCGGCCTTGAGCGCGGCGAGCATGGCCACAAGTCGTTGCGTACCCCGTTCAAGGCACAGCGCCACGCGGTCGCCACAGGCGACGCCGTGCTTGATCAAATAATGGGCCAGGCGGTTGGCGCGCTGGTTCAGCTCGCCGTAGCGCATCCGCCGTTCGCCCTGCACCACCGCCAACGCCTCGGGCGCCGACGTGGCACAGGCCTCGACCAGCGCGTGCACGGTCTGTCCCTGCAGGTAGGCCTTGCCGGTAGCGTTGAAGTCCACCAGCACCTGGCGCAACGCCCTGTCATCGAGCATCGGCACCTGGTCGAGCGCCTGCCCTGGGGCGTGCTCCAGTGCCTGTACCAGGCGGCCCAGCACATTGACCATCCCGGTCGCGACCTGGGCGGCATCGATGCCTTCGACGGCCAGCACGCTCAGGCTGAAGCCCTCGCCCAGGTCGTCCACGCTCAAGGTCAGCGGGTAGTTGCTGCGCTCTTCGCCGCCCAGCAGCCGCACGCCCTGCCAGATGCCCTCTCCGTCGCGGGCGGCTTCGCCGGCGCTGTGGCGATAGTTGAGCAAGGCGCTGAACAGCGGCGCCGAGGCCGCCACGCCGCTGCAACGCTGGGCCAGCGCCAACGGCGCGTGCTCATGGCCGAGCAGCGCCGACAGGCGCTGGTGGGTGGCCTGCAACGCCTGCTCCAGCGGTTGCGAAGTCTCCACCCGCAGCGGCAGGGTATTGATGAACATGCCCAGCGCCCGGTCGGCGCCTTCGCCGCCTTGCAGGCGGCCCATCAGCACGGTGCCGAACACCACGTCATGCCGCCCGGCCAACACGCCCACCACGCGGGCCCAGGCCAGGTGCACCAGGCTCGCGGCGCTGACCCCGCGGGCGCGGGATTGCGCGCGCAGCGTCGTGGCCAAAGCGGGCTCCAGGGTCAATCCGGCATGCTCGATACGCCCGCCGTCGCCCTGTACATCGGCCAGGCCGAACGGCAGGGTCGGCTCGTCGATATCGCCGAGCTGCTCACGGAAGAACGCCTCATGGCTGGCCGCGTCATCAGCGAGGCACACCTGGGCGACGTAGTTGCGATACGGCACTGCGGCCGGCAAGGTCGCGCCCCGGCCATCGAGCAGTGCCTGCATTTCCTCACCGACCACGGCCATGGCCGCGTGGTCCAGGGTCAGGTGGTGGAACTGCAGGATCGCCACCCATTCGCCGTGGCGTGGATCCTCGGCATAGACCAGCCGCAACAGCGGTGCCTGCGACAGGTCCAGACGTTGCTGGCGGGCATCGAAGCGTGCTTGCAGCTGCTCGATCACCGCCTCTTCGCCCAGCCCGCTGACCGCGACAGTCTCCAGCCCGGCCTCGCGCCAGACCACCTGTACCGGCTGCGCCAGCCCCTCCCACAACACGGCGGTGCGCAGGATGTCATGCCGCGCAATGACCTCTTGCAGGGCCTGGGCCCAGGTCTGCAAGCGCGCCAGGCTGTCGAACGCCAACCGCGACTGCAACAGGTAGGGGTCGCCCTGCTCGGCGCTCAGGTGATGGTAGAGAATTCCTTCCTGCAATGGCGCCAGCGGGTAGATTTCCTGCACGTTGGCGGCACCACCGGGCACCGTGGCGACAATGCGGTCGATACTGGCCTGGTCGAGGTCGATCAGGCTGAGCATGTCCGGGGTGATATAGGTCGCGCCCAGCGGCACGCGGTTGGCCGGCACCTCCACCTCACGACCGCTGCCCACGGCCGCAGCCAGCGCGGCCAGGGTCGGCTGGGCGAACAGCACGCGCACGTCGGCCGTGAGCCCGGCCTTGCGCATGCGCTCGATCAGGCTCACCGCCAGCAGCGAATGACCACCCAGTTCGAAGAAGTGGTCGTGGCGCCCGACCCGCTCGACCTTGAGCAGTTCGGCCCAGATCGCCGCCAGGGCGGTTTCCACTTCACCCTGAGGTGCCTCGAAGGCGCGGCTGACTAAGGACGCGCTATCGGGTTGCGGCAAGGCGCGGCGGTCCAGCTTGCCGTTGGCGGTCAGTGGCAGTGCATCCAACTGCACATAGGCTGACGGCAGCATGTAGTCCGGCAACTGGCCTTGCAGGTGCTGGTGCAGTTCGGCGATCGCCTGCTGGCCGGTGAAGTAGGCCACCAGGCGCTTGTCGCCCGGGCTCTCCTCGCGCAGCACCACGGCCACGTCACGGACACCCGCGCATGCCGCCAGGCGTGCCTCGATCTCGCCCAGCTCGATACGGAAGCCGCGCAGCTTGACCTGCTGGTCGGCGCGGCCCAGGTAGCGCAGGGTGCCGTCGGCCTGCCAGCAGGCCAGGTCGCCACTGCGGTACATGGTCCCGCCGTTGAATGGGTCGGCCAGGAAGCGCTCGGCGGTGAGTTCCGGCTGGCCCAGATAGCCCAGGGCCACGCCGTCGCCGGCAATGTACAACTCGCCCACCGCCCCCACTGGCAGCAACTGCCGACGGGCATCGAGCACATAGCAACGGGCGTTGCCGATTGGTTTGCCAATCGGGATGCTGCCCTCGCCCACGCTGACGATCTCGTGGGTGGTGCTGAACGTGGTGGCTTCGGTCGGGCCGTAGCCATTGAGCAGGTGTTGCGGCGCGCCGTCACGCAGCACGCGGGCGATCACCGCCGGATCCAGCACATCGCCCCCGACCATCAGGTAGCGCAGCCTGCGGAACGCCGGCAGCAGGTCGTCGGCGAACTGGTGGAACAGCCCCGCGGTCAGCCACAACACGGTCACACCCTGGGCCAGCAATTCGTCGTGCAGGGCCTGGCGCGACAGCACCTGGTCCTGGTCGATCACCACCACCGCACCGCCGTTGAGCAGCGGCGCCCACACTTCCAGGGTGCTGGCGTCGAACGCCGGGTTGGAAGCAAACGCCACCCGGTCCTGGTGATTGAAATCGGCGAAGCCGTTGTTGATGGCCAGGCGCACGATGGCCCGGTGCGGCACCTGCACACCCTTCGGCGTGCCGGTGGAGCCGGAGGTGTACATGATGTACGCGGCGCTGCCGGCGTCCACCGCCAGGTTCAGCGGCTCGCTGGCGTAGCGGCTAAGGTCGAGCCGGTCCAGTTCGACCCGACGCCCGCCCTCGATCTGCGGCTGGTCACTGTGGGTCAGCAACACCACGGCCTGGCTGTCCGCGACCATGAACGCCTGGCGCTCGACCGGCGCATTGCCATCCAACGGCACGAACACCGCCGCGCATTTGCTCACGGCCAGCTGGGCCGCCAGCAGGTCGAAGGAGCGTGGCAGCAGCAAGGCCACCCGGTCGCCGGGTTGCACGCCATGCTCGACCAGGCAACGGGCCAGGCGATTGGCCTGGACCCCGAGCTGGGCATAGCTCCAACGTTGCTGCCCATGCATCACCGCCAACGCCTGCGGTGTGCGCAGGGCATGGTCTTCGAACAGTCGGTGCACCGGCTGGGCACGAGGATAGTCACGTACCGTGGCATTGAACTGATGCAGCAGGCGATCACGCTCGGCTGCCGGTACGCCATGCAGGCTGTGCAAGGCGCTCGAAGGCGCCTGTTCAAGCGCCGTGACCACCTGTTCCAGGGCCAGGTGCAGCAACTGGCAGACTTGGTCACCCGCCACCGGCGCCACCGCCTGAACCGTCAAGCGCAAATCGCTGCCGAAGTCATCGACGCTGACCACCAAGGGGTAGTTGCTGCGTTCCTGCGCCTCCAGCAACTCGATGCCTTGCCACACAGCTCCCTGGGCCGGCTGCCCCATGCTGTGGCGGTAGTTCAACAGGCTGGTGAACAACGCCTGCGAGGCCGGCACGCCACTGCAGCGCTGGGCCAGCGCCAGCGACGCCTGCTCATGGGCCAGCAAGTGCGCCAGGCGCTCATGGGTCAGGCGCACGCCATCGGCCACGCCGCCGGCACCGACACTGACCCGCAGCGGCAAGGTATTGATGAACATGCCCAGTGCCCGGTCGGCGCCCTCGCCACTTTGCAGGCGGCCGAGCAGCACGGTGCCGAACACCACTTCTTCGCGGCCGGACAACTGCGCCAGCACCTGGCCCCAGGCCTGGTGCACCAGGCTGGCGACACTGATCCCCAGCGCCCTGGCCTGCTGGCGCAGGCGTGCGGCCAGCGTCGCTGCCACAGGCAGGCGGCTGTCGCTCACCGGCCGGTTGCCGACCGTGGCCTCGCGCAGGCCGTACACTTCGGTCGGCTCGTCGATATCACCCAGCAGTTCGCCAAACAGGGCTTCATCACCCTCACGGTCCACGCCCAGTCGCGCCTGGGCGACGTAATTGCGGTAGGCAATGCTCGGTGGCAAGTCGTCCCGGCCCTGCAGCAGGGCCCCGACCTCGGTTACCAACTGCTCCACGGCGGTGTGGTCGAGCAGGATGTGGTGCAGCAGCAAGGTGGCCTCCAAACGCCCGCCCTCGACACGACTGCTCAGGCGTATCAGCGGCGCACGCCCCAGGTCCAGGCGTGGCACCTCCAGCGCAGGCGTCAGCAGCAGCGGCGCCTCGCGCCAGACCACCTGCACGGCTTCCTCCAGGCCCCGCCAATGCACGCTGGTGCGCAGGATGTCATGGCGGGCGATGACCCGATTCAACGCCACCACAAATGCGTCCAGCGCAGCCTGCCCGGCGAAAGCGAAGCGCGCCTGCACCACGTAGGGATCGGCGCCTTCGCTGGCCAGGTGGTGGTAGAGGATGCCTTGTTGCAGCGGGGCCAGGCCGTAAATGTCCTGGACATTGGCCACACCACCGGGAATGCGCATCAGCAGCGTGTCGATGGCGTTCTGGTCGAGGCTGGCCAGGGGCAGCATGGCTGGGGTGATGCGTGCGCAGTTCGCGGGGATGAGGTTGTCCGGCACCGTGACCGGCGCCTGCCGGCCCACCGCGGCGGCCAGCGTCGCCACGGTGGGCCGGCCGAACAGGACGCGCACATCGGCATTCAACGCCTGCTGGCGCATCCGCTCCACCAGCCGTACCGCCAGCAGCGAATGCCCACCCAGCTCGAAGAAATTGTCATGCCGCCCTACGCGCTCCACACCCAACAGGTCCGACCAGATGGCCGCCAGCCGTTGCTCGACCTCGCCCACGGGCGCCTCGTACTGTCGCGTTTGCGCCTCCGGTACCGGTAATGCCTTGCGCTCAAGCTTGCCGTTGGGGGACAACGGCATGGCATCGAGATGCATGAACAGCGCGGGCACCATGTACTCCGGCACGTGCTCAAGCAGTGCGTCACGCAGGTGTTCGGCGCAGTGCTCCACACCACAGTAGTAGGCCACCAGGCGCGGGCCACTGTGCGGATGCTCGTGCACCAGCACCAGCGCTTCGCGCACACCGGCGACGGCATTCAGGGCAATTTCGATCTCGCCAGGCTCGATACGCAGGCCGTGCAGTTTGATCTGCTGGTCGGTGCGGCCAAGGAACTCGAGGACGCCGTCCTCGCGCTGGCGCACCAGGTCGCCACTGCGGTACAGGCGTTCGCCCTTGATGAACGGGCTGGCGATGAAGCGCTCGGCCTGCTGCTCCGGCAAACCGAGGTAACCCCGCGTCACCCCGGCCCCCCCAATATGCAGGTGCCCGGCGACGCCCCAGGGCAATGGCTGGTCGGCACTGTCCAGCACGTACAACCGGGTGTTGTCGATCGGCCGGCCGATCGGCAACGGGCCTGCTGGCAGCGGAGCCTGCGGCTCCAGGGTCCACACGCTGCAGTCCACCGTGGTTTCGGTCGGGCCGTAGACGTTGTGCAAGCGCACCTGCGGCAAGCGCTCGCGCACCAGGCGGGCCAGCGCCTCGGTCAGCTCGCCGCCGCCACAGACGATGTCGGTGAGGCTGGCGCAGCGGGCGCTGCCCGCCTGTTCGAGGAATTGCTGCAGCAGCGCCGGCACGAACTGCACCACGCCGACCTGCTGCTGTTCGATCAACTCGGCCAGGTACTGCGGATCGCGCTGCCCATCCGGGCGCGCCAGCACCAGGCGCAGCCCGCTGCACAGCGGCCAGAACAGCTCCCACACCGAGGCGTCGAAACTCACCGGGGTCTTGTGCAGTACCGTGCCTTCGGCCGGGAACACGCCGGCGCTCCAGTGCACCAGGTTGGCCACGTTGCGGTGCTCGACCATCACGCCCTTGGGCACGCCGGTGGAGCCGGAGGTGTAGATCACATAGGCCAGGTGACGCGGCGTCAACTCAGGCACCAGCGGGTTGCTCCCTGGCAATGCGCCCCAGGTCGGCTGATCGAGGTCGACCCTCGCCACCTCGGCGGTCCCTGGAACGGCACGCGTGGCAGCATGCACCAGCACCGCGACCGGCGCGCTGTCGTCGAGCATGTGACGGATGCGTTCGCCCGGGTAGGCCGGATCGACCGGCACGTAGGCGCCGCCGGCCTTGAGGATGGCCAGCAGGCCGACCAGCAGGGACGGCCCGCGCTCGACACAGATCGCCACGCGGTCGTCCACCTTCACCCCCAGCCCGATCAGGTGGTGGGCCAGGCGGTTGGCCTGCTCGTTGAGCTGGCCATAGGTCAGCTGCCCGTCCTCGGCCTGGACCGCGATGGCTTGCGGGTGCGCCTGGGCCCGGCGCTCGAACAACGCGTGCAGCGGCAGATCCAGGTCATGGGCCACCGCCGTGGCGTTGCAGTCCGCCAGCAAGTGCTGGCGCTCCCCGGAGGTCAGCACGGGCAGGCGCAGCAATGGCAAGTCCGGCTGGTGTTCGAGCGCCTCGACCAGGCTTTCGAAGACCTGCCCCAACTGCTCGCACAGACGCTCGGCGCCCCAGGCGGCGAGCGCCTGGACGGTCAAGCGCAGGTCATCTCCCAGGTCATCGACCGCCAGGCTCAACGGGTAGTTGGTCCGCTCCTCGGCACCGACTACATCAATGCCCGGCGCCACCGCGATCACCTCGGCGCCATCGCCCGCGGCGCTGTGCCGGTAGTTGAGCATGCTGTTGAACAGCGGCGTTGGCGCGACCACGCCGCTGCAGCGCTGCGCCAGGGCCAGCGGCGCCTGTTCGTGGCCCAGCAGGGCGGTGAGCACGCGATGGGTGGCCAGCAACCCCTCGCGCACACCCTGCCCAGCCAGGTCGACGCGCAACGGCAAGGTGTTGATGAACATCCCCAACGCCTGCTCGCTGCCCTCGCCGGCCGCCATGCGCCCGAGCAATACACTGCCGAACACCACTGTCTCACGCCCGGACAGTGCCCCAAGCAGACGTGCCAGGCCCACGTGCATGACACTGGCCGGACTCACCCCCAGAAGGCGCGCCTGGGCACGCAGACGGTGGCTGAGCGCAGGCGCCAGGGTCAGCCGCGCCTCTTCGATCGGCTGGTTGCTCACTTCGTGTACAGCGAAGGCCAGGGTCGGCTCATCGATGTCCGCCAGCATCGCCCGGAAGAACGCTTCATGGGCCTGTTCATCGCGGGCCAGACGGGTCCTGGCCAACAAGTCGCGGAACGGCACGGGGGCCGGCAGCTGTTCGCCTTCACCGGCCAGGCAGGCCTGGATCTCCCGGCGCACGATGTCCAGCCCGGTGTGATCCATCACTGTGTGGTGGAACAGCAACAGCGCCACCACCTGCCCGCCCTGCTCGACCGCGTGCACCAGCCGCAGCAGCGGCGCCTGGCCAAGGTCCATGCGGTAGTGGCTGGCGTCATGGCGTGCGCGCAGCTGGGCCAGTGCATCCCCCTGCCCCGCGAAACCGATCCGCTCGCTACTGAGCGGCGCCCGGCGCCAGACCACCTGCAACGGCTCGTCCAGGCGTTCCCAGACCAATGCCGTGCGCAGGATATCGTGCCGCTGGATCACCCAATCCAGCGCCTCGGCGAACGCCTCGAGATGCGCTTCGCTGGCCAGGCGCAACTGTGCCTGCAGGATGTACGGGTCGCCGTCGTGGCTGGCGAGATGATGGTAGAGCATGCCCTCCTGCAGGGGGGCCAGGGGGTAGATGTCCTGCACGTTGACCACGCCGCCCGGCACCGTGGCGACGATGCGGTCGATGGCCGCCTGGTCGAGGTCGACCAGCGGCAACATGGCGGGGGTGATGCGCAACGCCGGGCTCACCCAGTCGTTGTCCTGCTCCGCGAGCATCTCCAGCAAAGCCTGCTTGTGCGCCGCCAGGGCGTCCCACAGGGCGTCGTCGAGGGCGTCGTCGTCGCCGTCGACGATCAGGTCGGCCTCCTCGCACTGGAGCCTGATCGCACGGGTGGAGAGCGCTGCCATGAGTTCGCTGAAGAGCATCGGTAAGCATCCTGCTTTGCCAGTCGGAAATGCTCGGAACGCTAATGGATCGGGGGTGGCTGGGATGACATGGGAAGGGGGGACAAAGGCCCGACCTGCCTGGGCGCCTTGCGGCGCATCGCGGCTGAAGCCGCTCCTACAATCGTAGGCACAGGGCTTACGACCTTGGCCTGCCAGGTATGTGTAGGAGCGGATTCATCCGCGATACGTCACGCCGGCAGCGCTCGATCTCATCGGCGCTGCAACGTTCTCGACAAACACCAGCAAAGGCCTGCCGTTCAGAGCGCGTTGACCGCCAGCAACTGCGTCAGCACATCGGCCAGCGCCTTGACCATCACATCCGCGGTCGGCCGATGCACGATCACGATCTCGTAGCTGTCGACCTCCGGCAGCCCCTGCGCGCTGCCCAGCACCCGGTGTTCGGCGGTTGCCGCCCGTGGCGGCAGCAAGCTGATACCCATGCCATCGGCCACCGCGGCCTGGATGCCACTGAGGCTCGAACTGGTGAAGCTGATGCGCCAACGCCGCCCCATGCCCTCGATCGCGCTGATCATGTCGTCGCGGTACAGGCCTCGTGGCGGAAAGGTCACCAGGGGCACCGGATCAAGGTCGAAGGACGGCGTTTGCCCGCTGTCGATCCACTGCAGCCGCTCAGGCCAGCAAGCCACGCCTTCCCGGCTGTTGCGTCGCTGCTTGAGCAGCACCAGGTCCAGTTCGCCATTGTCATAGGCCTGGCTCAGGTCGCGGCACAGGCCGCTGGTGACTTCCAGCTTGACCTGCGGATGGCGCCGGCTGAACGCCGCCAAGGCGTTGGTGGTACGCCCACCGACGAAATCTTCGGGCACGCCGAGGCGCACGGTGACGCCGACCATCGCCCCGGCCAGGGCCTCGAGCATCTGGTCGTTCAAGGCCAGCATATGGCGGGCATAACCCAGCAAGGTCTGGCCGGCATCGGTGGGCAACACGTCGCGATTGCCACGTACCAGCAAGCGATGCCCGACCATGTCTTCCAGACGCCGCACCTTCTGGCTGATGGTGGACTGGGTGGAGTGCAGGCGCGCCGCTGCGGTGGTGAAGCTGCCGCAATCGGCGACCACGACGATGGCGCGGAGCAGATCGAGGTCGAACAGGGCCCTATTCGGCTTTACGCTGATGGACATTTTGGTATTCGGTTTGTGAATGGCACAGCGGGTTTCTAACACGTCCCCTTTTGCCCGACAACCGTAGGCGCCAGCCTTGCAGTGCCCCTAGTGTCAGTCGACCGCCTCGAACGGCAACCCCACATAGTTCTCGGCAATGTTCAGCAACCCCGCCGGCGAACTCAGGAAGTACTCGCGATCAGCCTCCTGCATCTTGCGGTCCCAGTCATCCTGCTGGTCGCCAAAGTCATGCAATAGCTGGGTCATGAACCAGCTGAAGCGCTCGCCTTTCCACACCCGACGCAAAGCCAAGGGGGAATACTGGGCCAGCAGATCGGTGCGCCCTTCGCGGTACACCTTGACCAGGATCCGGTACAGGTAGTTGACATCCGAGGCCGCCAGGTTCAGCCCCTTGGCCCCTGTGGGTGGGACAATATGGGCGGCGTCACCGACCAGGAACAGCCGGCCATGCTGCATGGGTTCGACCACCTGGCTGCGCAGCGGCGCGATGCTCTTCTCCAGCGCGGGGCCAGTCACCAGGCGCGCCGCCACTTCTTGCGGCAGGCGCGCCTTGAGCTCACCCCAGAAACGCGAATCCGGCCAGTCCTCTACCCGCTCCTCGAGCGGCACCTGCAGGTAGTAGCGGCTGCGGGTCTGGGAGCGTTGGCTGCACAACACGAAGCCACGGTCATGCTGGGCGTAGATCAGCTCGTGACTGACCGGCGGCGTATCGGCCAGCAACCCCAGCCAACCGAACGGGTAGACTCGCTCGTACGCCTTGAGTACGCCTGCCGGAATACTCTGCCGGGAGACACCGTGAAAACCGTCGCAACCGGCGATGTAGTCACAATCGACGCGCTGCACAAGACCCTCCTTCTCGAATGTCAGGTACGGTCGTGTCGTGCCGATGTCATGGGGTTGCACCGCGTCGGCTGAATAGATGATCGGCGCGCCGCTCTGTTCGCGAGCCTGCATCAGGTCGCGGGTCACCTCGGTCTGGCCGTACACCATGACTGTCTTGCCGCCTGTCAGCGCCTTGAGGTCCAGGCGCTGACGACGACCGCCGATCACCAATTCGACTCCCTCGTGGACCAGGCCTTCGCGGTCCATGCGCGCCGCCACTCCCGCCTCGCGCAGCAGGTCCACGGTCCCTTGCTCCAGCACCCCGGCTCGAATTCGTCCAAGCACGTAGTCCGGCGCCTGGCGCTCGACGATCAGCGTGTCGATACCGGCCCTGTGCAGCAGTTGACCGAGCAGCAGACCGGATGGGCCTGCACCGATGATTGCAACCTGAGTTTTCATTGTTGTTGTCTCTTTCTGGCGATGCCGGCCCACGACTGGCAGCGGCCGAGCATCTGCTGTTAAGGTCTACCTCCGCATTTTTAATGGCAAAAGACCCGCAAAAAGTGTGATTTTCAGTTTGAAAACTGCACTTTTACGAAAATCGTTCGATTAACGAACAGGCCCACCATGCTGACACCCCTTCCTGGCATCCCGCTGTTCCAACTGTATGGCGAAAGCCATACGCGGCCCGACACCGACCTGCTGCACTGCGAGTCGATTTCCGCGCGCAGCCGTCTGCACCACTGGGAAATCAAGCCGCACCGCCACGCCGAGCTGCTGCAGCTGCTTTACGTGCAACGGGGCGAGGCGCAAGTGGAAATCGAGGGCGCGCGCAGTGTCATTCGCCAACCGGCCATCCAGGTGGTTCCCCCCCTGACCATCCATGGCTTTCGCTTCAACGAGCAAATCCAGGGCCATGTGCTGACCTTTGGCACAACGTTGGTGGCCGAGCTTGAACAGCGTCTCGGCACCCCTCTCGGCGTACTGGCCGCGCCGGGCTGTTATCCACTGGGCCAGGCGCATCGGCGCCTGCACACCCTGATCGACGCCCTGCAACAGGAATACCAGGGCAATGCCCCGGCACGGGCGGCGATGCTGCAGGCATTGGTCACCACGCTGATGGTGTGGATCAGCCGCCAACAACACGACCAGCCACCGCGCAATCGAGGCGAGCGCGACCGCCAATTGCTCGGTCTGTACCAGCGCCAGGTCGAAGCGCACTACCGCGAGCATCTGTCTGTCGATACCTTCGCCGCCCGCCTGGGCATCACCAGCACACAGCTCAACCAACTGTGCCGCGAATTGACGGGCCAGAGCGCGTTGCAGATCATCCACCAGCGCCTGCTGCTCGAAGCCCGGCGCAACCTAGTGTACACCCGCATGAGCATCGGGCAGCTGTCGGACAACCTGGGCTTCAGCGACCCGACCTACTTCGCCCGTTTCTTCAAGCGCCTGAGTGGGCAGACCCCCAACGGCTTCCGACGCTCGGCACCCTGCGCATGAGCGCACGCGCCGCGCAAACCCGCGTGGTTGCAATTCACGCCGGGCTGTCCCAAGCTCTGCCCTCCCCTACGCCGCAGAACGTCCGATGCCCAGACGCCAGCTCATCCTGATCGCCCTGCTGCTCCTGATCCTGGTGCCAGGCGTGCTCGCCTATTGGTGGCATGCACCGCAACCCACGCCGCCCAGCGTGCCCCCGCACAGCTACGCCAAGGCTCTGCGCCAGGCCCATGATGGCCAGCCAGGCGCCGCGCGCGTGCTGTACCAGCAGTTGCAACGTGACGACCTGGCGCCGATCCGCCGTGCGGCACTGTACGCCGAGCTGCCCAACTACCCCTCGCCCCAGGCCCTGAAGCTGGCCCGGCAGGATCTCGAACACCGCGACCCCATGGTCCGCCGTGCGGCCATCGCCAGCATCCGCCGATTGCTGCCGGCGGCCCAACGCAGCCTGGTGCTCGGGCCGCTGCTGGAGGATGACGAGCAAAGTGTGCGCTTCGCCGCGGTCGATGCCCTGCTCGGCCTCGACCCGGATGCCATCGGCCTGTATTTCGGCCCCCTGCAGGACGCGCTGGAACAGTACGAACAGACACTGGAGCAGCAGCCCGACGACGCTGCCGCTCAAGTTCACCTGGCCAGGCTGTACATGCATGAACAAGCTTTCGAACCCGCAACCCGAGCCCTGCAGCGCAGTCTCGGCCTGGCACCCGAGGGGTTGGATGCCCTGGCCACCCAGGTGCGCCTGCTGGAGCGTCAGGGGCAGCACGATGCCTCGCGCCAGGTCCTGGCCAAGGCCCTGGCGTTGCGCCCGGACTCGGCCTTCCTGCAGTACGAATTGGGGCTGTGGCTGACACGTCACGAACAACAGGAATATGCCCTGCTCGCGCTCGCCAGGGCCGTCGAGCTGGAGCCGGACAACAGCGACTACCGCTATACCCTCGCCGTCACCCTGCACCAGCTCGAGCAAGTGGACGCCGCACAGAAGCAGCTGGAGGCCGTTCTCAACCACGAACCCGCCAACCGTCGAGCACGGATCCTGCTGATCCAGTACTGGAAAGAAACTGGCCAGTTGCAGAACGTCCAGGTGCTGCTCGCCGAACTGGAGCGGCAGAACCCGGACGACCCTTACCTGCAGCAGGGGCTCTGACGTTGAATTGGCTACATCAAGTTCACCCCTGCAGGATGCGGTGAACCTGCCCGACCAGGGTCTCCAGGGAAAACGGCTTGAACAGCAAAGCCGTGCCGGGCTCGTCGAGCATGGCCTGCTCGACAGGGTGATCAGTGAAACCGGTGATGAACAGGATCTTCTGCTCCGGCTTGATCAGACGCAACGCCCTGGCGACCTGGCTGCCACTGAAGCCTCCCGGCAAACCGATATCGGTGATCACCAGGTCGAACGGCCCGGCATGACGGAATTGCCCCAATGCGGCGTTGGCGTCAGTCACGTCACACACCTCGAAGCCGCGCTCCACCAGCACTTCCTTCATCAACGTGCGCAGGTTGACTTCGTCATCGACCAGTAGCACGCGCTCGCCTTGCCCTTGCGCAATTTCCAGCGGCAAGTCCTCGGGCAGCGTGCCCTGGAACCTGGGAAACATCAGCACGACCCGGGTACCGTTGTCCTTGGTCGACTCGATCCAGACCTGCCCCCCCGACTGGCGTACGAAGCCATGGACCATGGGCAAGCCAAGCCCTGCCCCCTGGCCTAGTGGCTTGGTGGTGAAGAACGGTTCGAAGGCGTGCTCCAGGTCCTCTTGCGACATGCCGTGGCCATCATCTTCGACCTGGATCAGCACATAGTCGCCAGCAGGAACCCCGGCCACCCCTTCGGTGGCGACGACCAGCCTTTCGTTGGTGGTACGAATCGATACGTTGCCACGGCCCAGGCAAGCATCACGCGCATTGGCACACAGATGCTGTAGCGCATTGCGCAACTGATCAGGGTCTATCTGGACCGGCCAGGGCGCCACGTCGAGCTGCCAGTCAAGGTTCACCTGACCACCCAGGGCCTGCTGCAGGACCGGTTGCGCCTCGCGCAGCACACGATTGACATCCACCGCCACGGGGGAAAGTGGCTGACTGCGGGCAAAGGCCAGCAGGTTGTGGGTCAGGCCTATGGCACGCTGGGCGCATTCACGGGCCATCCTTACATAGCTGTCCAACCGTTCCAGCCGCCCTTGGGCGATCCGTCGCTCCAGCAGTTCCAGGCTGCTGCCGACCCCGGACAACACGTTGTTCATCTCGTGCGCCAGGCCCCCGGCGACACTGACCACCGACTCCATGCGCTGGCTTTCACGCAGCGCCGCTTCGGCCAGGCGCTGGACCGCCTGCCGTTCGCAAGCGATGTCCCGCCCCACCAGGATCGGCAATGCCTGCCCCAGTGTCGCGCTCCAGCGGAACCAGCAGTAATGGCCTTCACGGTGACGCATTCGCGCTTCGAAGGTGGAAGCGGCAAGGCCCTGTTCCAGCGCCATGAGGGCCAGTTGCACCTCACTGCGCTCGGCAGGGTGGAACAGCTCTGGCAGGGACGTCTCGACCTGCCCGGCATTTTCCCAACCCAGTAGACGTGACCAGGCAGGGTTGGCCATGCTCAGGCGCAGATCCTTGTCGAGCATCAGCATCACATCCGGCGACAACTGCCAGGTATGTTCAGTGTCAGCCAGGTAGTGCGCCAACTGCTCCTCGAAGGCGTGCGCCAATTCCCGCCATTCGCGAGTGTTCTCGACGCTTGCCGTGGTTTCGAGCAGCGTGTGCAGAAAACCGGCGACCGTTCCTTGGTCATCTCGAATGGGTGAATAACAACAGGTAAACCAGGCATGTACCAAGCTGCCATGGCGCTGCAAGGGTAGACGGGCATCCTCGACCAGGCTGCCCTGCCCCTCCAGGGCCTTGAATGCGGCGACGCCCACACTGGGCCAGGCGTTGTCCCAGAGCTGATCGAAGCTACTACCCTGGGCGTCGGCTTCCCCTCCCAGCAATGCCTGGTAAGCATCGTTGTGGATCACCGTGAGATCCGCCCCCCATACCACGGCGCTGGGAAAAGGCGAGGCCTGCAACATGTCGACGGCGATTCGCAAGGTCGGTGGCCAGAGTGTCAAGGGGCCCAGCGGTGTGCGACCCCAGTCGAAACGGGCAATCGGCTCGCTCATCCGTGACGCGACGGGAGAAACGGGCGCCAGGTGAACCACCTGGATGCCGCCGGGCAGAGGCGATGCGTCAGCGGCCAATATCTTCATTCCACAGCTGTGGCTTTTCCTCGATGAACTGCTGCATCAAGGTCCGGCAAGTGTGGTCGTGGCGAACGTCGAGCTCCACGCCTCGGCTCTTGAGCAGTTGCTCCTCGCCCAGAAATGTTTCGTTCTCGCCGATGACCACGCGCTTGATGCCGTAGAGCAGGATCGCGCCACTGCACATGGCGCAGGGCGACAAGGTGGTGTAGAGGGTCGCCTCCTGGTAGACCCTGGCCGGCTGGCGCCCGGCGTTTTCCAGGGCGTCCATCTCGCCGTGGAGGATGGCACTGCCGTTCTGCACCCGGCGGTTATGCCCCCGGCCGATGATCTTGCCGCCGTGCACCAGCACCGAGCCGATGGGGATCCCCCCTTCTTCCAGCCCCTTGCGCGCTTCGTCGATGGCCGCCTGCATGAATGCGGAGGTGTCCTGTTCCATGGTGTCGCCCCGTAATGCGTTGGATGAGCAGCAGCCTAGCACAGCGTCGGAATGCCATGGCACCTTGGCAATCGACGGCTATGCTCAATAGGCTTTCCCCTGCCGGTTAATGATTCTCACTGGGTTCAATGGGCATGCGAACATGAACAAGAAGATCCTGATCGTGCTGACCAATACCGCCAAGTACCCCAACATCAAACGCGCCACAGGCCTGTGGCTGGGTGAAGCCGTGCATTTCGTCGACCCCGTGCAGCAAGCTGGCTTCACGGTCGACTATGTCAGCCCCGCAGGCGGCTACGTACCGATCGATCCGCACAGCCTGCAAATGGCCCCAGATCTGGACTGGCAGTGGTACGACGACAAGGCCTTCATGAAGCGCCTGGGCGCCACCCTCAGCCCCGGAGAGGTCAAGGCCGAGCAGTACAGCGCCATCTACTACACCGGTGGTCATGGCGTGATGTGGGACTTCCCCGATAACCAGCCGCTGCAGGACCTGGCGCGGCGCATTCACGAACGTGGCGGGGTTGTGGCATCTGTCTGCCACGGTGCCGTGGGACTGCTGAATGTGAAACTCAGCGACAACACCCTGTTGCTCAAAGGTCGGGCGGTGACCGGTTTCTCCAATATCGAAGAGAAACTGGCAGAGCTGGACAAGGAGGTGCCTTTTTTTACCGAGAACGAACTAGCCGCACGGGGTGGTGAGTACCAGAAAGCGGAAGACCCGTGGGCACCCTTCGTGGTTGAAGACAAAGGCCTGATCACCGGGCAGAACCCGGCGTCCACTGCGGGCGTGGCCCAGGCGACGCTCAAGTTCCTGGCCAAAGCAAAGATTGGCTGAAAAGCATCACGGGGCAAGTCGCATCGGCGCACCGATGCGACTTGCCCCGTGATGGATAGCGTTGAGTCGATTACTCGACGTTCAGCACGCCACGGCGCACCTGGTCACGCTCGATCGATTCGAACAACGCCTTGAAGTTGCCCTCGCCAAAGCCATCGTCGCCTTTGCGCTGGATGAACTCGAAGAACACCGGCCCCAGCAGGGTTTCCGAGAAGATCTGCAGCAGCAGGCGCTTGTCGCCCGCCTCGGACGCGCCATCCAGCAGGATCCCGCGGCTCTTGAGCTGGTCGACCGGCTCGCCATGGCCCGGCAGGCGCTCCTCGAGCATCTCGTAGTAGGTTTGTGGCGGCGGGGTCATGAAGCGCATGCCGAAGCCCTTGAGCGCGTCCCAGGTCTTGAGCAGGTCGTCGGTGAGGAAGGCCACGTGCTGGATGCCTTCGCCATTGAACTGCATCAGGAACTCTTCGATCTGCCCCGCGCCCTTGGACGACTCTTCGTTGAGTGGAATGCGGATCATGCCATCTGGCGCGGTCATGGCCTTGGAGGTCAGGCCGGTGTACTCGCCCTTGATGTCGAAGTAGCGGATCTCGCGGAAGTTGAACAGCTTCTCGTAGAAGCCGGCCCAGTAGGCCATCCGCCCGCGATAGACGTTGTGGGTGAGGTGGTCGATGATCTTCAGGCCGGCACCGACCGGGTTGCGGTCGACGCCTTCGATGAACTTGAAGTCGATGTCGTAGATCGAGCTACCTTCTTCATAGCGGTCGATCAGGTACAGCGGCGCGCCACCGATACCTTTGATCGCCGGCAGGCGCAGCTCCATCGGGCCGGTTTCGATTTCCACCGGCTGGGCGCCCAGCTCAAGGGCGCGAGCGTAGGCTTCGTGGGCGTTGCGCACGCGGAAGGCCATGCCACACACCGACGGGCCGTGCTCGGCGGCGAAGTACGAGGCGATGCCGGGTTCGTTGTTGAGAATCAGGTTGATGCCACCCTGGCGATACAGGTGCACATCCTTGGAGCGGTGGGTCGCCACCTTGGTGAAACCGAGCATCTGGAACACAGGTTCCAGCACGCCTGGGGTCGGCGAGGCGAGCTCGATGAATTCGAAGCCTTCCAGGCCCATCGGGTTGTCGAAAATATCTGCCATTTCTATGTCCTCATCTGCAGCGAAATACGATTGATCAGTTGCTTTCGATGTAGAACTGGCGTGGTGGTGAGCAGGGTATCCCGCGCACGCTGCGGGCGAGGAAGTCACCAATGATCAGCTTGAACCCATGGTATGTCATATGGACCCATTCTCGGCGGGTTTGATTCCCCGGGGGCGGAGAACCTTATTCTTGTATTCGTAACCGGATTCTATAGTGCGTAAATCGGTTTGTCGCGCTTTAGTTCGCAGGGCCGCTCGACAAACGGCTATCCTCTGCATAAATCACGTTCCCCCGAAGGTCCCCCGCGCATGCCCCTGACCCCCAAACGCCCTGCCCGCTGGAGCTGGCGTATGTTGCTCCCCTGGTGCGTGGGCGTGCTGCCGCTGCTGTGCGGGCTGGCGGTGATGCGCTGGCAGACCGAGCGCGAGCTGCAGGCCAGCAGCGCGGCAACCGCCCGCGAGGTGGTGAAACACCTCGAGACCGTGCTCGACAGCCTCTCCATCGCCGCCCGTCACCTGCTGCCAAAGGCCGGCCAACCCTGCCAGGACGTGCAACTGGCGTTACGCATCGAAGTGACGCGCAACGCTTTCGTGCGCTCCACCAACCTGTTCGAACGCGACACCTTGTATTGCTCCTCCTTGTTTGGCGATTTCGACGAGCCCGTGGACGCCAGTGACTACACCGGTGGGCAACTGTGGCTGATGGACGGCAACTCGGTCACACCTGGCCAGCCGCTGCTGGTCTACCGCATCAACGAGGGTGACCGCGGCGCCATCACCACGGTGGATGGCAATCACCTGCTCACCGCCTTGCGCCTGATCGGCGAGGACGAAGAACTGCAGGTGCAGGTGGGCAACCATTGGTTGGGCCGGGACGGCTTGGTGCGCAACGGCACCCCGCCCGTCGCCGCCAGTGCGGCGGTCACCTTCTCCTCGACCCGCTACCCGATCAGTGTGCACGGTGGCTATGGCCCGACCAAGCCGGGCGAATTGATGCGCTCGCGCTACCCGGCCCTGCTCAGCCTGTTGCTGGTGCTGGGGATTCTGGCCGGCGCCACCTGCCGCTGGCAGATCCGCCGCGCCTCCTCGCCCCGCGCCGAACTGCACCGGGCGCTGGAGGCCGGCGAGTTCCTGCCCTACTTCCAGCCGGTGGTGCGCAAGGGCGACTATCACTGGGCCGGCGTCGAAGTGCTGATGCGCTGGCAGCATCCGCGCGAAGGCCTGGTGCGCCCCGACCTGTTCATCCCCTACGCCGAGCACAGCGGGCAGATCGTCGCCATGACCCGCAGCCTGATGCTCAACACCGCGCAGGCGCTGGCCCCACACGCCGAGCTGCTGGAGGACGGGTTCCACATCGGCATCAACATCACCGCCGACCATTGCCGCGACCTGGGCCTGCTCGACGACTGCCAGACCTTCCTCCAGCATTTCCCGCCCGGGCGCGTGGTGCTGACCCTGGAACTGACCGAGCGCAAGCTGATCGAGCCGACACCGGTCACCCTGGAACTGTTCGAAAAGCTTCACGCGATGGGGGTGATGATTGCCCTGGACGACTTCGGCACCGGCCAGTCCAGCCTCAACTACCTGCGCCAGTTCAAGGTCGACTACCTGAAGATCGACCAGAGCTTCGTCGCCATGATCGGTGGCGATGCGCTTTCCCAGCATATCCTCGACACCATCATCGAACTGTCCGCCAAGCTGGGGCTGGGCATCGTCGCCGAAGGGGTCGAGACCGACGTCCAGCGCGAATACCTGGCCCGCCACGGCGTGGACTTCCAGCAGGGCTACCTGTTCGCCCGGCCAATGCCGATCGCCGAGCTGCTCCTGGCCCTGGCCGCGCGCCCCGGCAGCCCACGGTTGCCGCAAGGCGCAGCCCCTGAGATCATGCACGGCTGATCCCACCGCTCACTTCCCGTTTTCGAGGCATTCGTGTCAAAAGGCATTGTTTCGTCGGTCATGGCGTCCTGTCTGTTCGCCGTGATGTACTTCTATACCTCCTTCCTCAAGCCGCTGGATGGCGAGGAAATCTTCGGCTGGCGAACCCTGCTGACCCTGCCCTGCCTCACCCTGTTCATGCTCATCTCCAAAGACTGGAAGCGCGTCGGCGAGCTGCTGGGGCGTGTCCGACGCACGCCGCTCCTGCTGCTGGGCATGGTCGGCACCTCCTGGCTGATGGGCGTGCAGTTGTGGCTGTTCCTCTGGGCGCCGTTGCACGGGCGCAGCCTGGAAGTCTCGATGGGCTATTTCCTGCTGCCGCTGGCCATGGTCCTGACCGGGCGGCTGGTGTATGGCGAGCGCCTGTCACGCCTGCAGAAGGTGGCGGTGAGCTGCGCGGCCCTGGGCGTGGGCCACGAGCTGTACCAGCACGGCAGCTTCGCCTGGGAGACGCTGCTGGTGATGATCGGCTACCCGATCTATTTCGTCCTGCGCCGCCGCTGCCGCACCGACCACCTGGGTGGCCTGTGGTGCGACATGTGCCTGCTGCTGCCCTGGGCCCTGTACTTCGTGATCCAGGGCCCGCTGTCGGCGGCCGACCTTGCCGAACACCCCGGCCTGTACGGGCTGATCCCGCTGCTCGGGGCGATCAGTGCCTGCGCCCTGATCGCCTACGTGCTGGCCAGCCGCCTGTTGCCGTTCAGCCTGTTCGGCCTGCTCAGCTACGTCGAGCCGGTGCTGCTGGTGGGCGTCGCCCTGCTGCTGGGCGAGACCATCGGCCCGGACCAGTGGCTCACCTACCTGCCGATCTGGGCCGCCGTGCTGGTGCTGGTGCTCGAAGGTTTCAAGCACCTGCTGCGCCAGCGTCGGCGCTCGGTGTAAGGCGCACCTGGCGCACCCGCCGCTCCTCCACCGCGACCACGGTCAGGGTCCAGCCGTTCCAGGCCAGCCGATCGCCGACCACCGGCAAGCGATCCAGCAAGCTCATCACCAGGCCCGCGAGGGTCTGGTAATCCTCGGTGGCGCGGGCGGCGAAGCCGGTACGCGCCTGGATCTGGGCCAGGTTGAGGGCGCCACTGACCACGAAGCCGCCCTCCTCCTCGACCACCCCTGGCCCCTCGACCTCGCTGGCGTCCGGCAGTTCGCCGGCAATCGACTCGAGGATGTCGGTCATGGTCAGCACACCGGTGAAGTCACCGAACTCGTTGACCACGAAAGCGATGTGCGTGGACTGCCCGCGCATCTGCTCCAGGGCGTTGAGGATACTGAAGCTCTCCAGCAGGTTGAGCGGCGCCCGCGCCAGGCTTTCCAGGTCCGGCTGGCTGCCGGCCAGCAGCTCCCTGAGCAGCTCCTTCTTGTGCACGAAGCCCAGCGGCTCTTCGACCCGACCGTCGCGAATCAGCGGCAGGCGCGAGTACGACGAGTTGACAAGCACCTGAGTAATGGCCTCGGCGGACTGCGACAGGTCGATCATGTCGACCTTGGCGCGCACGGTCATCAGCGTACGGATCGGCCGCTCGGCCAGGTTCAGCACACCGCTGATCATCACCCGCTCGCGGCGGTCGAAGACCACCTGCTCATCGCCGCCCTCAACCAGATCGGCGATTTCCTCGCCCAGCTCGTCGGCCTCCACCCGCCGCCCGCCCATCAGGCGCAACACGGCATGGGCGGTGCGCTCACGCAGCGGCCGGTGTTGCTGCAGGCTGCGCTTGCGACGGGCACGGGCCAGCTGGTTGAACAACTCGATCAGCAGCGAGAAACCAATGGCCGCGTACAGGTAGCCTTTCGGGATATGGAAGCCCAGGCCCTCGGCGGTCAGGCTGAAGCCGATCATCATCAGGAAGCCCAGGCACAGCATGATCACTGTCGGGTGGGCGTTGACGAAGCGGGTCAGCGGCTTGCTGGCGACGATCATGATGCCGATGGAGAAGATCACCGCGATCATCATCACCGACAGCTGCTCGACCATGCCCACCGCGGTGATCACCGCGTCCAGCGAGAAGACGGCGTCGAGCACCACGATCTGCGCCACGATCGGCCAGAACGCGGCATGACGCGTCACGCCACCGGACTGGGCGACATGCCCTTCCAGGCGCTCGTGCAGCTCCATGGTGGCCTTGAACAACAGGAACACACCACCGAACAGCATGATCAGGTCACGGCCGGAGAAGGTCTTGCCGAAGATTTCGATCAATGGCGCGGTCAGGGTGACCATCCACGAGATGCTGGCCAGCAGGCCCAGGCGCATGATCAGTGCCAGCGACAGGCCGATCACCCGCGCGCGGTCGCGCTGATGCGGCGGCAGCTTGTCAGCCAGGATGGCAATGAACACCAGGTTGTCGATACCCAGCACCAGCTCGAGGACGATCAGCGTCAACAGGCCCAGCCAGGCCGTGGGGTCGGCTAGCCATTCCATCAGCAGGTACTCACAGGGGATGCGTCACGGGGACGCCGGAAGGTTGGCCGGGACGGCCGGGGACTGGGGGGCTCCGCGAAGGTGCTCATATAGACCTTGTTCGAAAAATGGGATGTCGATCCTACAATCGAAGCAGATTTTTCTGATAGCGCGAAACTATTACAAAAGCTGTAACAGATGAGCCAGGGCAGTTTTGTTCAATACGCTGCCTGCCGGCACCGTCGATTATCGCGGCGTCCTCATCACAGCAAGGTTCACTGCCCATGAGCTTGTCATTGTCCATGGCCGCCTTCGCCCTGGCGGCCTCCCTCTCTCCCGGCCCGGTCAATATCGTCGCCCTTGGCAGCGGTGCCCGGCATGGCCTGCGCGCCAGCCTGGGGCACGCCGCCGGCGCCACCCTCGGTTTCTGCCTGCTGCTGGTGCTGAGCGGCCTTGGTGTGCACGAACTGCTGGTGCGCTGGCCGCTGCTGGGGCGGTTGCTGCACGGGGGTGGCGTGCTGTTCCTGCTGTACCTGGCGTGGAAACTGGCCAGCGATGACGGCCGCCTGCCGGGCGACCGCGCGCAGCGCCCACCCACGGCCTGGCACGGCGCGGCCATGCAGTGGCTGAGCCCGAAGGCGTGGCTGGCGGCGGTGGCTGGGGTCGGTGCCTATACCGCAGGTGAACAGCAGCTGCTGTGGTTGTTCACCTGGATCTACGGGCCGATCTGCTTCGTCTCGATAGCCAGTTGGGCTTGGGCTGGCAGTGTGATTCGCCAGTATCTGGGTGAGCCGCAGCGGCTGCGCCTGTTCAATCGGGCACTGGCGGCGCTGCTGGTGGCGAGTGCGGGGTACCTGCTGCTGGGATGACCGGCCCGTTCGCCGGCAAACCGCTGTTCATGGGCCAAACCCTACGTGAGCTCTGTAGGAGCGGCTTCAGCCGCGATCACCCGCGAAGCAGGTGCCCGGCACCGTGTTGGCTTCATCGCGGCTGAAGCCGCTCCTACAGAAAGCCCTGTTCCCTGCGTGACAGCTCATCCTCCTGGCAGACCGAGGATGCTCCCGCGTCAAATCACCGCTACAATGCCCGCCTTACCGTGACAGCCCGACCTATAACGACATGTCCCTTCCAAAGAACCACCTGGAACTGCTCAGCCCTGCCCGTGACGTGAGCATCGCCCGCGAGGCGATCCTGCACGGCGCTGACGCCATCTACATCGGCGGCCCGAGCTTCGGCGCGCGCCACAACGCCTGCAACGAAGTCAGCGATATCGCCGAGCTGGTGGAGTTCGCCCGCCGCTACCACGCGCGCGTGTTCACCACCATCAACACCATCCTCCACGACAACGAGCTGGAGCCCGCGCGCAAGCTGATCCACCAGCTGTACGACGCCGGGGTCGACGCGCTGATCGTCCAGGACCTGGGGGTGATGGAGCTGGATATCCCGCCCATCGAGCTGCACGCCAGCACCCAGACCGACATCCGCACCCTGGAGCGGGCCAGGTTCCTCGACCAGGCCGGCTTTTCGCAGCTGGTGCTGGCCCGTGAGCTGAACCTGCAGCAGATCCGCGCCATCGCCGCCGAGACCGACGCGGCCATCGAGTTCTTCATCCATGGCGCGCTGTGCGTGGCCTTCTCCGGCCAGTGCAACATCTCCCACGCCCAGACCGGGCGCAGCGCCAACCGCGGCGACTGCTCCCAGGCCTGCCGCCTGCCGTACACCCTCAAGGACGACCAGGGCCGCGTGGTGGCCTTCGAGAAGCACCTGCTGTCGATGAAAGACAACAACCAGACCGCCAACTTGCGCGACCTGGTCGATGCCGGCGTGCGCTCGTTCAAGATCGAGGGCCGCTACAAGGATGTGGGCTATGTGAAGAACATCACCGCCCACTACCGCAAGGAACTCGATGCGATTCTCGAAGACCGCCCGGCTTTGGCCCGTGCCTCCAGCGGGCGCACCGAGCACTTCTTCGTGCCGGACCCGGACAAGACCTTCCACCGCGGCAGCACCGACTACTTCGTCAGTGATCGCAAGATCGACATCGGCGCCTTCGACTCCCCCACTTTCACCGGCCTGCCGGTGGGCGTGGTCGAGAAAGTCGGCAAGCGCGACCTGCTGGTGGCCACCGACGTGCCGCTGACCAATGGCGACGGCCTCAATGTGCTGGTCAAGCGCGAAGTGGTCGGTTTCCGCGCCAACATCGCCGAGCTCAAGAGCGAGTCCGAGGAAGACGGCCAGAAGCGCTACCGCTACCGCGTCGAGCCCAACGAGATGCCCGAGGGGCTGCACAAGCTGCGACCCAACCACCCGTTGTCGCGCAACCTCGACCATAACTGGCAGCAAGCCCTGCAGCGTACCTCCGCCGAGCGTCGCGTGGGTGTCGAGTGGCATGCGGTGCTGCGCGAGCAGCGCCTGATGCTCACCCTCAGCAGCGAAGAGGGGGTCAGCGTGCAAGTGGCCCTCGACGGGCCGTTCGGTGCCGCCAACAAGCCGCAGCAGGCCCTGGACCAACTGCACGACCTGCTCGGCCAGCTGGGCACCACGATGTACCACGCCACGGCCATCGAGCTCGACGCGCCACAGGCCTACTTCATCCCCAACTCGCAGCTCAAGGCATTGCGCCGCGAAGCCATCGAGGCGCTGACCGAGGCGCGGGTCAAGGCGCACCCGCGTGGCGGGCGCAAGGCCGAGACCACGCCGCCGCCGGTGTACCCCGAGTCGCACCTGTCGTTCCTGGCCAACGTCTACAACCAGAAAGCCCGCGACTTCTACCACCGCCACGGCGTGCAGTTGATCGACGCGGCCTACGAGGCCCACGAAGAACACGGCGAAGTGCCGGTGATGATCACCAAGCACTGCCTGCGCTTCTCCTTCAACCTGTGCCCCAAGCAGGCCAAGGGCGTCACCGGCGTGCGCACCAAGGTCGCGCCGATGCAGCTGATCCAGGGCGACGAGGTACTCACGCTGAAGTTCGACTGCAAGCCCTGCGAGATGCATGTGATCGGCAAGATGAAGGGCCATATCATCGACCTGCCCCCTCCCGGCAGCGCGGCGGTGGCACAGGTGGTCGGGCATATCAGCCCGGAAGACCTGCTCAAGACCATCCCCCGCGCACCGCACTGAGCGCTCCCCCCTGTAGAAGCCGGCTTGCCGGCGAACACCGGCACAAACGGTGCCAGATATCGCGTTGCCTGGTTCGCCGGCAAAGCCAGCTTCTACAGACGCAAGTAATTAAAAATGGCTCATATGAGCTAATTTCGCCTCATATGTTATAGTCCACGATCTTTCGTCAGCCTTCGCCCGCCATCGGCACCTGCGGGCGATCATCGACTCGAGGCCATTCATGCGTAGATCCCTCCAAGAAGAACGCCTGCTCAAGGCGCTGGCCCATGCCATCGTGATCCAGCCGCGCGCCACCCTGAAAGAGCTGGCGGAAACCGCCGGCGTCAGCAAGGCCACCCTGCACCGCTTCTGCGGTACCCGTGAAAACCTGGTGAACCTGCTCGAAGACCACGGCGAGCAGGTGCTCAACCTGGTCATCCAGGAAGCCGACCTGGAGCGCGCCGAACCCCTGGACGCCTTGCGCCACCTGATCGCCGAACACCTCAAGCACCGCGAGATGCTGGTGTTCCTGATGTTCCAGTACCGCCCCGACACGCTGCTCGGCAACGCTGAGGACCGCCGTTGGGAGGCTTACACCCAAGCCATGGATGCGTTCTTCCTGCGCGCCCAGCAGATGGGCGTGCTGCGTATCGACATCAGCGCGGCGGTCTTCACCGAGATGTTCATGACCATGATCTACGGCATGGTCGACGCCGAGCGCCGCGGGCGCGCGGCCAGCGCCAACACCGCCCAGGCGCTGGAGCAACTGTTCCTCAACGGGGCGCGCACGCCGGCCTGAACCTCAGGCCAGCTGTGCCACGATCGCCTCGGCCAGCGCCCGCACCCGCCGTGGCTGCACCCGGGTCGGCGGGTAGACGATCTGCAGCGCCACCTCGCCCGCGCCATAGGCGGCCAGCACTTCCAGCAACCGGCCGCTGTCCAGGTCGGCCTGCACATCGCGGACCGATTTCAGGCACAGGCCATGCCCGGCCAACGCCCAGCGGCGTACCTGCTCGCCATTGTTGGCCACCCGCCGCCCGCTGACCCGCACGGGGTACGCTTTGCCCTCCAGGCGAAATGGCCAGGTGCGCTCGGCATGAATGCCGAAGCGCATGACGATGCAGTCGTGGCCCGCCAGCTCATCGGGATGGGCCGGAATGCCATGGCGTTGCAGGTACTGCGGCGCGGCACACACCACCCTGCGGTTGTCCCCCAGCGCCCGTGCGCGCAGCGAACTGTCGGCCAGGGTGCCGTAGCGAATGGCGAAATCGATGCCCTGCCCCACCAGGTCGACGTAGCCGTCGGTAAGGTCGAGGTCGATGGCCACCTGCGGATGGTCCGCCAGGAAGCGGTCAAGGATCGGCGCGATGACGTTCTGCCCCAGGTCGACCGGCGCGCTCAGGCGGATCAACCCGGAGATGTTCTCGCTGCCATGCCGGATACGCCCCTCCAGTTCGTCGGCCTCCGCCAGCAGGCGCCGCGCGCCATCGGCCAATATGCGGCCCTCGTCGGTGAGGTTGAGCGAACGCGTGGTACGGGTGAGCAGCGCCACCCCGTAATGGGCCTCCAGGGCTGCCAGCCGTTCGGACACCGTCGCCGGCGACAGCCCCCGCTCACGGCCTGCGGCCGACAGGCTGCCTTTCTCGATGATGGCCAGGAACAGCGCCAGGTTATCCAGCATGGTTTTCGATTTTTCCGAAATATGAATTTGACTATCGCCTGATTATTGGTGATTTCTCCACTAATTACACTGGCGCCTCCCCTAACCTCACCCTCGGGAGACCATCGATGACCAGCAGAAGAGACTTCGTCAAAGGCACCCTCGTCGGCGGCATCGCCGCCGCGGCCGCAGGCACGGTGCTGACCAGCGGCGCCGCCACGCCACCGCGCAACAGCCCCGCCCCGGCGGGCGGTGGCGGGGCGTTCTGGCCCAACGGCGCGCAACTGGTGATCTCGATCTCGTTGCAGTTCGAGTCGGGCAGCCAGCCCGCCCACGCCGAAAGCCCGTTCCCGCCACTGGACGCACGCTACCCGGACACCATTGCCCCCAGCTGGTACCGCTATGGCCCGCTGGAAGGCGTGCCGCGCCTGCTCGACCTGTTCGACCGGCATGGCATCAAGGTCACCTCGCACATGGTCGGCAAGGCCGTCGAAGCCTACCCGGAGCTTGCCGCCGAGGTGGTGCGTCGCGGCCACGAAGCCGCGGCCCATGGCTTGTACTGGGCACCGCAATACAGCCTGACGCCCGCCGAGGAACGCCGCCACTACGAACAGGCGGCGGCCATCGTCGAACGGGTGACCGGCCAGCGCCCGGTGGGCTTCAACGCGTTCTGGATGCGCCATTCCCGGGACACCCTGAACATCCTCCAGGACCTGGGTTTCCTCTACCACATCGACGACCTGTCGCGGGACGAACCGTCGATCACCCCGGTGCGCGGCAAACCCTTCGTCGTGGTGCCCTACACCCTGCGCAACAACGATATCGGCCGCATCGCCGGTTCCACCGCGATGACCGGCGCCGCCCTGCTGCAAGAGCTCAAGGATGAGTTCGACGTACTGTATGCCGAAGGCCGCCAACGGCGCCGGCTGATGTCGCTGTCGGCCCACGACCGCATTGGCGGCACGCCGACCGTGGCCCACGCCCTCGACCAGTTCATCGCCTATGCCAAGGCCCACCCCGGCGTGGCGTTCCTGCGCAAGGACGAGATCGCCCGCTGGACCCTGGCCCAGGGCGATGCGCCGCTGAACCCGGCCAGGGTCTTCGACTGATTGAACTCAGCGGGCGGCCAGTCCGGCCTGTTGCAGGAAGGTCAGGTTGTCTTCCAGGTGCCAGTCCTCGGCAATGCGGCCATCGGCGATGCGATAGATGTCCATCGCGATGAAGTCGATGGCCTCGCCCTGCCCCTGGCGCTCGCCCAGCTTGCCGGTGAAATGCCCGGTAAAGCGCAGGGCCGCGGTGACCCGGTCACCGGCCACGATCATCTGCAGCACCTCGCAGCGCAGGTCCGGCACTGCGGCGCGGAAGGCCTTCGAGGCTTTCAGCGGGCCTTCGACCCCCTGCGGCCGTCCTGCCGGCAGGGTGTTGTCGCGAAAATCCGCGGCCAGCGCGGCGCGGGCCATGGCTTCGTCGCCGGTGTTCCAGAACGTGTCGTAGCGCCGGGCGGCGAGGATCTGTTGTTCGAGCTGGGCCTTGGGCAGGCTGTGGTCGACCACCAACACGGCTGGCGCGACCAGTTCGCCGGCACTGGCCAGGTTCGCGGCAGCTGCCAGCAGCAGAGGAGTCAACCAGCGGCCGGCACGCAACCCCGAAACGTTGGATTCGGTATTCATGTTCATTTCCTTGAAGTGTCGTCAGAGAAGGCATGGCGCGGCCGCAAACCATGCAGACAAGCCTATCCAGTCGGCGCCAAGCCCTCAAGAAGGCACTTTTCACTCACCTGGTCACCCTGGAGTAACCCCGCATGGCCCACTACCGGGAATGCCCCGCCTACGACGTATACGCCCTCGCCTGCCCCGCGCGGTTGGTGCTCGACCGCCTGGCGGACAAATGGGCGCTGCTGCTGATCGACCGCCTCAGCGCCGGTGAACGCATCCGCTTCAACCAACTGCGCCGGGACCTGGCCGGGATCTCGCAGAAAATGCTGGCGCAAACCCTGAAGCGCCTCGAACGCGACGGGCTGATCGAGCGTGAAGTGCATCCCACCGTGCCGCCCACCGTCGAGTACGCACTGACCGAACTGGGCGCGACCCTGGGCGACACGGTCGAGCGCCTGGCACGCTGGGCGGAGTCGAACATGCCGGCGATACAGCTGGCCCAGCAGCAATACGACCGCCAGGCTGCGCGCCACCTCGATTGACTCGCCCGCGCATAAATGCTCAGATGCGCCCCTTGTTTCAGGTGTCCCTGGCCGCCGTGCCAGGGGTTAAACGGGAAGCCGGTGCCTCGTTCAACGCGAGAAGTCCGGCGCTGCCCCCGCAACGGTAAGCGAGCAAGGCATTCGACAGACCACTGTGCCAGCGGCATGGGAAGGTGAATGCCCGCCCCTCTCGCAAGCCCGGAGACCGGCCTGCAACCTCTGTTTGGCAACTCCCGCGGTGGGCGGGCGCGTGCCGGTCTTGGGGCGGCACGCCGCCTGCAATGCCTTCATGCGTCCACCTCGCCGGGCTTCACTTTCTCGCTACGGGCGCGTTTGCATGTCTTCACCCCTCCTGCGCATCGAGCGCCTGCACTGGTCACCCGCTGCCGGCGAAGCATGCCTGCTCGACGATGTCACGCTCGAAGTGCGCCCCGGCGAGTTCGTCGGTCTGATCGGCCCCAACGGCAGCGGCAAGACCAGCCTGCTGCGCTGCGCCTACCGCTTCAACCGCCCGCAGGCCGGGCGCGTGCTGCTCGACGGCGAGGATGTCTGGCAACGCCCGCCGCGCTGGGTGGCCCAGCGCATCGCGGTGATGTTGCAGGAATTCCCCGAGGACTTCGGCCTCAGTGTGCGCGACGTCGTCGCCATGGGCCGCACGCCGCACCTGGGCTGGCTCGACGGTGACGGCGACCCGGCGCCCATCGAGGCCGCCTTGCGCCAACTGGGCCTGGAAGACCGCGCCGGGCAAGGCTTCGCCCACCTGTCCGGTGGCGAAAAACAGCGTGTGCTGCTGGCCCGGGCCCTGGCCCAGCAACCACGCCTGCTGGTGCTGGACGAGCCGACCAACCACCTCGACCCGCGCTACCAGCTGGCGCTGCTGCAGCACCTGCGCGGCACCGGCCTGGGCCTGCTGGCGAGCTTCCACGACCTGAACCTGGCCGCGGCCTTCTGCGACCGCCTGTACGTCATCGAGCAAGGCCGCATCAAAGCGGGCGGCACGCCCGCCGAGGTACTGACCGAGCAGTGCCTGGCCGAAGTCTTCGGCACCCGTGCCCTGGTCGACCGCCACCCCTTGGCCCATCACCCGCGCATCACCTGGATCAGCCCCGCATGAAGCGATCGCTACTTACCCTGCTCGCCGCCCTGCCCCTTATGGCGGCGGCCGGCGACTACCCCGTGAACGTGCGCAGCTGCGACCGCACGGTGACCTTCCAGCAGGCACCGCAACGGGCGGTCAGCCACGACATCAACCTGACCGGCATGCTCCTGGCCCTCGGCCTGCGCGAGCGGATGATCGGCTACAGCGGCATCAGCGGCTGGAAGACCCTTGCCCCCTCCTTGAGCGAGGCACTGAAGGGCCTGCCGGAACTGGCGCCACGCTACCCTTCAGTGGAGAACCTGCTGGACGTGGACGCCGACTTCCTGTTCGCCGGCTGGGGCTACGGCATGGAGGTCGGTGGGACGCTCACCCCGCAGCGCCTGGCATCGTTCGGTATCCCGGTGTACGAGCTGAGCGAGTCGTGCTCGCGGATCATGCCCCGGCGCCCGGCGAGCCTCGACGACCTCTACACCGACCTCGACAACCTCGGGCGGATCTTCGCCGTGGCCCCGCGTGCGCAAACGCTGATCGCCGAGCTGCGCCAGCGGGTCGCCCGGGTTGCCCAGGCCCTCGCCAACGTCCACGACCGCCCCAAGGTGTTCCTCTACGACAGCGGCGAGGACCGCCCCACCACCTCCGGCAGCCTGGGCATGCCACAAGCGCTGATCGCGGCGGCCGGTGGCGACAACGTGATGGCCGACGTGCAGGCCAGCTGGACCGAAGTGAGCTGGGAAAGCGTTGTCGAGCGCGACCCCGAAGTGATCGCGATCGTCGACTACGGGCCGACCAGCTGGCAGCAGAAACGCGATTTCCTGCTCCAGCTCCCGGCGCTGGCCGATGTGAAAGCCATCCGCGAACGCCGCTTCGTGGTGCTGTCCTACCTGCAGGTGACGCCCTCGGTGGACAACGCCGACGCCATCGAGCAACTGGCCGCTGCCCTGCACCCGCAACTGTTCGCGCAGGCACGGCCGTGATGCCGCTGCGCAGCCCCTCGGCCTATCGGCTGCTGCTCGCAGGGCTGGTGCTTGCCCTGCTGCTGTCCTGCCTGGCTTCACTCGGTTTCGGCGCGGCCCAGGTGCCGCTGGTCAATGTGCTGGACATCGCCTTGAAACAGGCGGGACTCGCCGAGGCCGGCAACTTCAGCCGTGGCCAGGAGCAGATCGTCTGGCAGATTCGCGCGCCACGGGTGCTGCTCGGCGCGCTGGTGGGCGCCGGGCTGGCCATGGTAGGCGCCGCCTTGCAGGCCGTGACGCGCAATCCGCTGGCCGACCCGCACTTGCTGGGGGTCAGCTCCGGGGCCGTGCTTGGCGCCGTGCTGGTGGTGTTGTTCCTCGGCCCCTTCGCCGGTGTGCTGAGCCTGCCGCTGGCGGCGTTCCTCGGCGCCCTGGGCTGCATGCTGCTGGTGCTCGGCGTGGCCAGCCGGCGCGGCCGCCTGGACAGCGAGCGGCTGCTGCTGGCCGGCGTGGCGGTGTCGTTCGTGGTGATGGCGCTGGCCAACTTGCTGCTCTACACCGGCGACCCCCACGCCGCCAGCTCGGTGATGTTCTGGATGCTCGGCGGCCTGGGCCTGGCGCAGTGGTCGCTGCTGTGGCTGCCGGCCCTGGCCGTGCTCGCCGGGTTCATCCTGCTGATGAGCCTGGCCCGGGCGCTCAATGCCCTGATGAGCGGCGAGCAGACCGCCGTGAGCCTGGGCTTCGACACCCGCCGCGTGCGCGCCCAGGTGTTCGTCGGCACGGCGCTGCTCACCGGGGTGCTGGTGTCGCTGTCCGGGGCCATCGGTTTCGTCGGGTTGATGCTGCCGCACATGGCCCGGCGCCTGGTCGGCGCCGAGCATCGCCGGCTGTTGCCGACCTGCGCGTTGCTGGGGGCGTTGTTCATGGTCTGGGTCGACATGGGCGCGCGCACTTTGATCGCCCCCCAGGACCTGCCGATCGGCATCGCCACGGCGGCCATCGGCGGGCTGTTCTTCATCGCGCTGCTGCGCCGTCGCGGCTAAGCTCGGGCGTCACGCCCCGCAGCCCGCGCAGCGCCGCGCGCAGCTCGGCCGGGCGCACCGGCTTGGCCAGCACCGCGATGCCCCGCGCCTGCAACGCCGCCTGCAGCCGGTCGATATCGTGCCCGGTCATGATCAGCGCCGGCACCGCCCAGCCGCGCTGGGCGCGCAGGTAGTCGATGCAGTCGATGCCGGTGGCCTTCGGCCCCAGGTCGTAGTCGGCGACGATCACGTCACAGTCACTGGCCAGCCCCTCGGCCGAATCATGCGCCTGCACCTCGCAGCCCCAACGCTGCAACAGCGCGCAGGTGGCCTGCAGGACATTGTGGTCATCCTCCACCAGGCAAACGCGCAAACCGGTGAGCAGCCCGGCCTGCAAGGCCGGGTCGATGGCCGGCTTCGGCACTTGCGCCACAGCCCTGGGTAAGCCACTGAGGCGCACCGTGGTGCCGTGGCCGGGCCGTGAACGCAGGCTCACCGTCATGCCCATCAGGCGGCCCAGGCGCTGGACGATGGACAGCCCCAGGCCAACGCCCTCGACGTCCTTGTCGCGGGCCTCGCGCACCCGGTAGAACTCCTCGAACACCTTGCCCTGGTGCTCCTCGGCGATCCCCCGGCCCTGGTCGCAGATAACGATGGCCAGCCCCGTGCCACTGGGCCGCACCCCCACCAGCAACGGCCGGCCGGCGGCGTACTTGAAGCTGTTGGACAGCACGTTCTGCACCATGGTCGCCAGCATCCCGGGGTCGGCGCGGGTCCAGTGCCGGCTGGGCACCTGGCGCATCTCCACGCCCGCCCAGCGCGCCGCCTCGGCGTTCTGGCGCAGCAGCTCGCGCAAGAAGCCATCCACCGCGAAGGTCTCGAACTTCGGTTGCACCCGGCCGTTGTCCAGGGTGTAGAGGTCGAGGATCGAGCGAAACAGTTGCGAGACGTTGAGCAGCGAGCGGTCGATGCTGTCCACCAGGCGCCGCTCCTCGTCGCCCAAGTGCGCCTCGCGCAGGCAGGCGGTGAACAGGCCGATGGAGTGGATCGGCTGGCGCAGGTCATGGCTGGCCTGGGCCAGGAAGCGAGATTTTTCGCGGGTGGCGGCCTCGGCCAGGGCCGTGGCCTTGCGCGTGCGCTCCAGCAGCAGGTGGGCGTAGAACGGGATCAGCGTGCTGGTGGTCAGCAGCATTGGCAGCAGGAACGGCTGCTGCTGCCAGTAGGGCGTGAGCCACCACACCGCCACCAGCGCGCCCAGGGCCAGCACGGTGGCGATGGCCAGGTAGCGCGAGCCGAAGCGCATGCCGTTGCCCAGGTTGATCCAGACCATCACCGCATACAGCGGCAACGCGGCCTCGCCACCGACCACCAGGCCGAAACAGGTGCCGGTGTAGTCGCCCAGCATGCCGAAGATCCGCCGCGCCGGATAATGCCCGGGCCAGCGCTTGATGGCCTGGCGCATGCCCACCGACACCACTACGAAGGCCGCGTAGTAGAGCAGCACCGGCAAGTAGGTGGCGAGCGAGCGGCCCGGCAGGAAGCCCAGCAGGGCCACGTAGCTGATCGCGCACGAGGCGACGATGATGCGCAGGTTGGCCTGGTCCAGTTCGTTGTTCTTCTCGAACTTCATGGGTAACGTCCTTGTGCGCCAGTCGGCATCTTCGCGAACCGCTTGGGGAAACGGCGGTCCAACCCTGTTAAGTTAACATGTGTCGCAAGACAGGGAGTTTCACGACGTGAGTTGCCGCATCATCGTGGCGGATGATCATCCGCTGTTCAGGGACGCCATGGCCAGCACCGTGCGGCGCCTGCTGCCCGAAGCCGAAGTCGAGCAGGCCGGCACCCTCCAGGACGTGCTGCGGCTGGTCGCCCAGGGCGAAGCGCCCGACACCCTGATCCTCGACCTGCGCTTTCCCGGCCTGACCTGCATCGCCCGCCTCGCCGAGTTGCGCCAGCAGCTGCCGCGCACCGCGCTGGTGGTGCTCTCCATGGTCGACGATCCCGAAGTCATCAACGCCGTCATGGCCGCCGGGGCCGATGGATTCATCGGCAAGAGCCTCACCCCCGAGGAGATCGGCGCGGCCCTGCTTGCCGTGCGTGAGGGCGAAGTGGTGGTCAGGTATGCGCCGTCGGGCCTGCTGCATCAGGAGGGGGCCGACAGCGAGCTGGAACAGCTGACCCACCGCCAGCACGATGTGCTGCGCCTGATCGCCCAGGGCAAGACCAACAAGGAAATCGCCCGCGAGCTGGACATCTCGCCGTTTACCGTGCGCATCCATGTGTCGTCGCTGCTCAAGACCCTCAACGTGCCGACCCGCACTGCGGCGGCCGTGAAATATTCAGGTAACTGAAGCCTACCAAAGGCGCCGCCACACCTGTAGGAGCGGCTTCAGCCGCGATCACCCGCGAAGCGGGTGCCAGGCACCGCGTCACCTGCATCGCGGCTTAAGCCGCTCCTACAGAGACCTCAGGGTTTCCCCCATGGCCGAACCACCCTCGCCTCAGTATCCTTTCGCCCTCACGGACCACCCGGGACCCCGCGTCCCCCGCCTAGGAAGGCCCTTTCACGATGTCTGCCGCACCCGCCGATGCCGCGCTCACCACGCGCGAAATCCAGATCGCCATTGCCCCCCTCGACACCCTCCTCAGCGAAGACCTCGGCGCCACCGCCGCTTCCGTTGACCACTGGCTGCAGGAAATCAGCTACGGCCTGGTCGATTTGCAACTGCTGCGCCAGGCCGCCGAAACCGTACCCGCCATGTCCAACGCCCTGGCCTGCGTGGACGCGCTGATCGATATCCTCGAACTGGTCGAAAACCCTTCCCCCGACCCCCTGCTGTGGGTCAGCCTGGGCATCAACCTGATCGGCATCGTCCCCTACCCACCCGGCCTGTCCCGCGCCCGCACGGTGCTACGCCCGGTGCTGCAACTGACCCGCCAGACCCTGCGCCGCCGCCCCGGTGCGCACATCGGCGCGGTGATCCTGGAGATCATCGACGGCCACCTGCACGCTAATATCCGCGGTGCCCTGGAGCACTACGTGCGCGAGGCCCTGGCTCAGTTGCCAGCCATGCTCAGCGCCGCCGCGGAGACCGCGCGCCTGCTGTTCACCTCGTTGGCCAAGACCATTACCGCCGCCGCCCGTGGCAAGCTGGATGCCGCCAGCAGCCACCGCCTGGCCCGCGCACAAATGGCCCAGGTGGCGCTGTACGATTCGGCCCTCGAAACCGACGCCTGGCGCCTGGCCCTGTCGGCCCTGGCCAACGCCACCGAAGGCAGCCTCAAGGACGGCTACAACAGCGTCGCCCGTCACTTCAGCGGCGAGCTGGACAGCCTGCTCGGGCCGTTGATCCGCACCCTCGAAGACCTGGCCAAGGTCGTGCCCCAGCGCCTGCAGGCCCTGGGCAGCGCGGGTCTGGAAAACAGCATTGCCTGGCTGCTGACCCGCCTGATCGAGACCGTGCTGGCCAACCCACGCCGCCCGGGCATGGCCGTCGCCATCCGCCCCGGCGTTACTCACCAGGCCCGGCATGTCCACGCCGAAGGGCCGACCGAAGTGGTGCGCAGCCAGGTCCGCGCCAACAAGCAGCCCAAGCCCGAAAAGAACGGCCCCTGTGCCTGTACCGGTTTCAGCATCGGCCATGTGCTTGGTGATGAAACCCTTGCTCACCAGGATTTCAGTCTGTCCGGGCCGTTCCCGGTCAACTGGACGCGCACTTATAACTCGCGGCTGGCGGCCCTCGATCATGGTTCGCTCGGCGCCCGCTGGATTACCGAATTCACCACTTGTATCGATGTTGTGGAAAAAGGCGTGGTGTTCCACGACAGCGACGGCCGCAGCCACGACTACCCGCTGCCCAAGGTCGGCAAACCGCATTACGACCCGATTGAGTACATCAGCCTGGTGCGCACCGCCGAGCAGCAATTGGTATTGCTGCGTGGCCTGGACCGTCGCGAAACCTATGCCCGCCAGGGTGACCGCTTCTACCTGACGCATATCCAGCTGCGCAGTGGCGCCGGGGCGATGCTGCACTACGAGCACCAGTTCCAAGGTCGCCCGGTGCTGTCGGACATCAACACCTATTCCGACAACGACCCCGAAAAAGTCCACCTGCAACTGGGCACCCTGCTCGACGACCATGGGCATATTCAGGGCCTGTGGCAGGTGGTCGATGGCACGCCGCTGCGCCAGCTGTGCGGCTACCACTACGACACCCACGGCGACCTGATCGCCGCCCAGGACGAGCACGGCGCCGCCTGGCAGTACCAATACCAGCATCATTTGGTGACCCGCTACACCGACCGCACCGGGCGCGGCATCAACCTGGAATGGGACGGCAGCGGCCCGCACGCCAAGGCCATCCACGAGTGGGCCGACGACGGCAGCTTCGAGACCCGCCTGGCCTGGGACCCGAACATCCGCCTGACCTATGTCACCGACGCCCACGGCCAGGAAACCTGGCACTACTACGACGCCCTGGGCTACACCTACCGCCTGATCCACCCGGACGGCCGCGAGGAGTGGCTGTTCCGCGATCAGCGCAAGAACGTCATCCGCCACGTCCACCCCGACGGCAGCCAGGACCGCTACACCTACGATGAGCGCAGCAACCTGTTGCAGCACATCCGCGCCGACCACAGCACGGTGCATTACGCCTACGACGATCACGACCAGCCGATCAAGCTGCGGGATGCCGAGGGTGGCTTGTGGTTACGCGACTATGACGAGCGCGGCAACCTGGTCGAGAGCGTCGATCCGCTGGGCCATAAGACCGAGTTCGCCTACACCCCGGCCGGGCTGGTCAAGGCAATCAAGGATGCGTTGGGCAACGAGAAGACGCTCGCCTACAACGAGGCCGGGCAACTGCTTGAGTACACCGACTGCTCGGGCAAGACCAGCCAATGGACGTACAACGCCTTCGGCCAGCTGACCGCTTTCACCGATGCGGCCGGCAGCACGACCGCCTACGAGTACCAGGCCGGGCAGCTGGCCAAGGTTACCCACCCGGACAAGACCGAAGAACGCTTCAACTACGACGCCGAAGGGCGTCTGCTGGCGCATGTCGATGCCCTTGATCGCTGTACCACCTGGACCTACAACGCGGTCGGCCTGCTGAGCGAACGCGTCGACGCCAATGAGCACACCCTGCGTTATCGCTGGGACAAGCTCGGCCGCCTGATCGGGCTGGAAAACGAGAACACCAGCAAGGCCACCTTCCTCTACGACCCGGTGGGCCGGCTGCTGCAAGAAACTGGCTTCGATGGCCTGGTCACCCGCTACCAGTACGACCCGTACAGCGGTCGCCTCGCGAGCACCCAAGTTGGCCAACGCCGGATCGAGCTGACCTTCGACCCCATGGGCCGATTGAGTGAGCGCACGGCCCGTCTGGGTAACCAGAGCCAGAGCGAAACCTTCGCCTACGACGGCAACGGCCAGCTGATCCAGGCAGTCAACGCTGCCAGCAAGCTGCAATGGTTCCACGACGAAGCGGGTAACCTGACTCGCGAGCATCAGTATTATTTGGCCACCGGCACGCCGATGGTCGCGGTGTGGCAGCACGAGTACGACGCGCTCAATCAGCGCACCGCGACGATCCGTCCGGACGGGCACAAGGTCAGCTGGCTGACCTACGGCAGCGGCCACCTGCTCGGCATGACCCTCGACCAGCACGAGATGCTGGCCTATGAGCGGGATGACCTGCACCGCGAAATCGTGCGCCACCAGGGCAACAAGCTGATGCAGACCCAGGCCTGGGACCCGGCCGGGCGTTTGCAGGAGCAACTGCTGGGCAGCCATGACGGACAGTCCACGCTGCTCAAGCGCCAGTACCGTTATGACGCGGCGGGGCAACTGAGCAACATCCACGACAGCCGTCGGGGACCGTTGGAGTACCAGTACGATCCGGTGGGTCGCCTGCTTAAGGCCACCAGCCGCCTGGGTGTGGAGACCTTCGCCTTCGACCCGGCCGGCAACCTGCTGGACCAGAAAACCCAGGAACTCAACCGTCCGCTGGAAGCCGATCCACGCCGCAACAAGCTGATGGATAACCTGCTGCGCGAGTATGCCGGCACCCACTACAAATATGATGAACGCGGCAACCTGATTCACCGCCTGCACAACGGCTCCCACGCCCATTTCACCTGGGACCTGTTTGATCGGCTGACCTCTTACAACGATGACCAGCTCAAGGTCGACTACAGCTACGACGCCTTGGGTCGTCGTCTGCACAAGCATTCGGTGGCGCATTTCTGGGATCGCCCGGAAGCGGGGACCGGCTGGAACCAGTTGCAACGGGCCAAGCGTCAACGTGAACTTGGCTGTGGCTTCACCCTGTTTGGTTGGGATGGCGACACCCTGGCCTGGGAAAGCTCACCGCCGCGTGATGAAGGCGACACCGGCCGAACCGTGCATTACCTGTACGAGCCAAACAGTTTCGTGCCGGTCGCCCAGGCTCTGCGCAAGAGCCCGATCCGCCTGCACAAGCAGCCGGACTGGAGCCAGCGCGAGTACGACTTCGATCAGGACCCGCTGTGGCACACCGAGGTAAAACCGCAGCCCTTCGACGCCATCGCCTGGTACCACTGCGACCACCTCGGCACGCCGATGGAACTGACCGATGAGCAGGGCAATGTCGCTTGGGCGGGGCAGTACAAGGCCTGGGGTGAAGTCCGCGAGGAGCGCTCGGCATGGGCCAAGCAGCACGGCCTGGGCAACCCGCTGCGCTTCCAGGGCCAATACCACGATCATGAGACCGGGCTGCACTACAACCGCTATCGATACTACGATCCGCTGGCTGGACGGTTTGTCTGCCCGGATCCAATTAAATACGCGGGCGGCTACAATTTCCTCACATATGCGCCAAACCCGATAAACTGGATCGACCCTTACGGGTTAAGCGCTAGTACTGACGATTGCAAATGTGGGCCTAAAACACCTAAAACACTAGAAACGATTGCAAACCCACCTCAAGCGCCAGTGATACCTCCGGGCTGGGAGAGTCGTCCAGGTCGAAATGGGGGTGAAATCTATTACCCACCTGGCACAGATCCCGCGAAAGGGGAGCATATCCGTGTCATGCCGCCAGGCTCTTCGCCAGTGCCAGGGTATGAACATGGTTACTGGAGATGGCAAAACGAACATAAGCAACCGATGAACCCTGCCTCAGGTAAACCTGGCAAGGGACAAGGTGATACGCATGTTCCGCTACCACCTGATTCATTACCACCATTACGCCGCTAGCGATAAAGAACGAGGAAAATTAATGTACCAGCTACCAGAAGATTTTGATTTCGAGCTATTGTCGGGCTGCTACTTGGAAACAATTTGCTTTGGCGCCCAAGTGACTGTATTGAACTTTAAACGCCCACAACCTGCCCCAGGGACTAGGGCGTACACGGTGTCATTTGCTGTGGAGGGAGGCCTGACTTTCAACATAGGAGAGCATAATGGAAATCGAGATTTTAATGACCCCTACAGTAGCGTAGCACTACTCAATCTAATACTTAGCGATGTAAGCGGCGTGACAGCATCGGAACTCTCAAACCTGAAAATAAATTTCGGCACAGATGGCTATCTGACAATAATGTCATCTGATAGTAATGAGTTTGAAAGCTGCACCATATATCTAAATGATGGTGAAGTCGTAGTTATTTAATTTCGGTCAGTCGACGGAAGAATGATCCGTGCAGCTCGGTGAAAGTAGGGCGCAACGTATTGAGGGCGGCACCTTCCCCCTAAATACGTATAGCGTCACAATATCGAACCTTGCTGAGTGGCTGTCGGAGGCCTAGGTCGAGCCATATGAGCCTCAGTGCCTCATACCCAGCTCCGTATCATCCATAAGCGCCTTGGCCAGCGCGCTCAGGTAATACGACGCCCAGAGCAGTTGCGGCTTTTCTTCCATGATCCCGGCAATGGTCAGGTCGCGCACGCAGCCCATCAGTTCCGAGGCCTGTTCGCGGGCGTGCTGGCAGGGGATGCCAGGTTCGATGCAGAACGGCGGGGCGGTCTGGCCTTCGCCCTGGTAGAACTTGGTTTTGCCGGCAGTTGTGTTGGGGATGGTGTCGTCTGTGGTCATTGTTCAATTTCCCTGAAGTTGTTGGTGGCAGGGCGGGCCCTTTCGCCAGCAAGGCTGGCTGCTACAGGTGAATCGCAGCCCCGGTAGGAGCCAGCCTTGCTGGCGAACAGGGCCGGCCAGGGCTTAATGCAGCGTCTGCGGCTGCGCCGACATCTGCACCTGGATCAACGCCGACTCGAGCAACACACGCAGCGATTCTACTTCGTGGATCGACGCCATCATCAGAATCGTGGCTGGTGATCTGGGCTGGGCGTGCACGGCCTGATGGGCCACGGTCAGTGCGCACAGGGCGTACTCGGTGGCCTGGATGAGGGTGTCTTCGAGGGAGTGAGGGTGATGGGGTGGATCGGGAACGATCTTTAGCAGGGTCATAGTCCTGTTCGTCGAATGAGGACTACCACAGCCTGCTGTCAAACAAGAAGGTAGCAGCTGTACATGGGTTGACAGACCGGTGAACAAGACCAGAAACCGGCGCACACGAGGTGCCCCACGCACAGCTGCCATAACGGCAGGCCATGCGGTCTGTTCAGAGCGGCCTGCCAAGCCGGTCGCTGATTCAAGCGACCCGCCGAGACTAGAGCCGTGCCAGAACGACCGCAACGGAAAAAAGGCGGCGGGAGCATGTTTGGGAAATGGACTACAGGAAAGGGGTTAAATCTGATTTCCAGGCCAGAAAGGCAATCCCGTTCAGGATTGCCTGGCTCGGTCCAGGGCATTTGCGGTGCCGATGTTCGCCGGCAAGCCGGCTCCAACAGAGGTATCTGCAAGCGCCGTTATAACGCCCCGGCCGGCTTGCTGCCCGACACCCGCCAGCGCACCTCGGTAATGCCATAGCGCTCGGCCATCGGCCGGCTCATTTTCCTGATCTTCTCGCGCCCGAACTTCGGGATGATGCCGATACCCGCATCGCAACTGGCCCAATGCCAGGCCTCGGCGTTGTCCAGATGCTCCAGGCGGATGACGAAACTGCGTGGCTGGCTGTGCAGCAGGTATTCGATGACGTACAGCTGGGGACTTGGCATTGCTCGTGGCCCTCCCTTCTCCTTGGATGACGCCTTCATTGATCATCGGTCGCCGGTAAAGATTCAAAAAAATTGTCGGACACGTTCAGGCATGCACGCTCCACTGGGTGGCGTCCGCCTCGATAGGCACATCGTCGATGGCATGGATCAGCCCGCAGGCCAAGGCTTCCTGCGGGTCGAGAATACGAGGATGGGCCATCAGGTAGCGCGGCACATCCAGCACCTCGCCGGCACCCGCAGTGCGTTCGGCGACGATCTGCGCATACAGGCGCAGGTCGTAGTCCAGGCTCATGGCGTACTCCGCCATGCGCGCATGGTCCACCGCGCCGTGCAGGGTCCAGTGGAACGGGTGGAACAGGAACTTGCTGCAGGCGCAGGCCGTGCGGTGCGCGCCGGCCAGGAACAGGATATTGCCCATCGACTCGACCGTGCCGAGGTTGTGGGTGTGCACCGGCACGGGCAACGACAGCAGGAAGTTGTACAGGGTGAAGCCGTAGCTGCATTCGCCGCCCATGGTGGCGATGTTCAGTTGCAGCAGGTCCGCGCCCTGTTGCAAGGCCCGCGAACAGGTGTTGATCAGGTTGCCGCAGGTCGATGAATTGATCGGGCCGGTGTAGTGGATGATATGCCTGGCCATGCCGTTCTCCTGCGTCAATCCCGAGGGGTGCGCGCAGATGCGCTCCCAGATGCCTCATGCCACAGCTTGTAGCGCAACGCGCCACAGCGCCCGCAGCACAGGCAGGCCAATCCACTGCTTTCAAGGTTGGACAAGGTGCGCCATTGGCACCCGCGCAGCAGGCAGACAAGTTTCACCAGCCACCTCCTTGGCCCTCGCGGTAACGGGGCTCTTAACAGAAGTGACTGCACGACAGCCGGAAGGTTTGATCGAATGCGCAGTGCCGGGCGCGGCCGGCACTGCGAGGCCTCACTTACGAGCGGCCACCCTTGCGGCCGGACTCACTGTGGTCGGGTTTCTGGGTACCGCTGCTCTGGCCACCTTTGCGCCCGGCCTCCGCGGCTTTTTCCCGATCATTGGCAAAGTTGCCCGGGTTCTTCGAACCGCTCTGGTTGCCCATCCTGCTGTTCTCTTTGTTGGTCATGGTCTTCAACCTCGTATGGCTTGGGAATGCACAGCACTGCGCCGTACAAGGTTGGGAGTGCGGCCCGTTGGGGGGGATTCGTTTTTTTTGCCTACCGGGCGGACCGGTGGCGCTAAAGAACGGGTGGCGATTTATCTGGCACACAAGGGATCGGCGCTCCGTGGAAGCGCAACCGCCCTATTGACCATGGCGCAGGTGCTGGCTACTCTTTTACAACCTACCTATCGGTAGGTTGTATTTTTCAATGACGGATTTGCACCATGCTTGCCTCCTCCAACCTGCGCTTCGCCGCCTCCCTCGCCCTGATCGGCGCCCTCGGCCCCTCGGCCATCGACATGTACCTGGCCAGCCTGCCGGAGATGGCCCGCGATTTCGCCACCGGCTACCCCCAGGTGCAACTCACCCTCACCGTGTTCCTGTTGGCCATGGGCATCGGGCAATTGCTGTTCGGGCCGCTGGTGGACGCGCTGGGGCGCCGCCGACCGTTGCTCACCGGCCTGCTGCTGTTCAGCGTCACGGCGTTTGCCGCGGCGGCGGCCCCCACGCTGGAGGCGCTGCTGCTCGCTCGCCTGCTCCAGGGCCTGGCCAGCGCCCTCACCCTGGTGGTGATCATGAGCATGGTCCGCGACGTCGCCGAGGGTGCGCGGGCGGCGCAGATCTTCGCCCTGCTGATGACCATCGAGGGCCTGGCGCCGATTCTCGCGCCGGCCCTGGGCGGGGTGGTCGATGCCGCCTTTGGCTGGCGGGCGATCATGCTGGTGCTGGGTGCGCTGGGCGTGCTGACGCTGCTCAATTCCAGCCTGGCGCTGGGCGAAACCCTGCCTGCCGAGAAACGGGTACGCCTGGCACCCCGGCGGGTCTGGGCGGCCTACGCGCGGATCGCCACCGATGGCGCGTTCCTGCGCCCTGCCCTGGCCCTGTCGGCGGTGTTCTTCTTCCTGTTCGCCTACATCGCCGGCTCCGCGTACGTCTACCAGCAGCACTTCGGGCTCTCCAGCGCGCACTTCGGCCTGCTGTTCGGCGCCTGCGGCGTGGCCATCCTGCTGGGTGCGGCGTTGTCCGGGCGCTGGGTGACGCGCCACGGCGTGGCCCAGGTGGCCTGGTGGGGCGCGCTGGCCATGGGCGGCGGCGCGCTGCTGGCGGTGGCCGGTGGCGTGGCGGGTGGCGGCCTGGCGCTGCTGTTGGCGGGGGTGGCGCTGGCGTTGTTCGGCCTGGGGATTTGCGAAGCCACGCTGATGGCCCTGGCGATGTCCTCGCAACAACGCGATGTGGGCTCCACGGCGGCGCTGCTGGGTGCCCTGCAGTTGGGCATCGCTTCCAGCGCCACGCCCCTGGCCGGTTACCTGGCGACCCTGGGGCCGTTACCGTGGGCCTGGCTGCTGGCGGCCGCCGCGGTGGTCATCGTCGGTTTGACCCGCGCCGCCCTGGCACAGACAATCAGCGCCTCGCACTGCAGCGTCAACCCGGAGTGACCGCCTTGAAAACCCTTTCCCCTTCCGCCACGCGCATCTGCGACCACGCCGTCGAACACTTCGCCGAGCATGGCTACGACGGCTCGTCGCTGAACGAGATCGCGGCCCTGGCGGGGATGCGCAAGGCGTCGTTGTATGCCCATTTCGCCAACAAGGATGCGCTGTTCGTGCAGGCGTTCGAACGGGCGCTGGCTGATGAGACGGCCTATGTCGAGGCGGGTTTCGCCCACGAGGCGGCCGGCAAGGAGGCGCCGGGGCACTGGCACCCGCTGCACCTGGCCGAGCGCTACGCCGCCTCGGCCAACTTGCGCTTCGTGCTGCGCACGGCGTTCCTGCCGCCAGCATCGATCCATTCGCTGGTCACCGGGGGCTTTGAGCAGTACCTCGAACGGATCCGCCTGGGCTTCTGCCAGGCCCTGTGCGAACGCCACGCCTGGGCGCGCAGCGATGGCAACAAACTCGAGCTGTATGGCGATGCGTACCTGGGGATCATCGACAGCTTGCATGTGGAGCTGTTGTATGCGAACCCGGCGGTGTATGCGCGGCGGGCGGCGTCGTTGCTGAAGATCCTCGATGACTCGCTGCAGCTCGCCGCATGCCCCATGGATTCTGCGCGCCCCCTGTAGGAGCGGCTTCAGCCGCGATCACCAGCAACGCGGGTGCCAGCTACCGCGGTGTCTACATCGCGGCTGAAGCCGCTCCTACAGGGGTTGGTCACGGGTTCAGGGCTTGACCTTCTTCAGCTCGTTCAACAACCCCATCAACTGCTCCAGCTTGTCCGCGCCGAACTGGCGCTGGATCTCCTGGTAGTTGCGCTCCATCTCCTCGCTCATCGCCAGGAACGCCTGCTGCCCGCGCACGGTCAGGCTGATGAAGATCCGCCGCTGGTCTTCCGGCGACTTGCGCCGCGCCACCAGGCCGTCGCGCTCCAGGCGCTTGAGCACGCCGCTCATGCTGGGCTTGAGAATGCAGGCCAGGTCCGCCAGCTGGTGGCTTTCCAGCTCGCCCTGCTGGCGCAGGATGCGGATCACCCGCCACTGTTGCTCGGTCAGGTCGTGGGCATTGAGCGCCGGGCGGAAGAACGCCATGGTCGCCTCGCGGGCTTGCAGAAGGGTCAGGGTCAGGGAAGGTCGTGGAGTAGTCATCAGGGCAGATCGAAAGGCCGTTTTATTAAGATATTAATAAAGTGAAAACCATTTCACCCCGCCCTGTCCAGCACCTGTGAAAAGTACAAGCGCCTCCCGCAAAACGCCATTTTCCCGCATCCGCCGCGGTCGCACGATTGGCTTCATGCCTCTGGCCTGGAGCCTGCCGCCCCATGCACCGCTCAACGCAAGGCCGCCTGGCGCTGGCGGTACTCACCTGGCGCCATGCCCGCATGGCGCTGGAAGAAACGGCTGAAGTACGCCGGGTCCTTGAACCCCAGTTGATAGCAGATCTCGTTGGCCGAACCGCCGGTGAACAGCAGCAGGCGCCGCGCCTCCTGCATCAGCCGCTCGAACACCAGGCGCTTGGACGGCAGGTCGGCGATACGCCGGCAGATGTCGTTGAGCCGCGCCTCGGTCACGCCCAGGGCGTCGGCATAGGCCGGCAATGCCCAGTGCTCAAGATAGTGGCGTTCGATCAGCTCGTTGAAACGGTGGAACACCTGCAGGTCTTCATGCCGCGCCGGCGTCGCCTCCAGCGAATTGGCGCACAGGCGCAGCAGGCTGATCATCACCAGCCGCGCCAGGTCCTGCACCGCCGTGCCCTGCCCCGCCTGGCCATGGCCGATCTCGCTGCCCAACAGGTCGAACAGTTGCTCCAGGCGCCGCGCCTCTTCATGTGCCTGGCCTTGCAGACGCCCCAGCGCAACGCAGGCCGGCGGCAAGCGCGGCCCGGCCATCAGTCCCGGCTCGGCCTGCAGCAATTGCCAGACCAGTTGCTGGCGCACGGTCAGCACATGGCCGTCGGCGTCGGCTTCGGTGACGAAGGCATGGGGGACGGTCGGCGGCGTGAGGAAGAACATCGGGCCCGACTCGTGGTAGCGCTGCTCGTCCAGGTAGACCCGCACGCTGCCAGTCTTCACGTAGTGCACCTGGAAGAAGCGGTCGTGGCGGTGCACCGGCATGTTGCGGCCAAAAAAGCCGGCCAGGTTGCCGAGCCTGTCGTAGTGCACCTCGCTGTCGCTGTAGCGCTGGTCGTAGACCTGACCGATGTTGATGTTGGGGATCGGCTGTCGCTCTTTCATTGTTGTTCTCGCAGCGGTGAAACGTGCCGGGGAAACCATCGTAGCACCCCCGCACCGCGGCGAACGCCTTGACGATCGTTAACATATTAAATATAACGTTAACACATTAACAAAAACACCGCGAAGCACCCCGAGCGCTTCGTCCACCGCAGGAGAAAAGCATGAGCCGTGCCTTGCACGAGGTCGCCAGCGGCAGCCTGTTCGGCGTCGCCCTGAACTATCAGGGCCTGCTGCAGCAGCACCTGGCGTCCTTCCACGAAGCGCCGTACCAGCAACCACCGGTCAAGCCGGTGCTGTTCATCAAAACCCCGAATACCCGCAACAGCCACGGCCAGGCCGTCACCTACCCTGCGGCAGTCAATCGCCTGCAACCAGGCCCGGCGCTGGGTGTTGTGATGGGCAGGGACGCCAGCCGCGTCAGCGCCGAGAACGCCCTCGAGTACGTGGCCGGCTACACCATCGTCAATGAATTCAGCCTGCCGGAAGACAGCTACTACCGCCCGGCGGTCAAGGCCAAGTGCCGCGACGGCTTCTGCCCGCTCGGGCCGCAACTGGTGCCAGCGGCGCAAGTGGCCAACCCCGATGCGCTGGGCATTCGCCTGTGGGTCAACGGTGAGTTGCGCCAGCACAACAACACCGCCAATTGCGTGCGCAGCGTGGCGCAATTGATCGCCCAGATCAGCGAGTTCATGACCCTGCATGCCGGCGACGTGCTGATCACCGGCACCCCGGAAGGCCGCGTCGACGTGCTGCCCGGTGACCGGGTGACGGTCGAGATCGACGGCCTCGGCCAGCTGACCAACCCCATCGTCGCCGAACAAGGACTCGCCCCATGAAGCACGCCCGTATCCAGTTCGACGGTCAGGTCCACCAGGTCACCGTCGAAGACGATCACTACCTGCGCCTGGCCGACGGCCGCCGTGTGCACGCCGACCAGGTCACCTGGTTGCCGCCCGCCACCGGCACCATGTTCGCCCTGGGCCTGAACTACGCCGACCACGCCGCCGAGCTGGCCTTCACCCCGCCCACCGAGCCGCTGGCCTTCATCAAGTCGCCGGGTACCTACACCGGGCACGGCCAGGTCACCTGGCGCCCGGACAACGTGCAATACATGCACTACGAGTGCGAGCTGGTGGCGGTGATCGGCAAGCCCGCGCGCAACGTCAAGCGCGAGGACGCCCTGGACTACCTGGCCGGCTACACGGTGTGCAATGACTACGCCATCCGCGACTTTCTCGAGAACTACTACCGCCCCAACCTGCGGGTGAAGAACCGCGACGCCACCACCCCGGTCGGCCCGTGGATCGTCGATGTCGCCGATGTGCCAGACCCATCGAACCTGACCCTGCGCACCTGGATCAACGGCGAGCTGAAACAGCAAGGCAGCACCGCCGACATGATCTTCGACATCCCCTACCTCATCGAATACTTCTCCAGCTTCATGACCCTGCAACCCGGCGACATGATCGCCACCGGCACCCCGGAAGGCCTGGCCGACGTGGTGCCGGGCGACGAAGTGGTGGTGGAGGTGGAAGGCGTTGGCCGCCTGGTCAACCGCATCGTCAGCGAAACCGCGTTCTTCGCCCGCAACGCACAAGAGGCAACAGCATGATCAAGCACTGGATCAACGGCCGCGAAGTCGAGAGCCGTGACACCTTCGTCAACTACAACCCGGCCACCGGCGAAGCCATCGGCGAAGTGGCCAGCGGTGGCGCCGAGGAAGTCGCCCTGGCCGTGGCCGCGGCCAAGGATGCCTTCCCGAAGTGGGCCAACACCCCGGCCAAGGAACGTGCGCGGCTGATGCGTCGCCTGGGCGAGCTGATCGACCAGAACGTGCCGCAACTGGCCGAGCTGGAGACCCTGGACACCGGCCTGCCGATCCACCAGACGCGCAATGTGCTGATTCCCCGCGCCTCGCACAACTTCGACTTCTTCGCCGAAGTGTGCACGCGCATGGATGGCCACAGCTACCCGGTCGACGACCAGATGCTCAACTACACCCTGTACCAGCCGGTGGGCGTGTGCGGGCTGGTGTCGCCGTGGAACGTGCCGTTCATGACCGCCACCTGGAAGACCGCGCCGTGCCTGGCCCTGGGCAACACGGCGGTGCTGAAGATGAGCGAGTTGTCGCCGCTCACCGCCAACGAGCTGGGCCGCCTGGCGGTCGAGGCCGGCATCCCCAACGGTGTGCTGAACGTGATCCAGGGCTATGGCGCCACGGCCGGCGACGCCCTGGTGCGCCACCCGGACGTGCGGGCCATCTCCTTCACCGGCGGCACCGCCACCGGCAAGAAGATCATGCAGACCGCGGGCCTGAAGAAGTACTCCATGGAGCTGGGCGGCAAGTCGCCGGTGCTGATCTTCGAGGACGCCGACCTGGACCGTGCGCTGGACGCCGCGCTGTTCACCATCTTCTCGCTCAACGGCGAACGCTGCACCGCCGGCAGCCGCATCTTCATCCAGCAGAGCGTGTACGCGCAGTTCGTCGCCGAGTTCGCCGCCCGCGCCAAGCGCCTGATCGTCGGCGACCCGACCGACCCTAAGACCCAGGTCGGCTCGATGATCACCCAGCAGCACTATGACAAGGTCACTGGCTATATCCGCATCGGCATCGAGGAAGGTGCGCGCCTGGTCGCGGGCGGCCTTGAACGCCCGGCCGGCCTGCCGGCGCACCTGGCCAAGGGGCAGTTCATCCAGCCCACCGTGTTCGCCGACGTCGACAACCGCATGCGTATCGCCCAGGAGGAGATCTTCGGCCCGGTGGCCTGCCTGATCCCGTTCAAGGACGAAGCCGAGGCGCTACAGTTGGCCAACGACACCGAATACGGGCTGGCCTCGTACATCTGGACCCAGGACATTGGCAAGGCTCACCGCCTGGCCCGGGGCATCGAGGCCGGGATGGTGTTCATCAACAGCCAGAACGTGCGCGACCTGCGCCAGCCGTTTGGTGGGGTGAAGGGTTCGGGCACCGGACGCGAAGGTGGGCAGTACAGCTTCGAGGTGTTCGCCGAGATCAAGAACGTGTGCCTGTCCATGGGCAGTCATCACATCCCGCGCTGGGGGGTGTAGCCGGGATGGCCCTTCGCGGGTGAACCCGCTCCTACAGGTACCGCGGCGCGGCACCTGTAGGCGCCGGTTTTACCGGCGAATGGGCTGCAGGACACATCAGTCCCGAGGATTGATTCGAGGGCAATGCCCTCGCCATGGAAACCAAAAACAACAACCCTTCACAGGAGACACACCATGGGCAAACTCGCGCTCGCCGCCAAGATCACCCACGTGCCCTCGATGTACCTGTCCGAACTGCCCGGCCCGCGCCAGGGCTTCCGCCAGGCGGCCATCGATGGCCACCACGAGATCGGCCGCCGCTGCCGCGCCCTGGGCGTGGACACCCTCGTGGTGTTCGACACCCACTGGCTGGTCAACGCCAACTACCACATCAACTGCGCCGCGCATTTCGAAGGGTTGTACACCAGCAACGAGCTGCCGCACTTCATCGCCAACATGAACTATGGCTTCCCCGGCAACCCCGAGCTGGGGCGCATCCTCGCCGAGCAATGCAACCGTCTGGGCGTCGAGACCATGGCCCACGACGCCACCACCCTCGCCCCGGAATACGGCACCCTGGTGCCGATGCGCTACATGAACGCCGACCAGCATTTCAAGGTGATCTCGGTCTCGGCCCTGTGCACGTCGCATTATCTGAACGACAGCGCCCGCCTCGGCTGGGCCATGCGCAAGGCGGTCGAGGAGCATTACGACGGCAGCGTCGCCTTCCTCGCCAGTGGCTCGCTGTCGCACCGCTTCGCCCAGAACGGCCAGGCGCCGGACTTCGCCACCAAGGTGTGGAGCCCATTCCTGGAAACCCTCGACCACCGGGTGGTGCAAATGTGGCAGGACGGTGACTGGGCCGACTTCTGCGCGATGCTGCCGGAGTACGCGGTCAAGGGCCACGGCGAAGGCTTCATGCACGACACCGCCATGCTGCTCGGTGCCCTCGGCTGGTCGAGGTACGACGGCAAGGCCGAAGTGGTCACGCCCTACTTCGGCTCGTCCGGCACCGGGCAGATCAACGCGATCTTCCCGGTCACCCCCCAGGATGGCGCCGCCATCCCCGCCGCCCAGGCCTCGAACCCGGCCGGCGCCGCCGCCACCAGCCGCCTGTAGGGAGACGCGCCATGCCCCATCTGGTTCTGCTGTACAGCCCGGACATCGAAGCCGACACCGATATGCCCGGCCTGTGCCGCGCCCTGGCCGATCGCATGCTCGAACAACACGACGAACACGGCCGCCAGGTGTTCCCCACCGGCGGCACCCGGGTGCTGGCCTACCCTGCCGCCCATGCGGCAATCGCCGATGGCCAGGGTGACTACGGTTTCGTCTACGCCAACCTGCGCATGGGCAGCGGCCGCAGCGCCGCGGTGCACAAGCAGGTCGGCGACCACCTGCTGGCGGTACTGCGCGCGTACCTGGACCCGCTGCTGGCCCGGCGCCCGGTCGGCGTCACGCTGCAGATCGACGAAAGCCAGGCCCAGGTTTACGACGCCAAGCACAGCAGCCTGCACCCCTTGTTCACCCGTCAGCCCTGAGGTTTCCATGCTCGACGCACACATCATCCAGCAAGCCGCCGCCCGCCTCGACCAGGCCGAACGCTCTCGCGAGCAGGTCGGCCAGTTCTCTCTGGCACACCCGTCGATCAGCATCGACGACGCCTATGCCATCCAGCGCGCCTGGGTGGCGCACAAGGTCAAGGCCGGCCGCCGGCTGGTCGGCCACAAGATCGGCCTGACCTCGCGGGCCATGCAGGTTTCGTCGAACATCACCGAGCCGGACTACGGCGCGCTGCTCGACGACATGTTCTTCGACGAAGGCAGCGACATCCCGTTCGAGCGCTTCATCGTGCCGCGCGTGGAAGTGGAGCTGGCCTTCATTCTCGGCAAGCCGCTCAAGGGCCCCGAGGTGAGCCTGTTCGACGTGCTCGAGGCCACCGAGTGGGTGATCCCCGCGCTGGAGATCATCGACGCGCGCATCCAGCAGGTCGACCCGGTCAGCGGCGCCACCCGCAAGGTGTTCGACACCATTTCCGACAATGCCGCCAACGCCGGCGTGGTCCTGGGCGGGCGCGCCGTGCGCCCGGGTGACATCGATCTGCGCAAGGTGCCGGCGGTGCTCTACCGCAACGGTGTGATCGAGGAGTCCGGGGTGTCCGCCGCCGTGCTCAACCACCCGGCCAAGGGCGTGGCCTGGCTGGCCAACAAGCTGGCGCCCTACGACGTGGGGCTTGAGGCCGGCCAGGTGATCCTCGGGGGCTCGTTTACTCGCCCGGTGGCCGCGCGCCCGGGCGATACCTTCCATGTCGACTATGACCAGTTGGGCTCGATCGCCTGCCGGTTCGTCTGACGCCAGCACCGAGACAACAAAGATCCCTTGTGGGAGCGGCCTTGTGTCGCGAAAGGGCCGCAAAGCGGCCCCAGCGGCCATTGCATCGACACTGAAATCCTGGGGCCGCTACGCAGCCCTTTCGCGACACAAGGCCGCTCCCACATGGTCAAACCGAAAACGACGAATACCCTGCCAGGCAGCTGCTCCCACATTGCCCCCGAATCCGCACGTTCAACGAGGACCACCTATGCACATGCCCATCAACACTTTCAAGCAACGCCTGCGCAGCGGTGAAACACAGATCGGCCTGTGGCTGGGCCTGGCCGATCCGTACTGCGCGGAGCTGGCAGCCAACGCCGGCTTCGACTGGCTGCTGCTCGACGGCGAGCACGCGCCCAACGACCTGCGCAGCCTGCTCGGCCAGTTGCAGGCCGTGGCGCCCTACCCGGCCCAAGCGATCGTGCGCCCGGTGATCGGCGATACCGCGCTGATCAAGCAACTGCTCGACATTGGCGCGCAGACGCTGCTGGTGCCCATGGTCGAGAGCGCCGAGCAGGCGCGCGGGCTGGTGCGTGCCATGCGCTACCCGCCCGAAGGCGTGCGTGGCGTGGGCAGCGCCCTGGCCCGGGCGTCGCGCTGGAACACCATCCCCGGCTACCTGGACCAGGCCGACGAGCAGATGTGCCTGCTGGTGCAGATCGAGAACCGCGAGGGGCTGGCCAACCTCGATGCGATCTGCGCCGTCGACGGCGTCGATGGCGTATTCATTGGCCCTGCCGACCTCAGCGCGGCCATGGGGCACCGGGGCAATCCGGGGCACCCCGAGGTGCAGGCCGCCATCGAAGACGCCCTGGTGCGGATCCAGCGGGCCGGCAAGGCGGCGGGGATTCTCAGCGCCGACCAGCCGCTCGCCCGGCGCTATATCGAGCTGGGGGCGGCATTCGTCGCCGTCGGCGTGGACACCACGGTGCTGATGCGCGGGTTGCAGGCGCTGGCCGGGGTGTTCAAAGAGGGGACGGGAGACACCGTTCAGGGCGGGGTCTACTGAACGGACGCAACCGCTGTAGGAGCGGCTTCAGCCGCGATCACCCGCAAGGCGAACCGCCCGCTGGCAGCCTCGGTCAAGATCGCGGCAGCCACAGGCAAGACGCCTACCGCCCGTTAGGTGCCCAATACCCTGCAACAGCCAGCGCTTGTGCAAGCCCTGCTTTCCAACAATTCCAACTGTCCAGGCTGCGCCATGATCAACATCGAAACGCCCACGTACTACACCGCCACCAAGAAGTACAACCTCAGCTTCCCCACCCTGGAAAGCGACATCGACGCCGATGTCGTGGTGATCGGCGGCGGCTTCTCGGGCATCAACACCGCCCTGGAGCTGGCCGAGCAAGGCATCACCAATGTCGTCGTGCTCGAAGCCCGCTACCTGGGCTTCGGCGGCACCGGCCGCAACGGCGGGCAGATCATGGCGGGTATCGGCCACGACCTGGAGAAGATCAAGGGCAGCGTCGGCGAGCAAGGCCTGCGCGAGATCTTCGAGATCAGCGAGCTGGGCGCCGGCATCATCAAGGAACGCATCGCCCGCTACCAGATCGACGCCGACTTCTGTCACGGCTATGGCTACATGGGCTTCAACGCCCGCCAGGAAAAGACCTTGCGCGCCTGGGAGAAGGACTTCAAGGCGATCAACAACAAGGACGAGATCCGCTTCCTCGGCGGCTCGGAGGTCAAGCAGATCATCGGCTCCGATGCCTACAGCAGCGCCCTGCTGCACATGGGCGGCGGCCACGTGCATTCGCTGAACCTGCTGCTCGGCGAAGCCCAGGCCCTGGTTAGCCATGGCGCGCGGATCTTCGAGCACAGCCCGGCCCTGGAAGTGCACTACGGCGAGCGCATCACCGTGCGTACCGGGCGTGGATCGGTGAAGGCCGGCAAGCTGCTGTGGGCCTGCGACAGCTTCCTCAACAAGCTCGAACCCGAGTTGCACGCACGCACCGTCAACACCTACGCCTTCCAGCTGATGACCGAGCCGTTGCCGGACGAGCTGATACAGCGCATCAGCCCGATCCGCGGCGCCTACAGCGATATCCGCCCGGTGATCGACTATTACCGCGTCACCCGCGAGAACCGCCTGCTGTTCGGCGCCGCCACGCCTTTCGTGGAGCACATCCCGAAAGACCTCAAGGCGTGGAACCGCAACCTGATGCTGAAGATCTTCCCCTACCTCAAGGACGTGCGCATCGACCTGGCCTGGGGCGGCCCGATGGCCACCAGCGCCAACCTGTTCCCGCAGATCGGCACCCTGAGCAACCGCCCCAATGCCTTCTACGTGCAGGGCTATTCCGGTTTCGGCGTCACCCCCAGCCACATCATTTGCAAGATCCTCGCCGAAGGCATGAGCGAAGGCTCCCGCCGCTACGACCTGATCAGCTCGGTCAAGCACGCGCGCATCCTCGGCAAGGACCACATCCGCCCATTGCTGCTGACTGCCGGCAAGACCGTGCATCAGCTGTCGGGCTTCTTCAACGGCCGCCGTTGATTCCTTTTCCCACCAGACTGGAGAACCACCATGACCCTTACCGCCGTCCGCCAGGGTGTGCAACTGTCCGAACTCGACGCCTGGGGCACCGTTGCCGACCTGGGCTCGACCATCCTCGAAGGCGAGGTCAAGTGCTACGGCAAGATGACCCACGGGGCGCCGACCGACCCGGTCAGCAGCGCCTACTTCGGCACCACGCAAGGCAAGTTCCGCATGGTCTACCCGTTCAGTGAGCAAGCGGTGATCGTGACCGGCGAGATCCAGCTGACCGATGAAGCCACCGGGCAGGTGACGCGTTACAAGGCGGGGGATGCCTGGTTCGTGACCAAGGGCACGCCGGTGCTGTGGGAGGTGTTGAGCGAGACGTTCGTCAAGCATTACCTCGCGGTTGCCTGATACCACATACACGTTGACCAAGCGCCGCTGGCGCGGCGCATCGCGGATAAATCCGCTCCTACAGGTACGACGCGGATTATCGGTTCGCCTGTAGGAGCGGATTTATCCGCGATGCACCGCACGAGCGGCGCTCGATCCCCATACCACCCAACCACTGCTCAACGCCCCGCCATCAACGCCATCGCCCGGTAATCCTTCGGCGACTGCTCGAACTGTTTCTTGAACGCCCGGCTGAAATGCGCCGAATCGGTGAACCCCCATTTGTAGGCGATGGAGGTGATCGACTCACGCTTGAGGAACGGGTTGGACAGATCGTCCGCACTGCGCTTGAGCCGTGAACGCTGGATGTAACGGCAGACACTGTCGCCCTCCTCCTCGAACAAGCGGTACAGATGCCGCACCGAAATGCTCAGGCGCTCGGCCAGGTTGGCCGGGGTCAGGCCGGGCTGGCCCAGTGACTCGTCGATGACCTTCTGCACATGGCCGCGCAGGTTGGCGCCACTGAGGCCCGACAGCGCGCCGGGGTTGTCGTCGGCCCGTTCGAAACCCGGCTCCAGCAAGGCGATGAAAGCGGCCTGCAGCGCCTCACCCTGAGTATCGCCGGCATCGTCCCCTTCGCGGCACAGCTGGTCCATCAGCAGGTGCAGCATGCGCCCGCAGGCGTTGGTCGAGGAGATCTTGCCGAAGGCCGCGCCCGAACCCGTGACATGCTTGCGCACCTGCTCGCGAGACAGCGCCAGCGACACATGCTCGATCAGCCCGAACGGGGTGATTTCACAGGGCCCCACCGAGTCCATCAGCAGCAGCTCGCCGGGCGACAGCTGGATGCTCACACCACCCTGGGTGATCTGCGAGTAGCCCATGCGCTGGCTGACCAGGAAACAGTGCTGGTCGTCGTCGCGGTCAGGGTTGTCGCCCAGGCGGCGGATATTGCCGGCGTTGGTGCGCAGGTTGGCCAGGGCCAAACCGGCGCGATTGAAGGTCGAGACCTCGCCGATGAACAGCGAGCGGTTGAAGGCAAGCTCGGTCTGGAACTGGCCACAGACTTGCTGCATGGCCGTGGTCCAGCGCTCCAGGCCGTCGTGGGCCGGGTTTGCGCGGTGCACTGAAGCGGGCTGGGGCAAGGACATGACAACCTCCACTCGCAACGATTGTAGTTATGGAGGTAATTGTTAACATGTTATCAATGAACGTACAACTGTCATCTCTTGTAGGAGCGGCTTCAGCCGCGATGCGGGTATCGCGGTGCCTGGCACCCGCTTTGCGGGTGATCGCGGCTGAAGCCGCTCCTACCAGAGAGGCGTTGGATTCAAAGACCGCGCAGGGCGTGTGCGAGGGCGTCGAAAGCCTGCCAGAGGTGACAGCACTGCTCGGCAGCGAGGGGGATGTAGCGACGGAAGGCTGGCATGCGGTTGACCACCTCACTGGCGCCCATGTGCTCCAGGGTCACCTGCCACTGGCCATCGCTGCACTCGATGGCCAGGCGCTTGAAGTCCAAGGGCATCAGGGCGGCGTGAACCTCTTCGAGGCGTGACTCGAGCCCCTCGAACAGTCCCTGGTCGCCACCACGCAGACGGCACGCCAGGCCAGTGCGGCGCAGCGCACCCGTATGGTGCAGCTCAGCCCGCAGCGTGCCCTGCCCCACGGCAGGCACGCGCAGGATGAACTCGCACATCACCAGGTGCATCAGCAGATGACTCTCGGTGCGTTCGCGCACTTCGATCCGCGGGCCATCCTCGCGGTAGGTAAACGATGCTGCGGATTGCAAATCCGTCAATCCCAGGTTACGCCACACCCGCTGCAAGGTCGCCCCCGGCCGGTATCCCGCCGGGGCACGCGGGCCAGTCAGGCGCTCAAGCCAGCTTGCCGACATGCTGCACCTGCTCGCGGTTAGGTTGGCCAGGCTCGGCGGCAAATTCCTTCTCCAGCACGTCCTCGACCCGAGCCGGCCTGAACGGGTTGACCTTCTGCACGCACAACGTCCAGAACAGTGCATACGCGGCAGTGGCGCCAAGCATCACGGCGAACGGCACATAGACATCGGCGGGGTTCATGCCCGGTGGGGTGATGAACCACATGCCCAGCAGGATGCCGATACTGGAGACGATCTGCGGCAGCGGGAACAGCGGCGAACGATAGGCGCGCGGCAGGTCGGGACGACGGATGCGCAGGATCACCACCGACAGGGTCACCAGCAGGTAGGCCGTGCTCCAGGCACACACCGCAGCCAGCACCAGGTGCAGGATATTGTCGGTGTTGCCGCCCAGGTACCAGGCGTGCAAGCACGGGATCAGCGCCACCACCAGGATGCACAGCAGCGGCGTCTTGAAGCGCGGGTGCAGGTAGGTGAAGACCTTGGGCAAGGCGCCGTCCACGGCCATGCCGTAGAGGATCCGCGGCACGCCGGCCATCAGCGTGTTGATGGTGGCGGCCCCGGCGAACAGGAAGCCGATGCCCAGCCACACCGGGCCGATATCCCCCATCACCTGCTCGGCGAAGCGCGGAATGGCCATGGGCGTGTCCAGCAGGTGCACGCCGCTGGCCGCGTCGAGCACCACGTTTTCCACCTGGCGCTTCATCGCCGCGCCATAGATGAACATGCAACTTGCTACACCGAAAAGGCCCAGGGCCATGGCCTTGGGCATCACCCAGGCCGAGCGGCGCAGTTCCGGGGCCAGCGGGGTGACGAACTCGCAGCCGACGAACATGAACATGGCCATGCCCACCAGCGACAGGATGGTCATCAGGTCGGTGCCCACCAGCGACACCCCGAACGGGCCCTCCAGCTCCACGGCCGGCGCGGCGATCAAGCCAAGCACGCCGAACACCATCAGCGTGGTCCACATGCCGAAGGTCAGCACCACTTCGGCGCGGCCGAAGGCGCTGACACCGAAAGCGTTGAGCACGCCGAACACCAGCACGAAACCCACCCCCAGCAGCCACGAGCCACCGGCCGATTCGGCGAGGGTATTGAGGTGCTCGAAGTTCACCAGGGCCATCACCCCGGAGAGGATCGTCTCGGCGGTGCCGGCGAACACATGCACGATCAGGTAGGCCGACAGGGTGCCGGTGATGGCGAAGAAGCGGCCCAGGCCGCAGTTGATGTAGTCGTACACGGAACCGGTGGTCGGCAGGATCGCCGCCGCTTCAGCGAAGGTGGTCGATTGCGCGAGCATCATCACCGCGGCGATCACCATGGCCACGGCGAAGGCGCTGCCGCCGATGCCGAAACCCATGGTCGCGGTGAGGATCACCGGGCTGGCCATGATCAGGCCGACGGTGCTGGCCAATGCAGTGGGGAAACCGACGGTGCCGCGGTTCAGGTGCTCGGTGAGCTTATTGTTGATTGTCATGGGCGGGCCCTGGCTGGACGAGGAAAGTGCTATGCCGGGTTACTGTGGCCTGTGTCCATGGCGCTGTCTTGCCCCTGCCTGCCGGCAGCCTTGCAATTCTCTGCCAGTCTTTGAATTCTTTGTAGGAGCGGCTTCAGCCGCGATGCGGGCACCGCGGTGTCCCGCACCCGCTTCGCGGGTGATCGCGGCTGAAGCCGCTCCTACAGGGGGCATTCCATATCAACGGGCAATGATCGCCTTGAGCACGGCCTTGAAGGTCTCCAACTGTTCGTGGCTGAACTGGCCGAACACTTGCTCCTGCTGGGTCTGGGCAATGCCCCACAGCCCCTCGGTTGCCTCACGACCGTCCTCGGTCAGGCACACCCGGCCATTATCCTCAGCCACCAGCCCCTTGCGCGTAAGGTTGGCCACAGCTTCGCCAACCTCGCGCTCGGGCATCGCCACTTCCCGCAAAAGGTCGGCTGGCGCGAGACCTGCGTCGTGCTCCAGCACCATCAACATACGTGCCTCGCTGGTGCGCAAGCCGGTGGCCAGTTGCCGGGGTTGGTAATCGCCCTGGTAAGCGCGTAGCGCCTGGGTCATCAAGTAGTACAGGTTGTGCTGCAAGCGGCCCTGGAAGTGGCTGCGGCCATCGCCACGCGGGGCCATGCGCGGGTGCGGCAGGACCATGGAATAGGCGCCCTGGTGATAGAGCAAGGGCGAACGGCCAAGGTCGTCGAACGCCAGCACTCTACCCACCAGGATCCAGTGGTCGCCGCCATCGAGCTGCTGGAACGTCTGGCACCGAAAGCGCGCCGCGCAATCCGCCAACAGCGGTGCGCCGCCCTCGCCCACCTCGTAGTCGATGCCGGCGAAGCGATCCTCGCTGGGGCGGGCGAAGGTGTTGGACAAGTCGACCTGATCGGCGGCCAGCACATTGACCGCGAAGTGCCCGGCAGCCTCGAATACGGCATGGCTGCTGGAGCGCTTGTCGATGCTCCAGAGCACCAGCGGTGGGTCGAGGGACACCGAGTTGAAGCTGTTGGCGGTGACGCCGACCTTGCGGCCAGCGGCATCGGCGGCGGTGATCACGGTCACGCCGGTAGCGAAGTTGCCCAGGGCGCGGCGCAAGGCGCGCGAGTCGAACGAGGTAGTCATGCAAGGCTCCGGATTCATTGTTGTTCTAGGGCTCAGGTCATTGCCGGGTCCGGCTCCAGCCCCATCAGCTCACGGCCGAGGATCTGTGCGCAGACGTCGTAGTCGGTGTAGGCATGGGCGCCGGTCATATGGGCGTCGCGGAACAGGCGCTGCAGTTCGCTGCTGTCGAACCAGGCGCCACCACCGGCGGCCTCCATCAAGCGGTCCACCGCCTGGATGCACAGTTTCACGGCATACCCCTGGTTGGTGCGCCAGAACGCCAACTCCGTGCGCGTGGGGTACTGGTGGCGGGCGCTGTAGTCGGCGATCTGTTCCCAGCTCTTTTCCAGCAAGGCCCGGGCTGCAGCAACCTGGTGGGTGGATTCGGCCAGGCGCATCAACGCTGGCGTAGCGGCACCGACGGCGGCACCGGTGTAGGCGCGCACGCGGTTACGGGTCTTATCCTTGAACGCTTCGAGCATCCGCTCGGCGATGCCCAGGCTGACCGTGGAGAAGCCGCTGGCGAAGTACGGGCGGTAAGGGTTGAAGTAGAGGGCGCTGTCCGGATACAGGCCAAACCCCGCCGACTGGCCTTCCATCATGTCCCGGGCCTTCTGGATGCGATGCTCGGGCACGAAGGCGCGGTCGACCACCAGGGTGCGGCTGCCACTGGCGCGCATGCCGGCCGCGAACCAGTCATCGCGGATCTGGTAATCGCTGCGCGGCAGCACGGCAAAGCAGTAATCCTGGCCGCCCTGCGGGTTGGCCCGGCGAAAGCCCATGATCGCCCACTCGGCATGGTCGCAACCGCTGCTCCAGCCCATCTCACCGCTGAACAGCACGCCCCCTTCCACTTCCTCGGTGCGGCCGAACGGGGCGATGCTGCTGCTCGCGGTGGCGTCCGGGTGGTCACGCCAGAGCTCGTCCTGCAACCTGGCCGAAAACATCGCCAGCTGGTGGCTGTGGGTGCACAGCAGGCTCATGGCCCAGGCCGTGCTGGCGCAGGCGCCGGCCAGGGCGGCGATGCATTCGGCGAACTGCGGCAGGCTGATTTCCAGGCCGCCGTAGTGCCGGGGCTGGAAGGCCTTGTGCAGGCCGATGCCCTTGAGCAGGGCGATGTTCTCGGCAGGCACGCTGCGCTCGCGCTCGGCCTGGTCGGCGCGGGCGGCGATGGCGGGCAGCAGGGGCTTGAGGTCTTCGAGCAGGGAGTTTGGCTTTTTCATGGTCTGGCTCATTGTTATTGGACCCTGGCGAACGTGGCCATCAGGTGGCGGCTCGCTGATGAATGCCGGGTCAGTATGGGAGCCGTGCTGCGCTCGGAAAATGCAACTTCCGCACCTCGAATTGCATTTTTCGTGGGGAATTTCGGGCTGGCAGGCTGGGTCATGGCGATGGCATGGAGAGACAAGATAGGGGAGCCTGACGGCCGTTAATCTGCTCGCTATTGACCATAGGGGCCGCGTCGCGGCCCTTCGCGGGCTCGCCCGCGAACGAGGGCGTAGCCCTCGCCATCTACGCCCCGACGGAGCCGAAGCATGAGCGACATCCCCCTCCTTTCCAGCGTCACCACGTTCCTCGCCCGCGACCATGGCCTGTACATCCATGGTCGGGTCGTCCCAAGCCAAGCCACTGCACGCATCAGCGTGGTCAACCCGGCCAACGGCGAGCCCATCACCCAGGTCGCCGACGCCAACCAGGCCGATGTCGAGCAGGCCGTCGCCTCCGCCCGCCAGGGCTTCCTGACCTGGTCACGCACCAGCCCTGCCGCCCGCGCTGCGGTGCTGTTCCGGCTGGCGGACCTGCTGGAAGCCCACCGCGAGGAACTGGCCCAGCTGGAAACCCTGCAGTCGGGCAAGCTGATCGGCATCGCCCGCGCCTTCGAGGTCGACCAGGCCGCGCACTTCCTGCGCTACTACGCCGGCTGGGCGACCAAGATCAGCGGCCAGACCCTCACCCCGTCGCTGCCCTCCTTCGCCGGCGAGCGCTACAGCGCCTTCACCCTGCGCGAGCCGGTGGGCGTGGTGGTGGGCATCGTGCCGTGGAACTTCGCGACGATGATCGCCATCTGGAAGCTGGCCTCGGCGTTGACCACCGGTTGCAGCATCGTGCTCAAACCCAGCGAGTTCACCCCGCTGACCCTGCTGCGCATCGCCGAACTGGCCAGCGCCGCCGGGCTGCCGCCGGGCGTGCTCAACGTGCTCACCGGTGGCGGCCTGGTGGGCAAGGCGCTGGTCGAGCACCCGGGCACCGACAAGGTGTCGTTCACCGGCTCCGTGCCCACCGGCATCGCCGTCGGCCAGACCGCCATGGGCGCCAAGCTGACCCGCGCCACCCTGGAGCTGGGCGGCAAGAACTCGGTGGCGTTCCTGCCCGACGTGGGCATCGACAAGGCGGTGGACGGCATCATCGAAGCCGGTTTCCTGCATTCGGGGCAGATCTGCGCCGCCGGTGAACGCTTCTTCGTCCACCGCTCGCGGATCGAGCCGCTGCTCGACGCCCTGGCGCAACGCCTGGCCCTGCTCAAAACCGGCTCGCCACTGGACGAAACCACACAGTTCGGCCCCGTGGCCAACAAGCCGCACCAGCAGAAACTCGCCGAGTTGTTCGCCCTCGCCCGCGCCGAAGGCAGCCAGATCATCCACGGCGGGCGCATCGGCGAAGGCCCCGGCTGCTTCGTCGAACCCACGGTGATCCTCGCCAACTCGGCCCAGGACAGCTTGCTCAACCAGGAAACCTTCGGCCCGGTGGCGACCTTCCTGCCCTACGACGACGAAGACGAGCTGCTGCAGCTGATGAACGCCACCCCCTACGGCCTGTCCGCCAGCCTGTGGAGCAACGACCTGGGCAAGGTCATGCGCCTGATCCCGGAGGTCCAGGCCGGCACCTTGTGGGTGAACATGCACACCCTGCTCGATCCCGCCGTGCCGTTCGGTGGTATCAAGGCTTCCGGCATCGGCCGCGAATTCGGCTCGGCCTTCATCGACGACTTCACCGAGCTCAAGTCGGTGATGATCCGCTACTGACCATGGCCAACGCCCTGGACGATCTGGGACGCTACTGCCTGCAGGCGTTCAGCCAGCAGGTGCCGGCATCCCTGGCGGCGTTCTACCGCATCGACGCCGGGCAGCAGGCCTGCGACTTCCTGCTGCAGGACCTGCAGGCGCCCATGCACGCACGCTACCTGGCGCGATACCGGGCCTTCGACCCGCTGCAACCCGGGCGCTGCCTGGCCATTGGCGGCCCCGTGGTGTCGCTGCGCCAGGGCCTGGCCCGTCTGCCGCAGGACCAGGGCCGTACCTATCGCCAGTTCCTGGCGCAGCATCAGGTGGTGGATGTGGTGGAGGTCATTGCCCAGGTGCAGGGCCAGCCTCGTGCGGGCGTTTCCTTGCTGCGTTGCGCCAGCCTGGGCGAGTTCCGTGACGTCGAGCTGCAACGGCTGCTGCCGTTGCATGGGTTGATGCAACTGGCGGTGGCCAGCCTGCCGCTGGCCGAGAGCGCCGTGCCCATCGCGCTCACCCCACGGGAACGACAGATCGCCGAACTGCTGCGCCAGGGCGCCAGCAACAAGCTGATCGCCCGGGCACTGGGGGTTGGCCTGGCAACGGTGAAGACCCACCTGATCAACCTGTTCCGCAAGCTGGGGGTGCGCAACCGCACCGAGCTTGTGGCCAGCCTGTTCCTGTGACTCAACCTTCCGGTTGATACCGGACCTTCCCGTGGCAATGCACCCTGTGGCCAAGCCAACCACAGGAGTCACCACCATGAGCAAACCCGCCGACTGGATCACCGTGGGCGCCCTCGCCGAGGGCTTCGCCCCGCAAGCGTTCACCCTGCCGCAACGGGCCGACCTTGCCGGGCGCATGCTCACCCTGCACTTCGCCAATGGCTGGGTCATCGAGCACCGCTTCGATGCAGAAGAACTGCACTGGCACGCCACCGACGGCCACAGCACCGGTAGCGCCAGCTACCGCGCCACGTCGGTGCGCGATGGGCTGTACCTGGTCGATTTCATCAAGCAGGAAGGCGACCAGGCCTGGTCGATCTCGCTGGTGCTCGATACCCTCAGCCGGTCCTTCACCGCCGTGCTCGGCCGCCTGCCCGACCAGGCGCAGACCGAGCGCGGCCTGTACACCCGCGCCCTGGCCGGCGAACCCTTGACCGGCGTCGAGGCGACCTTCCTCCACGGCACCCTCGACCGCCCCTGGCAGGACGGCGCCTGCCCCCACGCGCCGACCACCGAGCTGGTGGGGCTGCGCAACCATTACCGCTACAGCCCGACCGAAGAGTACGAGCACCTCTACCTCAACCCCGAGTACTACAGCTGGCAGTGCCTCAAGGGGGTCGAGCAAGGCCTGTGCGACACCGACCGCGCCTACTACTACAAGATCGCCGAGCAGCTGTACCTGTTCGTCTGGTGCGAGAAGATCGTGCCGACCCTGGGCCTGGTGATGATCGACCTGCTGCAACACCGCAGCGACGGCAAGATCTTCGGCTATGCCGGTGGCGGCTTCGAGGCCCTGGCCAACTTCCCGGTGTCCTCGTACTGCCGGGTGGTCAACCGTACGGAGTACCCGCAGTGAGCCGCCGCGTGCTGATCACCGGCGCCGGCAGCGGCATCGGCGCGGCCTGCGCCCTGCGCCTGGCGCGCCAGGGCTGGCAGGTGGCGCTGGTGGGGCGGCGCCAGGCGGCGCTCGAACGGGTCGCCGAGGCAACGGGGGGCCTGGTACTGGCGGGCGATGCGGCGGACAGTGCCACCTGGGGCGGCTTCATCGAGCAGGTCGAAGCGCGCTTCGCCGGCCTCGACGCGGTCATCGCCTGTGCCGGTGGACACGGCCTCGGGCGTGCCGGCGACACCAGCGACGACGCCTGGCGTGAGGCGCTGCGTGGCAACCTCGACAGTGCTTTCCACACCGCTCGCGCCTGCCTGCCAATGTTGCAGGCCAGCCGGGGCAGCCTGGTGCTGCTCGGCTCGATCGCCTCGCTGGCGGCCGGGCCCGAGGTGTGTGGCTATACCACCGCCAAGCATGCCCTGGTCGGTCTGACCCGCTCCCTGGCCCGCGACTACGGCCCTTCAGGGGTGCGGGTCAACTGCGTGTGCCCGGGCTGGGTGCGCACCCCGATGGCGGATGCGGAAATGCAGGCGCTGATGGCTTATCACGGTGACGACCTGGAGGCCGCCTACCGGCGCGTCACCCGCGACGTGCCCTTGCGCCGCCCTGCGGACAGCGACGAGATCGCCGCCGTGTGCCAGTTCCTGGTCAGCGCCGAGGCGAGCATCGTGACTGGCGCGGTGATCACCGCCGACGGTGGCTCGACCGTGGTCGATGTGCCGACCTTGGCCTACGCCCGCCTGGAGCCCCAGCCATGAGCGCGCAGTACGACTTCAGCGGGCGCACGGTGCTGGTCACCGGGGCGGCCGGGGGCATCGGCCAGGCCATCGTCGAGGGTTTTGCCGGCAATGGCGCGCGGGTGGTGGCCGTCGATGTCGAGCCTGTGGCGCTGGCATCCTTGGTCGAGGCACAGCGTGCACGAGACCATGACGTGCAGGCCCAACTGCTCGACCTGGCGGACGGCCAGGCCATCGCGGCCGTGCTCGATGCAATGCCGCGCCTGGACGTGCTGGTGCACAACGCCGCGTACTTTCCGCTCATACCGTTTGCCGAGATCACGCCGGCACTGTTGCAGCGCACCCTGGCCGTGAACCTTGGCGCGCTGTTCTGGCTCACCCAGGGTGCCCTGCCGCTGTTTCGCCAGCAGGCCGGAGGCTGCGTGCTGGCGACCTCTTCGGTGACCGGCCCACGGGTGGCCTACCCGGGCCTGAGCCATTACGCCGCGTCCAAGGCCGGGGTCAACGGTTTCATTCGCAATGCCGCCCTGGAGCTGGCGCCATTGAACGTGCGGGTCAACGGTGTCGAGCCGGGCATGGTGCGCACGCCGGCCATGGGCAATCTCGGCGATACCGCGCTGAATGCGCGGATTGCCGCCGGGGTACCCATGGGGCGCCTGGGCGAACCGGCGGATATAGCCGCGGCGATGTTGTTCCTGGCGTCCGATGCGGCCGGCTATATCACCGGCCAGACCCTGATCGTGGACGGTGGCGCAACCTTGCCGGAAACCCCCGCCCAATGAGGCCTTTGTAGGAGCGGGTTTACCCGCGATGCAAGCACCTCGGTGCAGGGCACCGGCTACGCCGGTGTTCGCGGGTAAACCCGCTCCTACAACCGCAATGGCGGCCAGGTGCAAGCGCGCTGGCAGCCACGGGCAAGACCCTCCCCCCTGTTCCACGCGCTAATGCCCCGTCGCCGTGCGACACCTGCCTCCACAACAACGCGGCCCCAAGACCGCACATAACGAACGAGGAACGATCCATGCGTCTCACCCCACGCCGTACCGTCCTGGCCCTGGCCTTGCTGGCTGCGACCCAGGCCACGTCGGCCCACGAGCTGTACGCCGACGACGACACCCACCTGAACGCCGACCTGCTCGCGGTCTGGGGCATGTTCAACAGCCGCCACAACTATGACGGCACGCCCGGTGGCTCGACCTGGCGCGAGGGCTTCATCAAATACGGCCTGAGCGGCGACCACGGCCTGGCCGGCAATGGCAGCCTGTACGGTGCACTGAACTGGGTGAGCTCCGGCGCCTGGGGCGACGGCGATGCCGGAGGCAACCAGGATGGCTCCGAGCGCACCACCAAGATCGAGGACGCCTACCTGGGCTGGCGCTCCGGCACCCTGTTGCCGTTGCTGGGCCAGGATGGCGTGGACATTTCCGGCGGGCGCCAGGTGATCCGCCTGGGCAGCGGCTTCCTGATCAACGACGATGGCCCCAACCTGGGTAAAGGCCCGGCCGATGGACACCTCAATCGAGGCGGTGGTTTCTACCTCGGCGCCCGGCATGCCTTCGACCGCACGGCGGTGTTGCGCCTGGGGGGCAACGAGGGTTTGCACGGCAGCGTGCTCTGGCTCAAGTCCGACAACCGCGCCCAGGCCGAAACCGAACTGGCCGCCGGCACCCTGGACTACACCCACGCGCTGGGCACCCTGGGCCTGACCTATATCCACGGCATCGATGTCGCCGACCAGTGGGCCAGCGATTTCCAGAAGGCCCGCGAAGGCATGGATGTGTACAGCTTTCGCGGTGAGGGCAACGCCGGCTTGGCCAATACCCGCCTGGCCTTCGAATACGCCTGGCAGGACAAGCGTGGCGGCCGGGAAACGGCCTGGTACGCCGAGGCTGGCTACACCTTCGCCGAAGCGCCGTGGGCGCCACAACTGACCTACCGCTACACCCGCTACTCAGCGGGTTGGGACCTGCTGTTCACCGGCCTGTCCGGCGGCTACGGCACCTGGATCCAGGGCGAGGTGGCGGGCAACTATGCCGGCCCGTTCAACACCAACAGCGGCATCCACCATGTCGGCTTGAAAGCTACGCCACGGGACGACGTCACCGTGGGTGCGCTGTTCTTCGACTTCAATACCGTGCGCACCCGCGACACCCTGAACCTGGATGCGCAGGAGCTGGACCTGTATGTGGAATGGGCGGTGAACGAACACCTGATCGTCACCCCGCTGCTGGGGCTGTTCAAGCCGCGCAAGGATCAGAGCAATGGCGGCAATCAGGTGGGGAGCGGGACCAATGTGTACAGCCAGCTGACGGTGGCGGTGCCGTTCTGAGACATCGCGGGGCAAGCCCGCTCCCACAGCGGGTCGTGGGAGCGGGCTTGCCCCGCGATGGAGTCCAATCAGCCCAGCAACAGACGCAGGTCAGCGCCGGCCCCGGTCAACGGCGGGCACCAGTAGTAGCCGCCGCTCAGCGGCCGGCTGAAGCGGTACAGACCATCGATCACACCATCTTCCAGGCCGCTCATGCGGCGCAGTTGCACCTCGAAGGCATCGAACGAATACCCCAGGGCCACGAACGCCAGACCCGCGCCGCGCTCGTCGGCCCAGGCCAGCGAACGGCGGACGATGAATGCCTCGGGTTCGAAGCTCTCCTGGGCGGTGCGCTTGACGTGGGCCGACTCGGGCGCGTCGTCGAGCTCTTCGTTATCGCTCAGGCGGCGGCCGATGATGTTGTCCTGCTCATCCTGGGGCAGCGACTTGAAGTAGTTCAGGTCGTGCTTCCACAGCTGGAACGCGGCAAAGCTCGAACCCGCCAGGCCCGGCACATCGCCCGCCACGATGGCGGCGGCGACGGCGTCTTCGTCCACCGGGTTCTCGGTGCCGTCTTCGTAGCCGGTCAGGTCATGGCCACCGCGGTGCAGGAAACCATCGACGCTGTCCACCAGGCGCAGGGCCGGCGCCAGGGCCTGTTGCAGGGCCTGGGCGCGCAGGAACAGCTCGCCGCGCTCTTCGCCGCGCAGCCACAGCCACAGGGCGTGCTGGGTGGCCGGGTTCTCCACCACCGCGTCCAGTTGCGGGAAGCTGCGCAGGCCAGGTACTTCACGACCCAGGGCCTTGGCCAGCGGCGCGCCGACGGCGAGGACCAGGGTTTTACCGTCGACCTGCGGCAGCAATTGGTCCAGGACGGCGGGCAAGGCCTCGACCGCGTCGAGGGCGAAGAACAGGTGGCGGGCATGGGCCGGCACCGGTGTGGCAAGCAGACCTGGCTGGAACGGCATGACAGGCTAATCCTCGGCAAAAGCGGGAATGCTACTGCGCCGGGCGCGGCATCGCAACGCGACCCGGGGCCGCTGCTCTCGCTGGGTTTAGTAACAAACGGTTACCAAGAAAGGCCTATTGCGATTAGCTATCGTTCCAGCGCCGCCTAGACTCCCGGGATCCTTCGCCCGAGAGACCGCCCATGACCGCCTCGCCGCTGCTCACCGCCGTCCTGCCCCTCGCCCTGGGCATCATCATGCTGGGCCTGGGGTTGTCGCTGACCCTGGCCGACTTCGCCCGGGTGGTCAAATACCCGAAACCCGTGGTGATCGGGCTGACCTGCCAGATCCTGCTGCTGCCGCTGGTGTGTTTCCTGATCGCCAACGGCTTCGGCCTGGAATCGGCGCTGGCGGTGGGCCTGATGCTGCTGGCCGCCTCGCCGGGCGGCACCACGGCCAACCTGTTCAGCCACCTGGCCCATGGCGACGTGGCGCTGAACATCACCCTCACCGCGGTCAATTCGCTGATCGCCATTCTCACCATGCCGTTGCTGGTGAACCTCTCGCTGGCCTGGTTCATGGCGTCCGACCAGGCCATCCCGCTGCAATTCGCCAAGGTCATGCAGGTGTTCGCCATCGTCCTGCTGCCGGTGGCGCTGGGCATGCTGATCCGCCACTGGGCGCCACGGTTCGCCGCGCGCATGGAGAAACCGATGAAGCTGGTGGCGGCGTTGTTCCTGGCCTTCACCATCGTGCTGGCGCTGACGAAAGACTGGCAGACGGTGGTCGAGTACGCGCCGGTGGTGGGTGGCGCCGCGCTGCTGTTCAACCTGCTGAGCCTGGGGGTGGGTTACTGGGTACCGCGCCTGCTGAGCATCCCCCGGCGCCAGGCGATCGCCATCGGTATGGAGATCGGCATTCACAACGGCACCCTGGCCATCGCCCTGGCCCTGAGCCCGACGCTGCTGAACAACGCGACCATGGCGGTGCCGGCGGCGATCTACAGCCTGATCATGTTCTTCACGGCAGCGGGGTTCGGCTGGTGGGTGAGCCGCGGGCAAAAGGCCGGGATCGCGCATAGCACAGGGGCTCTGTAGGAGCGGCTTCAGCCGCGATACGGGCAACGCGGTGCATGGCACCCGCTTCGCGGGTGTTCGCGGCTGAAGCCGCTCCTACAGGCCCCTGCGCCGCTTCAGCTGTTGCTTCAACACTCGCAACGGTGGCGCATAGAAGAACCCGAACGAAACACTGCCCTCGCGCCCCTTCACCGCATGGTGCAGCCGATGCGCCCGGTACAGGCGCCTGAGGTAGCGATTGACCGGCTTCGGCGCCCGTGGCCAGTGGCGGTGAAAGAAACCGTCATGGGCCAGCACATAGGCCACGCCATACCCTGCCACGCCACCGCCGACCCACTGCAACGGCGCATGCCCGGCCTTGCCCAGCGCCACCAGCGCCGTGGCGACCAGCCCCAGGGCGAGCAGATACAGGTCGTTGGTTTCCAGCATGCCCAACTGCGGTTCATGGTGCGAGCGATGCAGCCACCAGCCCCAGCCATGCATGACGTACTTGTGGGCCAGCGTGCCGACGCCTTCCATGGCCACCAGGGTGCCGAACAGGATGGCGAGGTTGAACAACATGAGACGATCCGGGGGGTTGGCAACGAAAGGCGCAAGGGTAACATTGCCGGCAGGTCATTCGGAGGGATTTTCCATGAAGGATGTACACGCTTCGGCCAGCACCGGGTTCACCCGCCAGTCGGGCAACTACGAGCAGGGCCGGCCGGACTACCCCATCGCGCTGCAGGACTGGCTGCGCGACACCTTGAGTGTCGGCAACGACACGAATGTGCTGGACCTGGGTGCCGGCACCGGCAAGTTCACCCGCCTGCTCACCTCGCTGGCACCGCGCCTGACGGCGGTGGAGCCGGTGGCCGCGATGCGCGAGCGCTTCCATGAGCAATTGCCCGACGTGCCCGTGCTCGAAGGCACCGCCCAGGCCTTCCACTGGTTCGCCGATACCGCCGCCCTGGCCGAGATGCACCGGGTGCTGGCGCCCGGCGGCCGCCTGGGGCTCATCTGGAACGTGCGCGACGAAACGGTGGACTGGGTGGCGCGCATCACCGAGATCATCACCCCCTACGAAGGCGACACGCCACGCTTTCACACCGGCCGCTGGCGCGAGGCTTTCGACGGCCGCTGGTTCAGCGCGCCAACCCTGACCACCCTGCCCCATGTCCACGAAGGCAGCCCGCAGACCGTGATCATCGAGCGGCTGCGCTCGGTCAGCTTCATCGCCGCCCTGCCCCAGGCCGAGCAGGACAAGGTCATGGCGCGCCTGCAGGACCTGATCGACCACCACCCCGACCTCAAGGGCCGCGAGCGCATCGCCTTCCCCTACCAGACCCAGGCCTACCGCTGCCAGCGCCTGGATTAACCGGATTGTCATGTTCCGCGCCTTGACCCGACGCCGGTCGAGGCGTATGGTCCGCCGCGCACTCAAGCATCCCCTCAACAGGAGCCCCCTGCATTGGACAGTAGCCCCAGTCGATTGCGACAGGCCCACACGGCGAGCTAGTCCGGCAGCGTTCCTGCCACTGTCTCGCCGCACACGGTAGACGGTGGTTTCCTCCAGCCCTCCACGGCTGAGCATCCCCCTTCCCCTGCAGCGTTGCCATCCGGCATCGCGCGTGGTCCTGCGCATTCCTTGTTTTCAATCGCGCCGTCTTCAGCCGGCGCAAGTGCGGGCCATTGCCCGCGCAATGGAGTTCGCTATGGATTGGAAAATCTTCCTGCTGCGCGTGAGCGTGGCCCTGCTGCTCGGTGCCGTGATCGGTGCCGAGCGTCAACTGCGCCAGCGCCTGACGGGCCTGCGCACCAACGCACTGGTGAGCACCGGCGCCTGCCTGTTCGTGCTGATGACCCAGGCGGTGCCGGGCATGGCGCCCAGCGATGCCTCGCGCATCGCCGCCTACGTGGTGTCGGGCATCGGCTTCCTCGGTGGCGGCGTGATCATGCGCGATGGTTTCAACGTACGTGGCCTGAACACCGCCGCCACCCTCTGGTGCACCGCGGCGGTGGGCGTGCTGTGCAGCCTCGGGCTGCTGCTCGAAGCATCGCTGGGCAGCCTGGTGGTGCTGTGCGCCAACATCCTGCTGCGCGACATCGCCCAGCGCCTGGACCGCCAGGACGTGGTGCCGGCCAGCGAGGTCGAGCAGCGCTTCGAGGTGCGCATCGTCTGCCGCGCCGAGGACGAGATCCAGGTGCGCAGCCTGATGCTGCACAGCCTGAGCGACCCGGGCCTGCGCCTGCAGTCGCTGCACAGCGAGGACCTGGCCGACCCGGCGCGCCTGGAAGTGCGCGCCGAACTGCTTGGCACGCCCCAGGCGCCCACCGCGCTGGAGCGGCTGGTCAGCCGGGTCAGCCTGGAGAAAGGCGTGAGCTCGGTGCGCTGGCAGTTGCAGCGCCCAGTACTCGATACCGACTAGCCGTCGCTGCGCAGGTGGCGCTCCCTGAGTTCCTGGCGCTCCTTGGCTTCGATGCAGAGGGTCGCGGTGGGGCGCAGCAGCAGGCGGCGCAGGCCAATGGGCTCGCCGGTTTCGGCGCACCAGCCGTAGTCGCCCCGGGCCAGGCGTTCCAGCGCCTGGTCGATCTTGTCCAGCAGCTTCTTCTCGCGCTCCAGCGAGCGCAGTTGCCAGTGGCGTTCCTCCTCGGCGCTGCCGAGGTCGGCTGCGTCGCTGTGCACTTCCTGCTCGCGCAGGGCGCGGAACTCCTGTTCGATGCGCGCTTGCAGGTCGCGGCGCTGGGCCAGCAGCAGGGTGCGGAAGAACTGGCGCTGGGGTTCGCTCATGTAGGCGTCGGCGGGTTGGTGTAGCAGCTGGTCTTCGGTCATGGGGGTTAATCCTGTTTCTTGGGTCTGCTGCGCAGCCCCGGCTTCAATTACCGGCCATACATCAGGGGCAATCCCTGACAATGCGCTTGCACCCGCCCGTGGTGCCAGGCCAGTTGCCCGGACACCACGGTGCTGCGCACCACATGGTGGAAACTTCGCGACTGGAACGGCGTCCAGCCGCAACGGGCCAGCACCGGGTCGTCGGCCACCGCGCGCGGCGTGTCCAGCCGCTCGACCAGGGCAAGGTCGGCCCAATACCCTTCGCGCAAGAAACCACGCTCGCGGATGGCGAACAGCTCGGCTACCGCGTGGCTGGTCTTGGCCACCACCTGCGCCATGCTCAATACGCCTTCGCTGACCAGCTCCAACGCCGCCGGCAATGCGTGCTGCACCAACGGCAAGCCGGATGGTGCGCGGCTGTAGCGCTGGCGCTTTTCTTCCAGCGTGTGCGGCGCATGGTCGGTGCCGATCACATCGATGCGCTGGTCGAGCAAGGCCCGGCGCAAGGCGTCACGGTCGCTGCGGGTCTTGATCGCCGGGTTGCACTTGATCAGGTGGCCGAGGCTGGCGTAGTCGCCATCGTCGAACAGCAGGTGATGCAGGCACACCTCGGCGGTGATGCGCTTGCCCGCCACAGGGCCCGGCTGGAACAGTTCCAGTTCGCGGGCGGTGGTCAGGTGCAGCACATGCAGCCGGGTACCGAAGCGCCGGGCCAGCTCGACCGCCAGGCTGGACGAGCGATAGCAGGCCTCGGCATCACGGATCAGCGGGTGTGCCGCAGGCGGGATGAACTCGCCGTGGTGCGCCTGCCAGCGGGCTTCGTTGTCCAGGATGCTCGGGGTGTGCTCGCAGTGGGCGAGCAAAAGGGTCGGGGTATAGATGAACAGCTTCTCCAGCACCTGCGGGTCGTCCACCAGCATGTTGCCGGTGGAGGCGCCCATGAACACCTTGACCCCAGCCACCTCGCGCGGGTCCAGCGCGGCGATGGTGTCGAGGTTGTCGCGGCTGACGCCGAAGTGAAAGCCGTAATTGGCCAGCGAACTGGCCGCCGCCCTGCGCTTCTTGTCGGCCAGGGCCTCGAGCGTCAGGGTCGGTGGATGGGTGTTGGGCATGTCCATGAAACTGGTGATGCCCCCCGCCACCGCCGCCCGCGACTCGCTGGCGATGCAGCCCTTGTGCGGCGCGCCCGGCTCGCGAAAGTGCACCTGGTCGTCGATCATCCCGGGCAGCAGCCAGGCGCCCTTGGCATCGATCTCGCACCGCGCCCGGGCGCCTTCCAGGCTACCGCCGATGCGTTCGATCCGGCCATGGCGCACCAGCAGGTCGCCTTCGAACTCACGCCCTTCATTGACCATGCGCGCATTGCGCAGCAACAGCTCGTCCATGCTCAGAACTCGTTGCGCAGGGCCTTGTAGCCCTGCACCAGGTCGATGTTGGTGCGCGCCACGTCCTCGGAGAACTCGGCTGCCGAGACACTGACCGGTGGAAACCGGCCCAGGTCGGTATGCGGGCCGATGTGCTCGGTGGGCGGCACGTAGAAGCGTGCGGGCAGGTCACGGCCATCGACCACCGAGTTGTGCCGCACCACGCTGCCATCGCCAACCTGGCAGTTGAACAGCACGCTGTTGAAGCCGATGAACACCCGGTCGCCGACCTGGCAAGGGCCATGGACGATGGAACGGTGGGCGATCGAGCTGAACTGGCCGATGCGCACCGCCGCGCCGGACTTGGAGTGAATGACCACGCCGTCCTGGATATTGGAGTTGGCGCCGATGACGATCGGCTGCATGTCGCCGCAGGCGTCCACCTCGTCGGCACGGATCACCGCGTAGGGGCCGACGAAGACGTTGTCGTGGATGATCACCTTGCCGCAGATGATCGCGGTCGGGTCGATGTAGGCCGACTCGGCGATGTCGGGGAGATGGCCGGAGGGGTTTCTGCGGATCACGGGAGAAGTCCTGAGGGAGAGAAGACGAACAATTGTTATATTATAACGTTCAATTCGCAAGCACCCGTGTCCTCTGTAGGAGCGGCTTCAGCCGCGATGAAGGCACTGCGGTGCCTGGCACCCGCCCGGCGGGTGATCGCGGCTGAAGCCGCTCCTACAGGGGGGGCGAATCAGCTCAATTGCGTGCCTGCGAACATCGGCCACTCGCTTTGCGGCACAATCGCCAGGCAACCCCGTGCCCACGTAGCGAGTACCGTTCATGACCATCCGCCCCACCCTCACCCGGGATCTACCCCTGCTCCCCGCCCTCGAGCGCTCCGCCGCCCAGGCGTTCAGGCAATACCCTGCCCTGGCCTGGCTGGCTGACAGCGACGTGATGGATGAGGCGGAACATGCACGGTTCCAGGCCGAAGGAGGCAGTTGGGTCGCCGTGAACGACCAGGACCAGCCGCTGGGCTTTATCTGCACCCTGGTGGTCGGCGACAACCTGCACATCCACGAACTGTCGGTGTGCCAGCAAGCCCAGGGCCAAGGGTTCGGCCGGCAATTGCTCGACCAGGCGATCCAGAGTGCTCGGGCAGCAGGGCTGCGCGGGGTGACCTTGACCACATTCGCCGAGGTGCCCTGGAATGCGCCGTTCTACGCCCGCCTTGGCTTCGAGGTACTGGCGGCCGGGCACCTGGACCAACGCTTGGCCGCGATCCTTGCCGAGGAGCGTGCGCACGGCCTGGAAGGGCGCTGCGCCATGCGCCTGCCCCTCGCAGCCTAGGGGCTGCTGCGCACCCCGGCCGGCACACTCTCGGCCACGCAGTAGCGATCCCGCCCCTGGCGTTTTGCCGTGTACAGCGCCTCGTCCGCCGCCGTGATCAGGTTCTCCGGGATGACGCTCTCCAGCGAGGGCGCCACCACCGCGATACCGGCACTGGCCGACACCCGCCCCAATGGGCTGCCCAGGTGCTCGATGGCCGCTCGGCGCAGCGCTTGCAGGATCTCCTGGACGATCAGGCCGGCGCCCTGGGTGTCGGTGTCCGGCAGCAGCAGCGTGAACTCCTCTCCGCCATACCGCACCGCCAGGTCCCCCGGGCGCTTGAGCGACTGGCGCAACAACTCGCCGAAACGCCGCAGGCAGGCATCCCCCGCCGGATGGCCATAACGGTCGTTGTAGGGTTTGAAGTGGTCCAGGTCGAACATCACCAGCGCCAGTGAATGCCCCTGGCGCCGCGCACGGCGGATCTCGGGTTCGAGCACCGCATCCAACCGGCGACGGTTGCCCAGCCCGGTCAGGCTGTCGGTCAAGGCCATGGCCTTGAGCGTCTGATGCGCCTGGTGCAAGGCACGCTCGATGGCGATCCGCTCGCGCAACTGGCGCAACACCACCCAGCCAAATCCGGCCAGACCGATCAACAGCAGCACCAGCACCGCCACCGACTTGAGCATGTCGTGGCGCCAGGGGGCGATGATCGACTCACGCGACAACCCTGCCTCCACCACCAGCGGGTAGCTCGCCAGCACTCGGAAGGCATACAGCCGCGGCGTGCCATCGACCACCGCCACCGCCTCGGCCACGCCTTCGCTGGCATAGGGCAAGTGGTTGCGGAAGATCTCGCTGGCCGCCAGGCTCCTGCCGATCACCTGCTCGACGAACGGCCTGCGCACGAGAATCGTGCCGTCACGCATGGCCAGCACCAGCGCGCCACGCTCGTCGATCTTGAAGTCGCCGTAGTAACGCACGAACCAGTCAACCTTGATGGTACCCAGCAGCACCCCGGCGAAACTGCCGTCGGGGTAGTCCAGGCGCCGCGAGATGGGGATGATCAGGTCGCCAGTGGAGCGGCTGCGCACCACCGTACCGATGCGCACCTGGCGGTCCGGGTGGGTGCGGTGGTAGATGAAATAGTCGCGGTCGGCGTTGTTGGCGCCGGGCGGCACCGCGTCCTTGTCGGTGACGATCCAGTTGCCATCGGGGGCGTAGACGAACAACCCGTGCAGCTGCGGGATGATCGCCGCCTGCTGCTTGAGCAAGGCATGCAACCGGGGCCGGTCGATATGATCGAAACCGTCGCCCTCCAGGCGCTCGGCCAACGCGGCGGTGATGGCGTCGACCTGGCGAATGGCATCCTCGGCGTGCTGGGCGGTGGCGCGGGCCAGGTTGGTCACCGCACGGTCGGCGTTGATGAACGCCTGGCGATAGTCGCGCCAGATCCGCCAGCCCTCGATCAGCACGAAGGCCAGCATCACCACCGCCATGAAGCACAGCACCAGGCGGAACAGCGCCGTCGCCCTGCCCTCGCTGGTCACCGCGTAGACACCGTCCTCGGTCGTGTTCCTGGCTGCACCCATTGAAATCCCTTGCCATCTCGCATTTGCCGCCCATGACTATAGTCCAGGCGCTCGCAGGCAAAAAAAAGGCCCCGGGACATGCGGTCCAGGGGCCGAGGTGGCTGGAATACCCAACCAAAGGAGGTCTTCAGGGCGATGCTCCTACAGGTTTTGCGTCGGCCAGCCGCCGCCCAGGGCGCGGAACAGGTCGACCAGCGCCAACTGGTGCTGGGTACTGGCCTCGATGTAGGTCGCCTCGTTCACATAGTGGCTGCGCTGGGCGTCGAGGTAGCGCAGGTGGTTGTCCACCCCGCCCTCGTAGCGCGCCTTGGCCAGCGCCACGGTCGCCCGGCTGGTGTCGGCCAGGGCCCGGCGCGCCGCTTCCTCGCGGCGCAGGGTGTCGGTGGCGGCCAGGGCGTCGGCCACTTCGCGGAAGGCGGTCTGGATCGTGCCCTCGTAGGCCGCCACCGCCGAATCCTTGCGCGCCTCGGCCAGGCTCAGGCCGGCCTTGTTGCGCCCGGCGTCGAACAGCGGCAGCGACAGCTGCGGCATGAAGCTCCAGCTGCGCGAACCGCCGTCGAACAGCCCGGACATCTGCGCGCTGGAGGTGCCGAAGCTGCCGGTCAGGCTGATCCGCGGGAAGAACGCCGCCCGCGCCGCGCCGATATCGGCGTTGCGCGCCCGCAGCCGGTGCTCGGCGGCGAGGATGTCCGGGCGGCGCTCGAGCAGCACCGACGGCGCGCCCGGGGCGATGTCCTGCAGGACCAGCGGCGCCTCGCCGCGCTCGGCGGGAATCGCCTTGGCCACGTCCGCGCTGCCCAGCAGCAACACCAGGGCGTTGTAGGCCTGGCGCTGCTGGCGCACGGTGGTTTCCAGCTCGGCCCGCGACTGCTCCACCAGGCCCAGGGCTTCCTGGTGGTCCAGGGCGGTGGCGGTGCCGGCCGAACGGCGCTGGCCGACCAGGGCCAGCGAGTCCTCGCGGCTGGCCAGGGTCTGGCGGGTCAGGGCCTGGCGACGCTCGGCGCCGTCCAGGGTCAGGTAGGCCTGGCTGACATCGGCGATCAGGGCAATATGCGCGGCGCGGCCAACTTCCTCGGTGGCCAGGTACTGCTCCAGGGCCGCGTCGCTCAGGCTTTTCACCCGGCCAAACAGGTCCACCTCGTACTCCGGCAGCGACAGCCCCACCTGGTAGGTGCTGCCCACCCCTTCGCGGCCATCGCTGGCCAGCTCCGCCGGCAGGTGCTGGCGGTTCCCCGAGGCCCCGGCGTTCAGGCCCGGCACCCGGTCGGCACGCTGGATGCGGTACTGCGCGCGGGCCTGCTCGATATCCAGCAACGTCTGGCGCAGCGAGCGGTTGTTGTCCAGCGCGGTGGCGACCAACTGGCGCAGTGTCGGGTCGACGATGAACGCCTGCCAGTCCAGTTGCTCCACCGCACGGCCCTGGTGGGCCGCCGCATCGCCCCACTGGGCCGCGACCGGCGCCTCGGGGCGCTGGTAGGTCGGCGCCAGCGAGCAACCGGCCAGGGCGAAGGCCAGCGCACAGGGCAAAACGAAATTACGCATGTCCATCACTCCACGGCCTCGACCGCATGTTTCACAGGGGCAGGCTTGCGCTTGAGCAGCGTCAGCACGAAGACGAAGCAGATCGGCACGAACACCACCCCCAGCAAGGTGGCGCTGAGCATGCCGCCGATCACCCCGGTACCGATGGCGCGCTGGCTGGCCGCGCCGGCGCCGGTGGCGATGGCCAGCGGCACCACGCCGAGGATGAAGGCCATGGAAGTCATCACGATCGGCCGGAAACGCAGGCGCGCGGCCTCGATGGCGGCGTCACGCAGGCTGTAGCCCTTCTCCCACAGTTCCTTGGCGAACTCGACGATGAGGATGGCGTTCTTCGCCGCCAGGCCAATGATGGTGATCAGACCAACCTTGAAGTACACATCGTTGGGCATGCCGGTGAGCATCACCGCCCACACCGCGCCCAGGGCGCCGATCGGCACGATCAGCATCACCGTCAGCGGGATCGCCCAGCTTTCGTACAGGGCCACCAGCAGCAGGAACACCACCAGGATCGCCAGGGCGAACAGGCCAGCGGCTTGGCCGCTGGAGACCTTTTCCTGGTACGAAAGGCCCGTCCAGGCGTAACCGATGCCAGGCGGCAGCTCGCTGACCAGGCGCTCCATCTCGGCCATGGCCTGGCCGGTGCTGTAGCCAGGCGCGGCGTCGCCGGCGATACGGATCGACGGGTAGCCGTTGTAGCGCACCAACTGCACCGGGCCCTCTTCCCATTGGGTGGTGACGAAGGCGCTGAACGGCACCTGCTCGCCACTGGCGTTGGGCGCATACAGGCGCAGCACGCTTTCCGGGGTCATCCGCTCGCCCTGCTCGGCCTGCACCACCACGCGCTGCTGGCGCCCGGCATTGGTGAAGTCGTTGATCACCGCCGAACCGAAGGCGGTGGCCAGGGTGCTGTTGATGGTTTCGAAGCTCACGCCCAGGGCGCGGGCCTTTTCGCGGTCGATCTGCACCCGCAGCTGCGGCGCCTCGGCCAGGCCTTCCATCATCGCGTAGAGGATCACCGGGTTGCCGTTGGCGCGGGCCAGCAGCTGGTCACGGGCCGCCAGCAATGCTTCGCGGCCCAGGCCGCCACGATCCATCAGGCGCAGGGCGAAACCGCCCGAGTTGCCCAGGCCGTCGATCGGCGGCGGCATGACCGCGGTGATGGTGCCGTCGCCATTGGCCGCGAACTGCGCGTTGATCGCCGCGGTTTCGGCCTCGGCCGATTGTTCCTGGCCACGTACGGACCAGTCCTTGTAGGTGGGGAACGCCAGCGCGGCGTTGTCGCCCTGGCCCGAGAAGCTGAAGCCGCTGACGATGAACGAGCTGGCCACCGCCTCGCGGGACATCAGGAACTGCTCCAGGCCTTCGGCGGTGTGGTCGGTACGCACCCGGCTGGCGCCCGGTGGCAGTTGCACGTCGACGATGCTGTAGCCCAGGTCCTCGGACGGCACGAAGGCCTCCGGCAGGCGCAGGTAGGAGTAACCGAGCACCACCAGGATGCCGACATAGGCCAGCATCCAGCGGCCGGCGCGGGCCACCAGGGCGCTGTTCATCACCGAGTAGCGCTCGGTCACGCGGGCGAAGGCGCGGTTGAAGGCGCCGAAGAAACCGCCCTTCTCGTGGTGGCCGTGGGGCACCGGCTTGAGCAGCGTGGCGCACAGCGCCGGGGTGAAGGTCAGGGCCAGGAAGCCGGAGAACAGGATCGACACCGCCAGCGACACGGAAAACTGCTGGTAGATCACCCCCACGGAGCCGGACATGAACGCCAGCGGCAGGAACACCGCCGCCAGCACCAGGGTGATACCGATGATCGCCCCGGACACCTGCCCCATCGCCTTGGCCGTGGCCGCCCCCGGCGACAGGCCTTCCTCGGCCATCAGCCGCTCGACGTTCTCCACCACCACGATGGCGTCGTCCACCAGGATGCCGATGGCCAGCACCATGCCGAACATGGTCATCATGTTCACCGAGAAACCGAGCAGCTTCATCACCATCAGCGTGCCCAGCAGGCACACCGGCACCACGATCGACGGGATCAGGGTGTAGCGCACGTTCTGCAGGAACAGGAACATCACCAGGAACACCAGCACCATGGCTTCGATCAGGGTGTGGATCACCTTCTCGATGGCCACGTCGACGAAGCGCGAGGTGTCGTAGGGCACCGAGTACTCGACGCCCTCGGGGAAGAACTGCGACAGCTCCGCCAGGCGCTCCTTGACCAGGGTGGCGGTCTGGATGGCGTTGGCGCCGGGCGCCAACTGCACCGCGCCGGCCACGGCCGGGTTGCCGTCCAGGCGCGAGGACAGGTTGTAGTTCTCGCTGCCGATGGCCAGGCGCGCGACATCACCCAGCAGCACGCGGGAGCCGTCCGGGTTGGCGCGCAGGACGATGCCGGCGAACGCCTCGGGGGTATCGAGGGTGCCCTGCACCGCCAGGGTCGCGGTCAGCTCCTGCTCGCTGGCCCCCGGGGTGCTGCCGAAACTACCGGCCGGCACCTGGACGTTCTGGCCGCGGATGGCGTTATTGATGTCGTCGATGGACAGGCCGTAGCCCACCAGCTTCTGCGGGTCGACCCAGACCCGCATGGCCGCCTCTGAAGCGAAGAACTGCAGCTTGCCCACACCGGGCACGCGCAGCAGTTCGTTGTTGATGTTGCGCACCGCGTAGTCGGCCAGGGCCGTGGTGTCGCCACTGTCGCTGGCCTTGCTGGTCAGGGCGTAGATCAGCAGGAAGCCGGAGCTGGCCTGCTCGACCTTCAGGCCCTGGGTCAGCACCGCCTGGGGCATGCGCGCCTCGGCCTGCTTCAGGCGGTTCTGCACATCGACCTGGGCCATGTCCGGCTCGGTGCCGGGCTCGAAAGTCACCAGCACCTCGGCGACGCCGTTGGAGTTGTTGGTGGACTCGTAGTACAGCAGGCCCTTGGCGCCGTTGAGCGACTCTTCGATGATGCTGGTCACCGACTCCACCAGCACCTTGGCCGACGCGCCCGGGTAGCTGGCGGTGATGGAGATCTGTGGCGGTGCCACGCTGGGGTACTGGGCCACCGGCAGCGCCGGGATCACCAGCAGGCCGGCCAGGGAAATGAACAGCGCCATGACCCAGGCGAAGTTCGGCCGATTGATGAAGAACTTGGACATCTCGCTACCCTCGCCTTATTGCGCTGCGGCCTGTTGTGCCTGGGCCAGGCTGACCGGCGTGCCCGGAACCAGGCCCGCCGGGCTGCCGACGATGACCTGGTCACCGGCGCGCAGGCCCTCGGTGATCTGCCAGCGCGCGCCCTGCATCACGCCGGTGCGCACGCTGCGCGCCTCGGCCAGGTTGCCGGTGCCCACCACCATCACCCGCGCCTCGCCATCGCTGCCGCGCTGCACGGCGCGTTGCGGCACGAGGATGGCCTGCTGGTCGGTGCCCTGGGGGGTACGCACGCGCACGTACATGCCCGGCAGGAGAATGCCGTCGGCGTTGTCGAAGCGCCCGCGCAGGCTGACCTGGCCGGTGCCACGGTCGACCGCCACATCGGTGAACATCAGCGCGCCCTGGCGCTGGTAGTCGGTGCCTTCGACCTGGGCCGTCAGCGCCTTGTCGTCGCCACCGGCCAACGCGCCGTCCTTCAAAGCCTGGCGCAGGCGCAGGGCATCGGCGGCGGACTGGGTGAAGTCGACATAGATCGGGTCGAGCTGCTGGATACGCGCCAGCAGCGTGGCATCGCCCTGCCCCACCAATGCACCTTCGGTGGCCAGGGCGCGGCCGATGCGCCCGGAAATCGGCGCGGTGACCGTGGCATAGCCGAGGTTCAGGCGCGCGGTCTGCACGTCGGCCTGGGCCGAACGTACGGCGGCCTGGGCGCTGCGCAACTCGGCGGTGGCGCTGTCGAAGTCCTGCTGGCTGACCGCTTCGATCTTGACCAGCGGCTCGTAGCGCTTGACCCGCGCCTGGGCTTCCTGCTGCACCGCCTGGGCCCGTGCCTGGTCGCCCTCGGCCCGCGCCAGGGCGGCCTTGAACGGTGCCGGGTCGATCTGGAACAGCACATCGCCGGCCTTGACGTCGGCCCCCTCTTCGAAGCGTTTGTGCAGGACGATCCCGGCCACCCGGGCACGTACTTCGGCGACCCGCATCGGCTCGACCCGGCCCGGCAGGGTCGAGGCCAGGGCCAACGACTCGCCAGCCACGGTCACCACCTCCACCGGATACACCACCTCGGCCGCGGCCTGCGGCTGATCCGCCCCGTCGCAGCCCGACAGCGCGATCGCCGCCGTCAGCAGGCTGACCATCCCAATTGCACGCAAGTTGCCCATGAATTTCACCCGAGCCTTTGATTTGAAAACGGCGCGAATGGTACTCACGAAGCGTTATTGAGTCAATTTAGTCTCATTTGAATCCACTGTTAAAGTTTGTAATCACGATGGCCGGTCGTCGCCTCGCGGCACCCTTGGCCATGGGCAGGCGTCAAATGAGCACACTGGACTCAGGAGAACGCCCCATGACCCTGCACGCCGTCGCCACCCTCGCCGAGCTCGATGAGCAGCGCCCGCTGCGAGTCCAGGCCGGTACTGAAGAGGTCATCCTGGTGCGCCACGGCGACCAGGTGCGCGCCTACCAGGGCAACTGCCCCCATGCCGGAGCGCCCCTGGAGGAAGGGGTGGTCTGCGCCGGCCTGCTGGTATGCCCCTGGCACAAGGCGGCGTTCGCCGTGGACGAAGGCGCGGTGTGCGAGCCGCCGGCACTGGTCGACCTGCGCCGCTACCCGGTGCAGCTCAAGGACGGCCAGGTCTGGGTGGACGACCAGCCGCTGCCCAGGGCCGACCCGCCCCTGCACAGCGATGCCCGCACCTTTGTCGTCATCGGCGCGGGCGCGGCGGGCAGCGCCGCCGTGGCGACCTTGCTGGGCCATGGCTTCGGCGGGCGGCTGGTGTGGATCGACCAGGAGCCGCAAAGCGCCTACGATCGCACCGCCCTGAGCAAATTCGTCATCGCCGGGCAGATGCCCCCTGACGAAGTGCCGTCGCTGCTGGAGCCTGACGCTCTGCGCCGGGGCCAGTTGCAACGCCTGCACGCCAAGGTTCGCTCGCTGGATGTCGAAAAGCGCGAGATCGCGCTCGCCGACGGCAACGTGCTCAAGTACGACGCCGCCTTGCTGGCCACCGGTGGCAAACCCCGGCGCCCGGACCTGTCTGGCACACAGTTGCCCGGCATCTGCGTGCTGCGCTCGCGGGAAGATGCCGCGCGCCTGCTCGACCTGGCCGAGCCCGGCCAGCCGGTGGTGATCGTCGGCGACGGCTTCATCGGCCTGGAGGCCGCCTCGGCCCTGCGCAAGTACGGCTTGCAGGTGCATGTGGTCACGCGCCATCCGGTCCCGCTGGCCAAGCAGCTGGGTGAGCGCATTGGCCGAACGCTGCGTGAGCTGCATGAACGCAAGGGCGTGGTGTTCCATGGGCCGACCGAGGTGACCGCCTTTGAAGGCAAGGAACGGGTCGAGGCAGTAATGCTGGCCAACGGCGAACGGCTGAAAACCCCGCTGGTGCTGCTGGGCACCGGCGTCTCCCCCGCCACGCGCTATGTGCAGGGTTTGCCCCTGGGCGAGGACGGCGCCATCGAAGTCGACGCCCATCTGCAAGCCAGCGACGGCCTGTGGGCGGCCGGCGACATCGCCCGCTTTCCCCTCGCCGGGCGCCCGGTACGTATCGAGCACTGGCGCCTGGCCCAGCAGCATGGTGTGATCGCCGCCGCCAACATGCTCGGTGAGCGGCGCCGCTATGACGACGTGCCGTTCTTCTGGACCTACCAGCACGGGCGCACCTACGAGGTGCTCGGGCATGGCCGCTACTGGAACCGCATCGAGTTCGTCGGCGAGCCGGAACAGGGCGACTTCATCGCCTTGCAGTGCATCGACGACGAGGTCGAAGCGGTGATCGCCAAGGGCTACTCGAACGCCATGGCCATGTTGTCGCAGCGAATGAAGCGGCCGCTGTCAAGCCGCGAAGCCCGCGAACTGATCGACACCGCTAGCCACATGACTCAATGATTTGGCCCAACCTCTGTAGGAGCGGCTTTAGCCGCGATCACCCGCGAAGCGGGTACCAGGCACCGCGTCGCCTGCATCGCGGCTGAAGCCGCTCCTACCGGCCCTTTCAAACCGGTGCGGTTATGTGTAAAACCACTGGATCACATCGCCTGACAAGGACCCGCGAGCATGATCTACCGCCCCCTCGGCCACTCTGGCCTGCAAGTCTCGGCCCTCACCCTGGGCAGCATGATGTTTGGTGAGCAGACCGGCACCGAAGACGCGCTGCGCATCATCGACAAGGCCTGGGACCAAGGCATCAACTTCATCGACACCGCCGACGTGTACAACGGTGGGCGCTCGGAGGAGATCGTCGGCGAGGCGGTGGCACGCAACCGGCAGGACTGGGTCGTCGCCTCGAAAGCCGGCTACGGCCCGGCCGACGGCATACCCAACCGCAGCGGCCTGTCGCGCAAGCACCTGTTCAACGCCCTGGAAGCCAGCCTCACGCGCCTGGGCAGTGACTACCTGGACATCTACTACCTGCACCGCGAGGACCACTCGGTGCCGCTGGAAGAGACCGTGCGCGCCATCGGCGACCTGCTGGCCCAGGGCAAGATCCGCTACTGGGGCGTGAGCAACTTCCGCGGCTGGCGCATCGCCGAGATCTGCAACGTCGCCGAGCGCCTGGGTGTGGCCAAGCCGGTGGTCAGCCAGCCGCTGTACAACATCGTCAACCGTCAGGCCGAGCCCGAGCAGCTGACTGCCGCCGCCTACCACGGCCTGGGCGTGGTGCCATTCAGCCCCCTGGCCCGTGGCGTGCTCAGCGGCAAGTACGCACCAGGCTCGACACCGGATGCCGGCAGCCGCGCCGGGCGCCAGGACAAGCGGATCATGGAGGTGGAATGGCGCCAGGAGTCGCTGGCCATCGCCCAGAAGATCCACGCCTACACCGAGGCCAAGGGCGTCGGCATCGTCGAGTTCGCCATTGCCTGGGTGCTGAACAATCGTCTGGTAAGCTCGGCCATCGTCGGGCCGCGCACCGAGGCGCAGTGGGATACCTACGCCGGAGCGCTGGAGGTGAAGGTCACGGTCGAGGACGAAGCCTTCATCGATTCGCTGGTGACGCCGGGGCATGCCTCAACGCCGGGGTTCAACGACGTGGCGCATTTCGTGACCGGGCGTCCGTCACGAGACTGATAAAAAACGTGGAAAAGGGGAGGCACCTCCCCTGCTCCCCGCTGTAACTCATCTGCTTTAGACTCCTCGCAAGCATGTTCGACCGATCTGAGCTCACGTACTGAACAGCACACCAAACCCGTTAATCACAAGGCAGTGACCCATGACAAAGAACGGTTATGAAATCACTAACGAAGCACTCACCGCGGCATTGAAAGCTAAAAAGCACAACGTAATAACTCTCACCGGGAAATGGGGCTCAGGGAAGACGGAGCTCTGGAAAACCGTCAGTACCAAAATCGCACAAAACGAACAGGCAAAACCTCTATACATCTCAATATTTGGCGCCAAGACATTAAGCGAGTTGAAGCTTAGAGTACTGCAGGATGCAGCCTCCATAAACGACAACACCTACAAGGACTTCATAAAGCTAGGCGGCTCAATTTTAAAAGGAGTCGCAGGAAAATTTATTCCAGGCCTTGCTTCCGAGGAGCTAATATTACTCAGCCTGCCAAAACTATTAAAAAACAGACTAGTCGTAATAGACGACATCGAGAGAAAACATAAGTCGTTAGAGCTGGATGAAGTGCTCGGCTTTATTAACGAGTATGCAGAACAACACAAAACCCGCTTCCTTCTGTTGCTCAGCTCAGAAAACCTCAAAGATTCCGAGACCTGGAAAGCACTTCATGAAAAGGTCATTGACCTGGAAATCTCTTTAAACCCCAGTGCGAAAGAGGCATTCGACATCGCAGCACGCGACTTCGAAGAGCCTCACATCGAAGACGCGAAAGCAATCATTGAAAAACTGAACATCACAAACATAAGAGTCATAAAAAAGACTCTAACCGCCTTGGAAACACTACTTCACCCGCATTTCCCGCTCGCCCCCGCCACCATCCAGAAAACTTACCCAAGCACCTTGCTGTTAACTGCAATTCATTACAGAGGCATCAGCTCCGGTATTTCACACGACTACATACTGAAGCACAACAGGTTGAAAAAGCTCATCTCAGGCGGTTCGTCCACACCACCGGAAGCAGAATGGGATGCCTTACTAGAAAAAGTAGGCATCAGTTCAACCGATGCATACCAAACAACTGTAATCGACTACCTAAACACAGGAATCACCAACCGGGCAGCTATCGAAGATTACATAAAATCACAATTAAACGACGAAGAAGCCCGGCACACACACAAAGAGATGCAGCACTTTTTTGAGCTGTATTACTGGACCCCATGTCTTGACCAGCAAGAACTGGTTCACCTTTCCGAGTTCTTCATTGAAAACGTCTCTCACCTGAACGCCTCAGAGGTTAGCGCGATTGCAAAAGTCCTCACGGAAATAGACGAGGCCGCCCTTGAGTCTCGTCTGGTCCAGGCCTGGATTAACCAGAACGAGCCACGCATCAAGGTGTCTATCTCCGACCGACTGGACAACACACTAGTCGACCATGGCTCGACAGACACGCTTCATCCCGCAATACGCAGACTGTATGATCATACGAGAGCAGCCCAGCATCTGCCCTTGTCTCTGGAAGACGCCATTCAAAATACCTTTGTAAACAATGGCTGGGGTGGAAGGGAAATACAGTGCCTTGGGCATGCATCGCCGGAAGATTTCATTGCAACAATCAAGTCCTTATCTGGTCGCCGACTGGAGTATTTCTTTGAGGGTGTATTCTCACTACTCAACACTGGTGGACTGAGCAAGGAATTCGAGGCGGGACTTGAAAGTTTCAGAGAAGCTTGTCGTCGTATCATGCAAGCCGAAGGCAATTCTCGCCTAGCACTTATCATTGGGCGAATACTCAGTTCACGGAATATAAACATCTCGCCAAACACTCACCCCAACTTCTCGTGACGAGGTATCGTTGCGCCTACCGTCAGACGGGAGCTCACTCACCCGCGTCAATCTAAGCACCTCACTCAGCGTTGTGCTCCATATTCAGCTCTGCGGAGCACAACGTGCCAAGTCGATATCTTCCAAGCGCTTCCAATTGGGGAGCCACGCGCCGGGGTATCGGTCCCCCCTTTCCCCAATCACCTCGGTATCGTGCGCACCATCGAATCACCTTTCCGATGGAGCCCCGATGAAACTCTTCGAACCTCTCAAGCTCGGCCCTCTGACGCTGCCCAACCGGGTTTTCATGGCACCGCTTACCCGCCTGCGCAGCCTGGAACCCGGCGATGTACCGACCCCTCTGATGGCCGAGTACTACCGTCAGCGCGCCAGCGCCGGGCTGATCATCAGCGAAGCCACGCAGATCTCCTTCCAGGCCAAGGGCTATTCCGGTTCCCCGGGCATCCACACCCCCGAACAGATCGCCGCCTGGCGCCGGGTCAACGAAGGCATCCACGCCGACGGCGGCCACAGCGCGGTGCAGGTCTGGCACACCGGCCGCGTGTCACACACCTCGCTGCAACCAAACGGCGACGCGCCAGTGGCGCCTTCCGCGCTGCCGGCCAACGCCCGGACCTCGCTGCGTGACGAACAGCGCAAGGTGATTCGCGTCGAGACCTCCACGCCACGCGCCCTGAGCGAAACCGAGATCGCCGCGATCGTCGCCGACTTCGGCCAGGCCGCCGCCAACGCCCGCGAAGCCGGCTTCGACTTCATCGAACTGCACGCCGCCCATGGCTACCTGCTGCACCAGTTCCTCACCCCCAGCGCCAACATTCGCGACGACCGCTACGGCGGCAGTGTCGAAAACCGTGCGCGCATCGTGCTCGAAGCGGTGGACGCTGCCATCGCCCAGTGGAGCGCCGACCGGGTGGGCATCCGCATCTTCCCGCTGGGTGGTTTCAATGGCGTCGACAACGGCGAGGACCAGGAAGCGGCCGGGCTGTACCTGATTGGCGAACTGGCCAAGCGCAACCTGGCCTACCTGCACCTGTCCGAACCGGACTGGGCCGGTGGCCAACCGCTGCGCGACGAGTTCCGCGAGGCGATTCGCGCGGTCTATCCGGGGGTGATCGTGGCGGCAGGTGCCTACACGGTCGAAAAAGCCGAAGACTTGCTCAGCCGCAGGCTGATCGACGCGGTGGCGTTCGGCCGTGCGTTCATTGCCAATCCGGACCTGGTGGAACGCCTCCGGCTGCAGGCACCACTGAACGAACACCGGGCGCAGTTCGACTATGCCAACGGGGCCGAGGGGTATACAGACTATCCCGTCCTGAAACAGGCTTGATTGCAGCAAGGGCGCCGCAAGCGCCCTTCTTCCCCTCAAGCCATGCGCGATCCTTGTGGGAGCGGCCCTTTCGCGAAACAAGGCCGCTCCCCAAGGGCAAGCGTGACTGCGAATACTCTGCAAGACAGTTACTCCCACCAGTAAGAGCCAGCCTTGCTGGCGAACACCATGGTGAATTCATCAGGTTGCTGGCATTGTGCAGCTTTCCCCGCGCAAAGGACGCGCACCATGGCCCTGCACCTCTGGTTGACCTTCTCCTTCGCCTACCTGCTGACCTCGCTCATCCCCGGCCCCAACGTCCTGCTGACCGTGCGCAACGCCTTGCGCTACGGCCCCTCCGGCATGGGCATGACCTTGTTCGGCAACCTTACCGCGCAACTGCTGACCATCACCGCCGTGGCCATGGGCGTCGGTGCCCTGCTGATCTCGCTGCCCACGGCATTCCTGGTACTGAAGCTGGCCGGCGCTGGCTACCTGATCTACCTAGGCCTGCGCCAACTGCTGGCGCCCAGCGGCACCTCGGCTGCGGCCGCCCCGGCAGTAGTGACAGCGCCCCAGACACAATGGCGCATCGCCGTCGAGGCCTTCCTGGTTTCGGTGAGCAACCCCAAGACTTTGGTGTTCTTCTGCGCCTTCCTGCCGCAGTTCCTCGAGCCCGGGCGGCCGATCTTCGGCCAGTTCGCGGCGATGTACCTGAGCGGCTCGCTGATCGTCTGCCTGGTGCATTCGTTCTATTGTTTCACCGCCTACCGCTTCGGCGTGCGCCTGAAAGCCTCGTCCCTGGCCGCCTGGTTCAAGCGGGCCAGCGGCGCGCTGTTCATCGGCCTGGGCGTGCGCCTGCTCAATGCCAGGGCGGGGTAGGCCGCACTAGGCCTCCCAGGGCACACCACCTTCCCAACGCGCCACCAGCAGGTCGATGAACCCACGCACCCGCGGCGACAGGTGCCTGCGGCTTGGATAGACGATACGGATCGGGTCGGCGGGCGGTCGGAAATCGTGCAGCACTTCCACCAGCGCCCCGCTGCGCAGGTCACCCCCGGTGATGTAGGTCGGCAGGTGAATCAACCCGAACCCCGCCCGCGCACCTTCGAGCATCGCCTCGGAACTGTCGATATTCAGCCGCCCCGGCTCTTCGCACAGGTGCAGGCCTTGCTCGGTGCGAAAGCGCCAGGGGCTGGCCTTCTCCCCCGCCAGAAACGCGATCTTGTCATGCCCGTACAAGTCCGCCGGCACCTGCGGGGTGCCATGTTGGCGCAGATACTCGGGCGAGGCGCAGGTGGCGAACTGCTGCCAGGCCACGGTGCGGGTCAGCAGCTGCGAGTCCTCCTTGGGCGCGCCGATGCGCACGGCCACGTCGACGCCCTCCTCGACCAGGTCGACGAAACGGTCGGTGAAGCGGATATCCGCGCGCAGCTGCGGCCACTGCTTCAGGTAGGCATCGAGAATCGGCAGCACGTGGCGCTGGCCGAACGACAACGGCGCGGTCAGGCGCAGGGTGCCGGAGGGCTTGTTGCGGCGCTGGGCCATGGTGGTCTCGACCTCGTCCAGGTCGTCGAGGATCTGCCGCCAGCGCTCGAACGCCACCAGCCCCTCGTCGGTCAGGCTCAGCTTGCGCGTGGTGCGGTTGAGCAGGCGCACCGCCATGCGCGCCTCCAGGCGGGCGATGCTCTTGCCCACGGCCGAGCGGGTCAGCCCCAGGCTCGCCGCCGCGGCGGTGAAGCTGCCGGCCTTCGCGGCGCTGACGAAGGCGGCGATATCGCCGAAGCGGTTGGGTTCCATGCTGGGCTCCTGGACAAGACAAGGCCTGCTAGATGGGTGCGTTTGGGCCTATTGCAAGGGTCAGCGCGCCTGGGACAGGTATTTGTCCATCCAGCTGGCCAGCGGCAACGGCGGTTGCGGCGCGAGGATGCGTCGCCAGATCAGCTTGAGGTCCTCGGCATTGAACATCGAACTGACCCCAGCGCCAGTCCACGGCCGTGGCTGGATCGCGGCCCACTGCCCGGCCCCGTCGCGGCGAGCCATCTCGAAGCGAAAGCTGTAGTTGCCCGGGGTGCCCATGCGCAGGTCGCTGACCACCAGCGAATCGCCCACCACGTCGTAGCGCAGCCAGTTGCCGGTGAACCAGCGCAGGCGCTCGTACAGCGGCACGCCTTCGAGCACCTGCGCCGCCGCCAGGTTCAGCGGCTGGCGCTGCATCTCTGGCGGCGCACGGTCGAACCAGCTGCTCACGCCCTCGTAGTAATCGCCCTCCGGCGTCTTCGCCAGCACCCGCCAGATCAGGCTGTTGAAGGCCAGCGGCACTGCGCGCACCTCGCTCACGGCAATACCCTGCTGGTCCAGCGCCTGCTGGAAGCGGTGCTCGGCGGCGACACGCCCGGCCAGGCCGAAGCCCAGGTAGGCGGTGCTGAAGGCCAACGCCAGGGCCAGCATCGGCATTGCCCTGCCGGCCAGGCCACGAACCAGCGCGTAGCCGACCGCCAGCAGCAACGGCACGGTATAGACCGGGTCGATGATGAACACCGCCGCCCAACTCGCCGGTATCGGCTGCAAGGGCCAGAACAGCTGGGTGCCATAGACGGTGAAGGCATCGAGGATCGGGTGGGTGACCAGCACCAGCCAGAACGCCAGGAAGGCCCTCGGCCAGGTGTAGCCCTTCTCGGGCCAGCGCCGCTGCCCCAGCCAGGTGACCAACAGGGCCAGCAGCAGCGCAAGGCCGGTGAGCACGAACAGCGAATGGGAGAACCCGCGGTGATAGGTCATCCGTGACACCGGGTCGGCGTAGCGGATGACCACGTCGAGGTCCGGCAGGGTGGCCAGGGCGGCGCCGTAGAACAGCGAGCGACGGCCCTGGATGCGGCCCAGCACGGTGCCCTGCAGGGCGGCGCCGAGGACGGCTTGGGTGAGTGAGTCCAAAAGGGAGGCTCCACAAGAATGATTCGCGGAACCTACCTGCATACCGCCAGCCAGTGCAAATCTGAATGCCTGCACCGGCCCTGTTCGCCGGCTTGCCGGCAAACAGGGCCGAGCGGATCAGAACAACTGCCAGGTGTACACCAGGATCAGGCGGTTCTCGTCGATATCACTGCGGTAGTTCGACCGCGCCATGGCGTTCCTCACCCGGATCCCCAGCCCCTTGAGCACCCCGCCCTGCACCGCGTAGCCCAGGTCGATGTCGCGCTCGCGGTCCTTGCCCTCGAAGCCCTGCCCCGTGTCGACGTTGTTGCCGGTGATGTAGCGCACCGTCGCCGTCAGCCCGGGAATGCCCAGGGCGGCGAAGTTGTAGTCGTAGCGCAACTGGTAGGAGCGCTCGTCGGTGTAGGCGAACTCGTAGGTTGGCACTTCGTTGCCCAGCGGCGTGATGTTGGCGAACACCCGGGGGAACGGGCTGTCGCCGTACATGGCCTGGTAGCCGGCACCGAAGCTGTGGCCGCCAAGCCGCGCGGTGAGCATCGAGAAGAACGCCTGGTTGTCGATGTTGCCCAGCAACGCGTCGCCGTCTTCACGGGCGCTGAAGTAACCGAGGTTGGCGCCCAGTACCCAGTCGCCCAGCGGCTTGCTGTGCTTGAGCCCGACGAAGCCCTGCTGGTAGATATCCTCCAACTGGCCATACCACAGGCTCAGGCTGCTCTGGCTGGCGTTGAAGGCGTAGTCGCCGCCCACATAGTTGAAGGCATCGCTGGCGACCTGGCGCTGGGGCACATGGCCGAGCATGGCGTTGAGCTTGCCGTCGCCCGCTTCGTTGCGCAGGTGGCTGGAACTCAGGTGACCGGTTTGCAGGGTCAGGCCATCGAGTTCAGCGGAACTCAGGCTCACGCCCTGGTAGGTGGGCGGCAGCAGGCGGATATCGCTGAAGGTCAGCACCGGCAGGTTGGGTTGCAGTTCGCCGACACGCAACTCGGTTTTCGACAGCCTTGCCTTGAACGTCGGCGCCAGGCGGCTGTACTCGCCGGCGGCGCGGCCATCGCCATGCACCGGCAGCAGCCCGGTGTTGACCCGGTCCGGGCTGCTGTCGAGCCTGATCCCCAGCAGGCCCAACGCATCCACGCCAAAGCCGACGGTGCCGGGGGTGTAGCCGGACTTGAAATCGAGGATGAAACCCTGGGCCCACTCCTCGGCTTTTGATTGCCGATTGGCGCCGACGATATCCGAGAAGTCCCGGCTGAAGTAATAGTTGCGGGCGCTCAGGCTGGCCTTGGCATCCTCGAAAAAGCCGCCGTCGGCGGCCAGCAAAGGTTGGCTGAGCAGGCTCAGGCCGATGGCGACACAAGGGGTGTGGTTCATTCCGAAGCTCTCTGATCTTGTTGTTATGTGATGAAGCGCTGAACCGTGGGGGTGATGCCGAAGTAGGCCTCCCTACTCGGCGGTTGCGGCTTGTGGTCGAGGGCGACGCAGGCTGCCCAGGGCATGGGCCAGGAGCCCGAACAGCAAGCCCCAGAACGCCGCCGACAAGCCGAGGAAGGCCACGCCCGAGGCCGTGACCAGGAAGGTGAACAACCCGGCGTCGCGCTCGCCGGGGTCGGCCAGGCTGCGTGTCAGGGCCTCGCTGATCGCGCCATACAGGGCCAGGCCGGCGAGCGTGGCCACCAGCGCGGCGGGGAACGCCGCGAACAGCGAGATGAGGGTGGCGCCGGCGATGCCCAGCACCAGGTACAGCGCGCTGCCCGCCACTGCGGCCACATAGCGGCGGCGCGGATCTTCATGGGCCTCGCGCCCCGTGCACAGGCTGGCGGTGACAGCCGCCAGGTTCAGCCCATGGCAGCCGAACGGCGCAAGCAAGGCGCCCACCACCGCGCTGGCACTGATCAAAGGGCTGGCCGGCGTGCCGTAGCCGGCGTTGCGCAGCACCGCCATGCCCGGCATGAACTGGCCGGTGAGCGCCACCAATACCAGGGGCAAGGCCAGGTTGAGCGTCGCCAGCAGGCTGAACTGCGGCACCATCCATTGCGGCGAGGCCAGCGCCAGCACCAGTTCGCCGCCACGAAACTCGCCACTGGCCAGGGTCACCAGCGCACCGACCGCCAGCACCGCCGCCACGGCATAACGCGGTTGCGCGCGACGCATCAGCACATAGGTGACGAACATCGCCAGCACCAGCACAGGTTGCACCGGCAACGCGCGAAACACCTCGGTGCCGAAGCTGAACAGGATCCCGGCCTGCAAGCCGGCGGCGATGGAGCCCGGTAGCCGGGCGACCAGGCGGTCGAACGCACCGCTCAGGCCGATCAGCAGCACGATCAGGTTGGCCACCAGGTAGGCGCCCACCGCCTGCGCCAGGCCCAACTGCGGCAAGGCGGTGACCAGCAGCGCGGAGCCCGGGATCGACCAGGCGATCACCACGGGGGCCCGGTAGCGCAGACTGAGCAGCAGGCCGAGCGCGCCACTGCCCAGGGACACCGCCCAGACCCACGAGGACAGCTGGGCGTGGGACAGGCCGCCAGCTTCGGCGGCATGGAAGATGATCACCAGAGGGCCGGCGTAGGAGATCAGCGTGGCGATGCAGCCGGCGACCACGGCGGACAGGGAGCAGTCCTTGATCAGGGTATTCATGGCATCTCACCGGAAACGGTTGGCCAGCCTCGATGACCGGCTCTTGTTCTTGTGTCGCCTTCTTCGCGGGCAAGCCCGCGCCCACAAGACCTGCAAATTCCCTGTGGGAGCGGGCTTGCCCGCGAAGAAGCCACCTCGGTGGTTCAGGCCTCTTGCAAGGCCCGCGGCCGGCCGCTGCGCTGCTCGGCCTCGCTGCCCTGCGCCTTCTGCAACTGGAAGTCGAACTTCAGCTCGGCGACACGCCCCTGCTCGCCGTCACGGAACACCACCTCCCCCACCAGCCCGTCACGGGTGGCATAGGCGAAGTCATCCCACAGGTAGCGGTCGCCGGACAGGTTGATCTGCGTGGTCAGATGCCGATGCCCCGGCGCCGAAATGAAGAAGTGGATATGCGCCGGGCGCTGGCCGTGGCGGCCGAGCAAGTCCAGGCATTCCTGGGTCGGCCCCTGCGGATCGCAGCCATACCCCGACGGCACGATGGAGCGCGCGCGGTAACGACCATCGGCGTCGGTGACGATGCGCCGGCGCAGGTTGTACTCGGACTGGCTCTGGTCGAAGAACGAGTAGGTGCCACGGGTATTGGCATGCCACAGGTCGACGGTGGCGCCTGCCAGCGGCTGGCCGCTGGGGTCGAGCACCCGCCCTTCGAGGAGCATCAGCGTGGCCACGCCGTCCTCGCTGCCATCGTCCATGCGCGCCTCGCCCTGGGCGATCGGCGCCCCGGCCACGTACAGCGGGCCTTCGATGGTGCGCGGGGTGCCGCCGGTGAGGCCGGCCTGTTCGTCCTTGGCGTCCTGCAGCAGGTCGAGGAAATGCTCGATGCCCAGCCCCGCCACCAGCAACCCGGCCTCGCCGCGCCCGCCCAGGCGGTTGAGGTAGTCGACGGCGTGCCAGAACTCGTCCTCGCTGACCTCCAGGTCCTCGATCAGCCGCGCGGTGTCCTGCAGCACGCGCTGGACGATGCGCTTGAGGCGCGGATTGCCGTTGTCGTTGCCGAAGCCTGCGGCCTCTTCGAAGAACTGCTGCACGTCAGGGGTATGGGAAATCTTCACGGTCATGATCAGGTACCTCGTGTTGTTCTTGTCGTGTGGGGTTCAGCGGTCGTCGGTGTGGATCGACGAAGGGTGACGGCACAGGCCGTCGACCTCGATGGCCATGTAGGGGAACAGCGGCAACTGCATCAGGGTGTCGTGCAGGGCCTCGACGCTGGGCACGTCGAACACGCTGTAGTTGGCGTAGTGCCCGGCGATGCGCCACAGGTGGCGCCAGGTGCCTTCCTGTTGCAGGCGCTGGGCCAATGCTTTCTCGTCGGCCTTCAGCTGCGCGGCCTTGGCCGGGTCCATGTCCAGCGGCAGGTTCACGGTCATCTTCACGTGGAACAGCATGTGTCTCTCCTTGCGTATGTCGTTGATCTGGCGGGGGGCCCTGTAGGAGCGGCTTCAGCCGCGAACACCGGCTTGGCCGGTGCCATCCGCCGCGTCGTCCGCATCGCGGCTGAAGCCGCTCCTACAAGGGTTCAACAACTGCGGGCGAAGCGCTTCAGTTGCGCCTCGTCCAGGGTCAGGCCCAGGCCGGGCGTGGTCGGTACATGCAGCTGGAAATCGCGATACAGCGGTGGCTCGCAGACAATCTCCTCGGTCAGCAGCAACGGCCCGAACAGCTCGGTGCCCCAGGTCAGCTGGCGCAGGGTGAGGAAGGCATGCGCCGAAGCCAGCGTGCCGACCGAACCTTCGAGCATGGTCCCGCCGTACAGGGCGATGCCTGCGGCCTCGGCGATCTGCGCGGTGCGCAGCACGGCGCGGGGGCCGCCGTTCTTGGCGATCTTCAGGGCGAAGATGCTTGCCGCACCAATGGCGGCCAGGCTGAAAGCGTCCTCGACGCTTTCGATGGACTCATCCGCCATGATCGGCGCCGGGCTGCGCTGGTTCAGGCGAACCTGGCCGGCGCGGTTGATGCGCGAGATCGGTTGCTCGACCAGGTCGATGCCGTTGTCGCCGAGCACCTGGCAGGCGCGAATGGCCTGGGACTCGTCCCAGTACTGGTTGACGTCCACCCGCACGCTGGCGCGCTCAGCGAGTTCGCGCTTGATCGCCAGCACATGCCTGAGGTCCTGCTCCAACGGGTTGGCGCCGATCTTCAACTTGAACACGCGGTGGCGACGCACTTCGAGCATGTGCTCGGCCTCGGCGATATCCCGCGCGGTGTCGCCACTGGCCAAGGTCCAGGCAACCTCCAGGCTGTCGCGCACCCGCCCGCCCAGCAACTCGCTGACCGGCAGCCCCAGGCGCTTGCCCTGGGCATCGAGCAACGCGCTCTCGATGCCGGACTTGGCGAAAGTGTTGCCCTTGGCCAGCTTGTCCAGCGTGAGCATGGCGGCGTTGATATTGCCTGCCGGCAAACCGACCAGCGCCGGCGCCAGGTAGGCGTCGATGTTGGCCTTGATCCCTTCCGGGCTTTCGTAGCCGTAGGCCAGGCCACCGATGGTGGTGGCCTCGCCGATACCCTCGATGCCGTCGCTGCAGCGCAGGCGGATGATCACCAGGGTCTGCTGCTGCATCGTGTGCATGGCCAGCTTGTGCGGGCGGATGGTCGGCAGGTCGACGATGATCGCCTCCAGCCGGTCGATGGTCGGGCTTGTCATGCCAGGCTCCAGTTCAGTCAATGTTCGGTTCAGGCGGCCGCGGCCAGGGCGTTGCGTCGACCACTGGCCAGGTGCACGGCCATGGCCAGCGCGGCGACCGCGCCGGGGATGGCGAAGGCGATGAAGTTCAGTTGCAACGGCAGGTTGATACCCATCAGCGCACCACCGAGCAGCGGGCCGACGATGGCGCCGTTGCGGCCGATGCCGGAAGCCCAGCCGAGGCCGGTGGAGCGCACCGACAGGCCGTACAACTGAGCGGCGCCGGCATACAGCAGGATCTGCGTGCCGATGGTGGTGGCCCCGGCGACGAAGATCAGCAGGTACAGCACCGGCATCGGGCTGTTCACCCCCAGCAGGCTGATCGACAGCGCGGCGGCGAGGAAGAACGCCACCTTGACCTTGACCAGGTTGTAGCGGTCGCCCAGCCAGCCGCCGAAGATCGCCCCGGCCATGCCGCCGAAATTCAGCACCAGCAGGAACGACAGGCTCGAGCCCAGGCTGTAGCCGGCGTTGGCCATCAGCTTGGGCAGCCACGAGCTCAGCGCGTAGACCATCAGCAGGCAGCAGAAGAACGCCAGCCACAGGGCCAGGGTGCGCACCGCCAGGCCATCGCGGAACAGCGCCAGCACCGTGGTGCCCTGGGCTTTCCTGTCCTGCGCCTGAAGCTGGTCGGCGGCTTGCACGTCACAGTTCGGATCGAGGCGTTTGAGCAGCGTGCGCGCCTCTTGCTGGCGACCCTGGCGCACCAGGAAACCGATGGACTCAGGCAGGTAATAGAGAATCACCGGCAGCAACAGCAATGGCACGGCAGCGGCAAAGAACATCGATTCCCAACCGAAACGCGGCAGCAGGAAAATGCCGACGCCCGCCGAGAGCATGCCGCCCAGCGAATAGCCGCTGAACATGATCGCCACCAGGGTGCTGCGCAGACGCTTGGGTGCGTACTCGTTCATCAGCGCCACGGCGTTGGGCATCAACCCGCCGCAGCCCAACCCGGCGAAGAAGCGGTAGATGCCGAACTCGCTGGGGCTGCTGGCAAAGCCATTGAGGATGGTCGCCCCGGAGAACAGCGCGAAGCAGATGGCGATGCCCTTCTTGCGCCCGATACGGTCGGCCAGGCTGCCGAACGCCAGGGCGCCGAACATCATCCCGAACAGCGCGTAGCTGCCCAGGGCGCCGGCCTGCAACGGCGTCAGCCCCCACTCCTTCATGATCACCGGCAGCACCACGCCGTAGATGAACAGGTCGTAGCCGTCGAAGATCAGCAGCAGGCCGCACCAGGCCATGACCATCCAGTGGAAGGGGGTGAAACGGGCATTGTCGATGATCGGGTGGACGTCGAGTGTTCGCATGGCATCTGTCTCATTTGTTTTTGTTGTGTGATGAGCAAACCTTGCCGGGGCAGCCTTCAGCCGAGGTCGCCGCCGCCCACCGGCAGGGTCACGCCGGTGATGTACGAGGCCTCGTCGCAGGCCAGGAAGAGGATCGCGCCGACCTGTTCGTCGAGGCTGCCGTAGCGTTTCATCAGGCTGCTGGCCACGGTCTGGTCGACGATCTGCTGGTACCAGGCCCGCTCCTGTTCGCTCTGTTGGGCTTCGTTGCGGGGAATGCGCCGGGGTGGCGCCTCGGTGCCGCCGGGGGCGGTGGCGTTGACCCGGATACCGCGCCCGGCGGTCTCGAACGCCAGGCACGCGGTGAGCGCGTTGACGCCGCCCTTGGCCGCGCCGTAGGGCACCCGGTTGACGCCACGGGTGGCGACGGATGACACGTTGACGATGGCGCCGCTGCCGCGTTCGAGCATGTACGGCAGCGCGGCATGGCAGCACCACAGGGTGGGGAACAGCGAACGGCGCACTTCGGCTTCGATCTGCTCGACCTCATAGTGTTCGAAGGGCTTGGCCCAGATGGTGCCGCCGACGTTGTTGATGAGGATGTCGAGGCGGCCGAAGGTGTCCACCGCGTCGGCCATGACCCGGGCGCAGTCGCCGTGGCGCTCAAGGTCGGCGGTGAGGGTGAGCACGCCTTCGCCCGCCAGTTCATGGACCAGCTCGGAGCGGTCCACCGCCACCACCTGCGCGCCTTCGGCCTTGAGCCGCCAGCACACGGCGCGGCCGATGCCCTGGGCGGCGCCGGTGACCAGGGCGACCTTGCCTTGGAATCTTGGATGCATATGTCGTTCTCCATCGCCACATAGTTGGAGCTGCTGGCCTCTTCGCGGATGAATCCGCTCCTACAGGGACCGCGCCGGCCTCAGCATCAGCGCAGTACCTGTAGGAGCCGGCTTTGCCGGCGAATGGGCCAGTGCAGTCAGCCCAGGACAGTGGCGTTGTTGCATGAGAAAAAGAGGCCACCCTCACCCGCACGATGCGGGCAGCCCCGTGAAAACCTCAGGCCGCCGCGGCGAACTTCTCGAAGTAGAAGTTGGCCGGGCTGATGCCCTGCTCGCGCAGGTACAGGCTGACGGCCTCGACCATCGGCGGCGGCCCGCACAGGTACACGTCCACGTCACCGTCGTTGAGGTGGCCCGGCGCGATGTGCTGGGTCACGTAGCCCTTCTGCGGGTACTGGCTGTCGGGGTTGGCCACGCAGGCGCTGAAGGTGAAGTTGGGGATCCGCGCGGCCAGGGCCTGCAGGCGGTCCAGCTCGACCAGGTCGAAGTCGTTGGTAACGCCGTAGATCAGGTGCAACGGGTGCGCGCTGCCCTGCTCGGCGATCTTCTCCAGCATCGCGGTGAACGGCGCCAGGCCGGTGCCGCCGGCCAGCAGCAACAGCGGGCGCTGGATCGGGCGCAGGTAGAAACTGCCCAGTGGGCCGGCCAGGGTCATGCTGTCGCCGGCCTTGGCCAGCCCCGTGAGGAAGCTGCTCATCAGCCCACCCGGCACATTGCGGATCAGGAAGCTGACCTCGCCATCCTTCTGCAGCGAGCTGAACGAATAGGCGCGGCTCTGCTCGCTGCCCGGCACCTTGAGGTTGACGTACTGGCCCGGCAGGAACGCCAGGCGGCTCAGCGCCTCGCCCTTGATCGACAGGGCAATGGTGCTGGCCGACAGCTGGCGCACGTCGCTGATGGCCGCCTCGAAACTGGCCTGTTCGGTCTTGCACACCTGCGACGACGCCGGGATGCGCACCACGCAGTCCGACTCGGCGCGCATCTGGCAGGTCAGCACGTAGCCCTCGGCGATCTCGTCCTCGCTCAGGGCATCCTCGATGAAGTTGTCGCCCAGGTCGTAGCGGCCTGATTCAGCCTTGCACTTGCAGGTGCCACAGGCGCCATCGCGGCAATCCAACGGGATGTTGATGCCTTGGCGGTAGGCGGCGTCGGCCACGGTCTCATGGCCGTCGGCATCGATGAAGCGGGTGATCCCGTCTTCGAAATTCAGTGCGATCTGGAAGCTCATGTTGCACCTCGCGGGCGAGCCTGCCCACGGCGCGCCACAGGGCACGCCGACAGGCTCGGCCTTGGATCAGATGTGGTAGATGTCGATGACCTGGCGCACGTAGTCGTTCTTCAGCACCACCTTCTTCGCTTTGATCAGCGGCTGCTCGCCGCGCAGGTCGAGGGTGTAGAAGCTGGTGCCGAAGTAGCTGTCGGTGGTCTTGTAGCGAAAGCTCAGGGTGTGCCAGTTGAAGCGCACCTTGCAGGCGCCCTCGCCCACCTCGACGATCTCGATGTTGCTGAGGTTGTGCGAGGTGCGGGTATCCGGCACGGTGGCGCTGGAGCGCTCGGTCTTGATGCGGAACACCCGGTCTTCGAGGCCGCCACGGTTGCCGTACCAGATCAGCGAGATCTCGCTCTGCGGGTCTTCGGTCAAGGTGTCGTCGTCATCCCAGGAGGGCATCCAGAAGGTCGCGTCACTGGCATACAGTTCCAGCCACTGGTCCCACTGGGCATCGTCCAGGTAGCGCGCCTCGCGGTAGAGGAAGTCGCGCACGGTGTCATGCAGGCTCATTGCACGGCCTCCACGGGGATCAGTCGCTGTTCCTGTTCCAGGGCCTTGAGCATGGTGTCCTGCCAGTACTTGTGCTGCAGCACGAACAGCCCTTCGTCTTCAGTGCGCATACCCGACAACAGCGGCTTGAGCTCGATCTCGCGGGCCGCCTCGTCGGCGCCCTCGATCCAGTGCTGGGCGCCGCGGGACATGTCGTTCCAGCCGGTGCCGCCACCATAACCGGTCTGGCACGAGCGGAACTCCTCCAGGTCGTCCGGGGTGGCCATGCCGCTGACGTTGAAGAAGTCCTCGTACTGGCGGATACGGCTGGCGCGGGCCTCGTGGCTCTCGCCCTTGGGCGCGATGCAGTAGATGGTGATCTCGGTCTTGTTCACCGAGATCGGCCGGGCGATGCGGATCTGCGAGCTGAACTGGTCCATCAGGTACACGTTCGGGTACAGGCACAGGTTGCGCGAGTTCTCGATCATCCAGTCGGCGCGGGCCTGGCCGAAGTCGGCGGCCAGTTGCTCGCGGTGCTCGTAGGCCGGGCGGTCCTCGGGGTTGGCCCAGCGGGTCCACAGCAGCAGATGGCCGTGGTCGAAAGAGTAGAAGCCACCGCCCTGCTTGGCCCAGCCGCCGGCGCTCATGGTCTTGATCTCGTCGCCCGCCTCGCGCTGCTTGCGCTGGTTCTGGGTGGCGGCGTAGTTCCAGTGCACGGAGCTGACGTGGTAGCCGTCGGCGCCGTTCTCGGCGGTGAGTTTCCAGTTGCCTTCGTAGATGTAGGAACTGGCACCGCGCAGCACTTCCAGGCCTTCGGGGGACTGGTCGACGATCATGTCGATGATCTTCGCCGACTCGCCCAGGTGCTCGACCAGGGGCTTGACGTCGGGGTTGAGGCTGCCGAACAGGAAGCCCCGGTACGACTCGAAACGGGCGACCTTGGTCAGGTCGTGGGAGCCATCGCAGTTGAAGCTGTCGGGATAGCCGGCGTTGCTCGGGTCCTTGACCTTGAGCAGCTTGCCGCTGTTGTTGAAGGTCCAGCCGTGGAACGGGCAGGTGTAGCTGGATCGGTTGCCGCGCTTGTGCCGGCAGAGCATCGCGCCGCGGTGGCTGCAGGCGTTGAGGAAGGCATTGAGCACCCCGTCCTTGTTGCGCGCGATGAAGATCGGCTGGCGCCCCATGGTCAGGGTGAGGAAGTCGTTGTTCTCGGGGATCTGGCTTTCATGGGCCAGGTAGATCCAGTTGCCCTCGAAGATGTGCTTCATCTCCAGGTCGAACAGACGCGGGTCGGTGAACATCTCCCGCTTGCAGCGATAGACGCCCTTCTCCCGGTCATCCTCGAGCAAGGCGTTGAGATAATCGAATCCCAGGGACATGGCCAGGGCCTCCATTGTTATTGTTCAGGCCGGGTCAGGTTAGGTCCGTGGGTGAAGCGCCGATATCCGGTTCCTGCAGAGTGCTATCCATTTTGTGCACGCATGGACCACGGCAATCTGTGTCGCCTCGCCCCTGTGGGAGCGGGTTTACCCGCGAACCAGGCGACACGATGCTTGAGGCAATCACCGCGATAGCAATTACCCATTGAACGCCAGGGCCAAGGTGCAGTAAGCTCGGGCACATTCACTGGAGAGCAACATGTCGAAACAAACCCGCAACCAGACAAACCACACCGGTCGCACCGCGCGCCCCGTGCTGGCCGTTGCCGGTCGTAACGCCGTTGCCAGCTTTTATTTTGGGTATTGGTTTAGCCACTAGGCGCCGCTGATACTCAACCGGCGCCCACCTTCGAGGGGCCGCCGAACATGAGAATACTCAAACCCCCGGTCGGCTCCCCGACCGGGGGTTTTGCTTTTCCAGGCCAACGAAAAACACCGATTCAGACTGAGGAACGATTCATGAACTACATCACCTACTGCTACGCCAACACCTACACCTGGCGATTTAGCCAATCCCGTTCGGGCCAGCCTGCCGCCTCCGTTCGGTCGATTTCCGGTGGCATTGCCGCACAACAACCCCATTTGACGATCAGTCGAACACCTCGATAGGGCCGACCACGCGGGCCAGAACCCGCCGTCCGCCCAGGGAAATACACGCCATGCAAGCCACCAACCTCGCCCTGCCCCTGACTCAACCGCAAGCGGCCAACACCACCGTCAGCCAACGCTTGCCCAGCCCGCACCTGCTCAAGCAGCAGATGCCGCTGTCCACCGAACTCGCCCAGCAAGTCCAGGCTCACCGCCAAGCGATCCGCGCCATCCTCGAAGGCCGCGACGAGCGCCTGCTGGTGGTCGTCGGCCCGTGCTCGATCCACGACCCACGCTCGGCCCTGGAATACGCCGACCGCCTGGCCGCCCTCAGCCGCGAAGTCGACGACAAACTGCTGCTGGTGATGCGCGCCTACGTCGAGAAGCCCCGCACCACCGTGGGCTGGAAAGGCCTGGCCTACGACCCGCACCTGGACGGCAGCGACGACATGCACGCCGGCATCGCCCTGTCCCGCGGCCTGATGCTGAGCATGCTCGAACGCGGCCTGCCGATCGCCACCGAGCTGCTGCAACCGATGGCCGCCGGCTACTTCGACGACCTGCTGGGCTGGGCCGCCATCGGCGCGCGCACCACCGAGTCTCAGATCCACCGCGAGATGGTCAGTGGCCTGGAACTGCCCGTGGGCTTCAAGAACGGCACCGACGGCGGCATCGGCATCGCCTGCGACGCCATGCGCAGCGCCGCGCACCCGCACCGGCATTTCGGTATGGACGCGCAGGGCCATCCGGCGATCATCGAGACCCTCGGCAACCCGGACACCCATTTGGTGCTGCGCGGCGGCCACAAGGGCCCGAACTACGACGCCACCAGCATCGCCCAGGCACGCCAGGGGCTGGCCAAGGCCGGGTTGCAGGCGCGGATCATGGTCGATTGCAGCCATGCCAACAGTGGCAAGGACCCAGCACGCCAGCCGGCAGTGTTCGAGCAAGTGTTGCAACAACGTTTGGCCGGTGACCGTTCGATCGTCGGGATGATGATCGAGGGGCACCTGTTCGAGGGCTGCCAGGCGTTGGGCAAGGGCGCGCTGCAATACGGGGTGTCGATTACCGATGGGTGCCTGGGTTGGGAGACCACCGCCGCGTTGTTGCGAGGGGCAGCGCAACGGCGTTGACGCCTGCGCCTCGATGTGAGCGGCGCGCATGGCTCGAAGCCGTGCGCGCCGCTCACGGGTGTTGACATCAGGGTGCGTCAGGGAGCGGCGTTCAAAGGTGCAACGACCATCACCGGGGCGGTGCGATTGAACAGCGCATGACCTTTTTCATTTTCAAGGTTCATGTTCGTCCAATACTGAGTCCAGTTGAAGTTAAACGGCAACTGGTTCGGGTAAGCAAAGGACTGCTGCCACCAATGCCAACTGATAAAACCGCGCACCTCCTGCCACCCTACCCACGGCAGGTTAGTGTCGAACGGGTCGATATAGACGCGCCGAAGATCGTGCCAGTGGTCTACCGTCATAACGGTGCGGGCATTGTTGCCATGATTGTTGTAAAGCCAATTCCTGTATTGGTAGATGTTGAACACGCCAGGCAATTGCTCCACCTGCCATATGTTGCTGACCACCACCTTGTAGGTAACTTTCGCTCCTGCGGCATCCTCCACGGTGATGTTCGCGGAGCCATTGCCTTCGCCCACCACCAGGCCATCCGCCGTTACCTTCGCTGCACTGGGATTGTCCGACGTGTAGCGATAGTTGCCCTGTCCTCCCCGCGCCCGGCGGGTGCCGGTATTGCCCAGCGAGTGCTCGCCGGTTGTGCGCCTGCCGGGTCGTTTCACCGACAGCCCGCTCAGTATCATGTCGCTGGTATCAATGCCCAGGATTGGCATCACGGTGAACTCAAGCGAACCGGAACTCCCCCGGTCCTGACCATCGATTCGCACGCGATAGCGCACACCAACCTTGCGCCACTCGTGTCCTTCGAACTGTGCTTGCGGCAACTTGATTTCGATGTTTCCCGGACCGGTAAATTGCCCTGGGAACGGCTCAGAGTCCTTGTCTCCATTGTTCATCCAAAGTTCCACGTGCGCGTTCTCCAGCCCTGCCACGAACGGCACGGTGAAGCTCACCTCGGTGCTCTGCGGGTTCAGGTAAAGCAGGTCGCCCAACACATCGGCAGAAGTGGGTCTGAGCAAGTCCAAGGCGCTGGCTGTGCTGATATCCAAGAACAGCCGCCTCGAGGTGCCGAATGCAGTGTTATCGCGGAACACGTTGTAGAAGAACCGGACGCGGTCGCCAATATGGTCTTTGAGCACCTGCGCCGCGCTAGCGAACGGCACGTGGTAGTTGATTTCCGTGTCCCTGATGGTCACCTCGTCAATCCTGGCATACGTTAGCTCACTCCCGTCGGCCCGCATGATGACGTAACCGATCCTGACCACATCGTTGGTATCGAAGTCGAGATCGTTGGCACGCAGCCTAAGGATGAGCCCACTCGGATGCACAGCGCCCACGCCAATTGCGGTGCGAATGCGACTAGCGTCGTTGACCACACCGTTATACACCCACAATTCCGGGAACACCGCAGCGTACTCCGGATGGACCTCGGTCGTATCAGACCACCCGGCCTTGTTCTCGACCACATCCTGTACGGTCCATTGCACCGTCCATTTTTTACGCCCGCGCAGGCTAGCCAACTGCAGGCCCGTCAAGGTAAAGCGCAGGTCTTCGTTGCCGCTACTGGTCACGGTGAAGGTGAAGTGCAAATTTTCGATTGCGAGGGTTATCTTGTCGTTTTTGCGTCTGTTGTCGTAAGTGGCAATGGTGAAGCTGACCTCATCCTCGTTGTTCAGCCGCCTCGGCAGCGCCACCGTGAGCGCAGGTAGTTTCTTGTCGCCACCCGGAATCGAGGTCTTGTAGAGCACCTTGATCGCCGGGGAAGTCTCCGGGTTACCGCTAGGCTGCCTGATGAACCTCGTGTACCAGACTAGCTCCACCCCCTCCGGCGCAGTTACCGGTGGCATTTCATTTTCGAGCACCCATTTAAGGATGTCCTCAGTTGGGTCTAGTTCAGTGATTGGGTGTATTGACTTGCCTGTCTCTGGGTTCGCACCCTCGGGGTGGCAAAAGTGATGAGCCTCGCCCAGCTGAAAGTTCCCAGGGCGCTGCAGGAGGATCGGCAAGCCTCCTTCGTTGTTAAAAACCATGCTCCGATTGATACCGATGATGGCGTTTTCATCCTTCGGAAGCTCGATCAGTGGCAGGGGCTGCGCGGGCCATACCCCCGCATCATTGAGGCTGATGCTGTTAGGCCATACCATGCGCCTGAACTTGTCACGTTCGTTGAGCTCATCGCTGATCACCATCAAACCCAAGCCATCCTGCGGCCCTTCCGTGCCTTGCCTCGGCACTGGGTCCGCTGCTGGCGCGGCGGTTCCTGTTTCTTCGACCAAGTCCTTGAACCTGCTCATCTCGATCATCTCCAATATGCCGGGGGGGGGGTGACTCCTCGGCCCATTGCACTGCACGCCCCTTGACGGCACAACTGGTAGAAATAACAGGTCGAGGGCTCCAGCACGCTGCCAAGACATCGCTTTTGGGCTACCCTGTGCCTTTTTACTCAAGGAGTTACCCCATGGCCCGCGCCACTGCCCGTCACATCCTCGTCAGCAGCGAAGATAAGTGCAACGAACTCAAGGCCCAAATCGAAGCCGGTGCCGACTTCGCCGAAGTCGCCAAGGCCAATTCCACCTGCCCGTCCAGCCGCCAGGGCGGCGACCTGGGTTCGTTCGGCCCGGGCCAGATGGTCCGTGAGTTCGACACCGTAGTGTTCAGCGCGCCGTTGAACGTCGTCCAGGGTCCGGTGAAGACCCAGTTCGGCTACCACCTGCTGGAAGTGACCAGCCGTCAGGACTAAGTCATCGCAGACGATGACCGGCCTTGTAGGAGCGGATTCATCCGCGATAGCGCCAGGGCAGGCAATGTTGTTGCCTGGGAGAGCGCCATCGCGGATGAATCCGCTCCTACAGGGGCTCTGTGGCCTGATTTGGTCGTGCATGGCCAACGCCGACCCGACCCACGCCCTCACCGTCTACGGCGAAGCGCCCCGCTACCCCGAACGCTTCCAGCACTTCGCCTACGTCAATCCCTCCGCCCCCAAGGGCGGCAGCCTGCGCCGCTCGGCCCTCGAGATCGGCCAGTTCGACCATATCCTGCCCTACATCGACAAAGGCATCGGCGTCAGCCAGGTCGATGGCTGGCTGTACGCGCCCCTGGCGCTGCGCTCGCTCGACGAGCCCTACACCGTCTACGGCCTGATCGCCCGGCGCATGGAGCGTGGCCCGGAGGATGCCTGGCTGCGCTTCGACATCGACCCGCGCGCCACCTTCGCCGATGGCAAGCCGGTGCGCGCCGAGGACGTGCGCTTCACCTTCGAGTTGCTGATGAGCAAGGGCAGCCTCAAGTACCGCACCCAGTTCGCCGACGTGGCCGGGGTAACGGTCGAAGGCCCGTTGCGCGTGCGTTTCGACTTCAAGCAGCCCCACGGCCGCACCCTGCCGCTGGACCTCGCCAGCCTGCCGGTATTGCCCGAACACGACTGGCAGCAGCGCGACTTCACCAACGGCGCGGGCTTCGACAAGCCTGTGGGCAGCGGCCCGTACCGTATCGAGCACATCGACAACGGCCGCAGCATTACCTTCGCCCGCGACCCGAACTGGTGGGCCAGGGACCTGCCGGCCACCCGTGGCCTGTACAACTTCGAGCACCTGCGCATCGAGTACTTCGGCGACACCGAGGTGGCGCGGCAGGTGCTCAAGGGCGGCGGCTACGATTACAACCGCGAGTTCTCCGCCACCGCCTACACCTTGGGCTACAACGGCGCGGCGCTGGACGACGGGCGCCTGCAGCGCGCCCAGCTCGGCCCGGCCAAGCCCCAGGTCGCCCAGGGCTTCGTGTTCAACCTGGACAAGCCACAGTTCAAGGACCGCCGCGTGCGCCAGGCCCTGGCCCTGCTCTGGGACTTCGAATGGAGCAACCGGCAGATGATGCGCAATGTGTACATCCGCCAACAGAGCCTGTTCTCCAACACCCCGCTGGCGGCGCGCGCGCGGCCCGACGCGGACGAGCTCAAGCTGCTCGAGCCGTTGCGCGGCCAAGTGCCGGACGAAGTATTCGACAAGGTGTTCACGGCACCGGTTACCGACGGTTCGGGCATCATCCGCCCGCAACAGCTGCAAGCCCTTGCCCTGCTCCAGGCCGCAGGCTGGCACCCGGAGGGCGACCGCCTGGTGAACGCCCAGGGTGAACCGCTGAGTTTCACCTTCCTCAACGGCCAGTCGGGCATGGAGCGCCTGCTGCTGCCGTGGAAACGCAACCTGGCGCAGATCGGCATCGAGCTGAACATCCGCAACGTCGACTCGGCGCAGTACGTCAACCGCCTGATGGCCCGCGACTACGACATGATCGTCACCGGCTACCCCGTGACCCTGTCGCCGGGTAGCGAGCTGTACAACTACTTCGGTTCGGCGGCGGCCAACGACCCGGGCTCGAACAACCAGATGGTGCTCAAGGACCCGGCCGTGGACCACCTGATCGACGGGCTGGTGCGCGCCAGCACCCAGGCCGACATGCTGCGCCACGCCCATGCCCTGGACCGGGTGCTGCAATGGAACTACTACTGGATCCCCAACTACTACCCACCCGGCAGCTCCACCGTGTGGTGGAACCGCTTCGGCCTGCCCAAGGTGCCGGCCACCTATGACGAAGGCCTCGACACCTGGTGGGAGGTCAGCCCCACGGCGCTGACCAACCAACAGATGGACGCGCTGCGGAACACTTCACCATGACCGCCTATATCCTGCGCCGCCTGCTGCTGATCATCCCCACGCTGCTGGCGATCCTGCTGGTCAATTTCGCCATCGTCCAGGCCGCCCCCGGCGGCCCGGTGGAGCAGGCGGTGGCGCGCCTGCAAGGGCTCGGCGGCGGTGCGCCGGGCGCCCGGGTCGAGGCCGTGCACAGCGAGTCCCGCGCCACCCGCGGCCTGGACCCGAAACTGATCGAAGAGATCAAGCGCCAGTACGGCTTCGACAAGTCAGCCCCCGAACGCTTGTGGCTGATGCTCGGCCAATATGCACGGCTGGACTTCGGCCAGAGTTTCTTTCGCGGCGCCAAAGTCACCGACCTGATCGTCGAGAAACTGCCGGTGACCTTGTCGCTGGGCTTCTGGGCGACGTTGATCACCTACCTGGTGTCGATCCCGCTGGGCATCCGCAAGGCGGTGCGCCATGGCAGCCGCTTCGACGCCTGGAGCAGCGCGCTGATCGTGATCGGCTACGCCCTGCCCTCGTTCCTGTTCGCCCTGCTGCTGATCGTGCTGTTCGCCGGCGGCACCTCGCTGGACTGGTTCCCGGTGCGCGGGCTGGTATCGGACGACTTCGACCAGCTCAGCCTGCTGGGCAAGCTCGCCGACTATTTCTGGCACCTGGTGCTGCCGGTGGGCGCCCTGGTGATCGGCGGCTTCGCCACGCTGACCCTGCTGACCAAGAACGCCTTCCTCGACGAGATCTCCCGCCAGTACGTGGTCACCGCCCGGGCCAAGGGCCTGAGCGAACGCCGGGTGCTGTACGGCCATGTGCTGCGCAACGCCATGCTGCTGGTGGTGGCCGGCCTGCCCCAGGCGCTGATCACGGTGTTCTTCGCCGGCTCCCTGCTGATCGAAGTGATCTTCTCCCTCGACGGGCTAGGGCGCATGAGCTACGAGGCGGCGGTGTCGCGGGACTACCCGGTGGTGTTCGGCACGCTGTTCATCTTCACCCTGGCCGGGTTGCTGATCCGCCTGGTCGGCGACCTTTGCTACACCGCGCTCGACCCGCGCATCGACTTCGACGCGAGGGCGCACTGATGCTCTCCCCCGTGTCCCTGCGCCGCCTGCGGCGCTTTCGCGCTAATCGCCGGGGCTGGATCTCGCTGTGGCTGTTCGCTGGCCTTCTGCTGCTGAGTCTGGGCGCCGAACTGGTGGCCAACGACAAGCCGCTGCTGCTTGCGTACCAGGGCGAGCTGTACACCCCCGCGCTCAAGCGCTACACCGAGCAGCAGTTCGGCGGCCAGCTGCCATTCCAGCCCGACTACCGCAGCCAGTACGTGCGCCAGCTGATCGAGGGCCAGGGCGGCTGGATGCTGTTCGCGCCGATCCCGTTCAGCGCCGACACCCCCAACTATGACCTTCAGGTACCCACCCCGAGCCCACCCAGCGCGAGCAACTGGCTGGGCACCGACGACCAGGGCCGCGATGTGCTGGCCCGGGTGCTGTACGGCACCCGCGTATCGCTGCTGTTCGCCTTCGCCCTGACCGTGCTCAGCGTGCTGATCGGCGTGACCGCCGGCGCCCTGCAGGGTTACCACGGCGGCTGGGTCGACCTGCTCGGGCAACGTTTGCTGGAGGTGTGGTCGGGGTTGCCGGTGCTGTACCTGCTGATCATCCTGTCCGGCTTCGTCGAGCCGGATTTCTGGTGGCTGCTGGGGATCATGGCGCTGTTCTCGTGGCTCGCCCTGGTCGATGTGGTGCGCGCCGAGTTCCTCCGCGGGCGCAACCTTGAATACGTGAAGGCCGCGCGAGCGCTGGGCTTGCCGGACACCCAGGTGATGCTGCGGCATATCCTGCCCAACGCCATGAACGCGACGTTGACCTACATCCCCTTCATGCTCACCGGGGCGATCACCACCCTCACCGCGCTGGACTTCCTCGGTTTCGGCATGCCGGCCGGCAGCGCCTCGCTGGGCGAGCTGGTGACCCAGGGCAAGCAGCACCTGGAAGCGCCGTGGCTGGGCTTTACCGCGTTCTTTGCCCTGGCGTTGATCCTGTCGTTGCTGGTATTTATCGGCGATGCGTTGCGCGAGGCGTTCGATCCACGAAGGTAGCCGCGTCAGCGTCCACCCTGCAGGAGCCGGCCTTGCCGGCGAACCGGGCGACGCGATGGATGGCACCGGCTGCGCCGGTGTTCGCGGCTGAAGCCGCTCCTACACGTACTTTTCTATTGAGCTTCGCTACCATGCACGACAACCTCAAGGACTACCCGCAGGTCCGCCAACTGGCGATCCGCTCACTGTTCGAGATCATCGAGCAGTCCAGCGAGGGCACGGTGATCGTCGATCGCCAGGCACACATCGTCTGGATGAACGAGCGCTACGCCCGGCGCTTCGGCCTGCCCGACGCCGCCAGCGCCATCGGCCAGCCCTGCGAGGCGGTGATCCCCGGCAGCCTGATGCGTGAAGTGGTATGCAATGGCAAGCCCATCCTGCTGGACATGCTCGATACCCCCAACGAACCCCTGGTGGTGATGCGCCTGCCCATCCACGACGATCAGGACAAGTTGATCGGTGCCATCGGCTTCGCCCTGTTCGACGAATTGCGCAGCCTGTCACCGTTGCTCAAGCGCTATTCGAGCATGCAGCAGGAGCTGGCCTCGACCCGCTCGCAACTGCGCGCCCGCCAGGCCCGCTACAGCTTCGCCCAGTTCGTCGGCACCAGCGCCGCGTGCCTCGAGGCCAAGCGCCGCGCGCGCCGAGGCGCGAGCAGCGACTCGCCGGTGCTGCTGCTCGGCGAGACCGGCACCGGCAAGGAGCTGCTGGCCCATGCCATCCACGCCGCCTCGCCCCGGGCGCACAAGGCCTTCGTCAGCATCAACAGCGCGGCGATCCCCGAGACCCTGCTCGAAGCCGAGTTCTTCGGCACCGCCCCCGGCGCCTTCACCGGCGCCGAGCGCAAGGGCCGCAGCGGCAAGCTGCAGCTGGCCGAAGGCGGCACACTGTTCCTCGACGAGATCGGCGACATGCCCCTGGCATTGCAGAGCAAGCTGCTGCGGGTGCTGCAGGAGAAGGAATACGAACCGGTGGGCTCCAACCAGATGCTGCGCAGCGATGTGCGCATCATCGCCGCCACCTCCATCGACCTGCAGGCGGCCATGGCCCGCGGGGCGTTCAGGGCCGACCTGTATTACCGGTTGAATGTGCTGCCGATCGAGGTGCCGCCGCTGCGTGAACGGCTGGAGGACCTGCCGGCGCTGTGCGAGGCGATCCTCGCCGAGCTGGGCAGCCAGTACGAACTGGACGCCGAGGCCCAGGCGCTGCTGGGGCGGCATGCCTGGCCGGGGAATATCCGCGAACTGCGCAATGTGCTGGAACGGGCGACGTTGCTGGCGGACCAGCCGCGCCTGGGGGGGCAGGAGCTGAAGAATGCCCTGGGGCCGTTGACCCCGGTGGCGGTCGAGGCCAACCAGCTGGACTATCGTGAGGCGTGTGCACGGTTCGAGCGTGGGTTGATCGTGGATGCCTTGGCGCGGCATGCGGGAAATGTGCCGGAGGCCGCGCAAACGTTGGGGTTGGGGCGGTCGACGTTGTACAAGAAGATGGTGGCGCTGGGGATTCAGTCTCAGTAATGAGATTTTTGTTTCTATTTTGAGATGGTTGCCCAGAAAGCTGTAGCGCCGTTGAAACCGAGTGCCGGCCATACGCCGCATCGCGGATAAATCCGCTCCTACAGGCGCGGCACGTTGCAACAAACGTAGGAGCGGATTTATCCGCGATGCGCCGCACGGGCGGCGCTCGACCTTGAACGCGCAGCAAGGCGGTTGCCCGGCCAAAGAGTCTCAAGTTCGAGACAAAATGCGCTTAGATTTTTATATTAACTAATAAAATCAATAACTTAAAAACTGGCACGATTCCAGCTATCTCCCCGGCAACCATAAAAACAATACCCTGGAGACCCTCGATGACCGTGCTCATCGCCCTGGCTGCCCTCGCCCTGCTGATGCTCGCCGCCTACCGTGGCTACAGCGTCATCCTGTTCGCCCCCATCGCCGCCCTCGGCGCCGTCCTGCTCACCGACCCGGCGGCCGTAGCCCCCGCGTTCACCGGGGTGTTCATGGAGAAGATGGTCGGTTTCATCAAGCTGTACTTCCCGGTGTTCCTGCTCGGCGCCGTGTTCGGCAAGCTGATCGAACTGTCCGGCTTCTCGCGCTCGATCGTCGCCGCCGCCATCCGCCTGCTCGGCACCCGCCAGGCCATGCTGGTGATCGTGCTGGTCTGCGCCCTGCTCACCTACGGTGGCGTGTCGCTGTTCGTGGTGGTGTTCGCGGTGTACCCGTTCGCCGCCGAGATGTTCCGCCAGAGCGACATCCCCAAGCGGCTGATCCCGGCGACCATCGCCCTGGGCGCGTTCTCTTTCACCATGGACGCCCTGCCCGGCACCCCGCAGATCCAGAACATCATCCCCAGCACCTTCTTCAACACCACCGCCTGGGCCGCGCCCTGGCTGGGGCTGATCGGCACACTGTTCGTGTTCTGCACCGGCATGCTCTACCTGCAGCGCCAGCGCAACAAGGCCCAGCGCCGCGGTGAAGGTTATGGCAGCGACCTGCGCAACGAGCCGGAAACCGCCGACGATATCGCCCTGCCCAACCCGTGGCTGGCCTTGGCGCCGCTGATCCTGGTGGGGGTGATGAACCTGTTGTTCACCCACTGGATCCCGCAGTGGTACGGCGCCAGCCATACCCTGCAACTGCCAGGCATGGCTACGTCGGTGCACAGCGACGTGGCCAAGCTCACGGCGATCTGGGCGGTGCAGGCGGCGCTGCTGGTGGGCATCCTGATGGTGCTCGTGTGCGCCTTCGGCAGCATTCGCCAGCGCCTGGCCGAAGGCACCAAGAGCGCGGTGGGCGGTGCACTGCTGGCCGCGATGAATACCGCCTCGGAATACGGTTTCGGCGCCGTGATTGCTTCGCTGCCAGGCTTCCTGGTACTGGCTGACGCCCTGCGCGGCATCCCCAACCCACTGGTCAATGAAGCCATCACCGTGACCCTGCTGGCCGGCATCACCGGCTCGGCCTCCGGCGGCATGAGCATCGCCCTTGCCGCCATGAGCGACAGCTTCATCGCCGCCGCCAACGCCGCGCACATTCCCCTCGAGGTGTTGCACCGGGTCGCGGCCATGGCCAGCGGCGGCATGGACACCCTGCCGCACAATGGCGCGGTGATCACCCTCCTGGCAGTGACGGGACTCACTCACCGCGAGGCGTACAAGGATATTTTCGGTATTACCCTGATCAAGACCCTGGCTGTGTTCGTGGTCATCGCCACGTTCTACGCCACCGGCATCGTTTAAGGAGAACGGCATGACGCTCAAAGGCAAGACCGCACTGGTCACCGGTTCCACCAGCGGCATCGGGCTGGGCATCGCCCAGGTACTGGCCGAGGCCGGCGCGAACATCCTGCTCAATGGTTTTGGTGACCCGGCACCGGCCATCACCGAGATCGCCCGCCACGGCGTGAAAGTCGCCCATCACCCCGCCGACCTGTCCGACGTGGCGCAGATCGAGCAGCTGTTCGCCCTGGCCGAGCGCGAGTTCGGCGCGCTGGACATCCTGGTCAACAATGCCGGCATCCAGCACGTGGCGCCGGTCGAGCAGTTCCCGGTCGAGGCCTGGGACAAGATCATCGCCCTCAACCTGTCGGCGGTGTTCCATGGCAGCCGCCTGGCGCTGCCGGGCATGCGCGCACGGGGTTGGGGACGTATCGTCAACATCGCCTCGGTGCATGGGTTGGTGGGGTCGACCGGCAAGGCCGCCTATGTGGCCGCCAAGCATGGCGTGGTCGGCCTGACCAAAGTCATCGGGCTGGAGACAGCCACCAGCAACGTCACCTGCAACGCCATCTGCCCAGGCTGGGTGCTGACGCCGCTGGTGCAGAAGCAGATCGACGATCGTGCCGCCAGCGGCGGCGACCCGCTGCAGGCGCAACACGATCTGCTGGCCGAGAAGCAGCCCTCCCTGGCCTTCGTGACACCCCGCCACCTCGGTGAACTGGTATTGTTCCTGTGCAGCGAGGCCGGCAGCCAGGTCCGCGGCGCCGCCTGGAACGTCGACGGTGGCTGGCTCGCCCAGTGAGGGTGGGCCATGCGGCTCGATCCCCTATGCAGTGGAGGTTCCCATGAACGATGTACTCTGGCGCCCCAGTACGTCCCGGATCGAAGCCAGCCGGATGGACGTCTTCCGCCACCAGGTCAACCTGCGCTTCAACCTCCAGCTGGACGACTACGCGGCCCTGCACCGCTGGAGCATCGAACACCCGGCACCGTTCTGGCAGACCCTCTGCGAGTACTTTCACGTCCGTTGGCAGAGACCGCACTCCCACGTGCTGGAAGCAGGCCCACGGATGGCCGACGCCCGCTGGTTCAGCGACGCCACGCTCAACTTCGCCGAACACTTGTTGCAGCGGCGCGATGATCGCCCCGCGGTGATCGCGGTGCGCGAAGATGGCAGCCGTCGCCAGCTCACTCATAACGAACTCGCCAGCCAGGTGGCCGGCTTGCAGCGGGCGTTCCAGCAAGCCGGCATCCAGCCCGGCGACCGTATTGCCGCCGTGATGCCCAACACCTGGGAAACCCTGGTGGCCATGCTCGCCGCCACCAGCCTGGGCGCGGTCTGGTCAAGCTGCTCGCCCGAGTTCGGCACCCACGGCATCATCGACCGCTTCGGGCAGATCGCACCCAAAGTGCTGATCGTCTGCGCCGGTTGCGAGTACGCGGGAAAAGCCCTCGACCTGGTGGAGAAGATCAACCAGGTCACCGGGCAATTACCGAGCCTGGAAACAGTGCTCGTCGTGCCCTATACACGCTCCAACACCCTGGCAAGCGAGTTTACCCACGATAACGCCAGGCTCTGGGACGACTTCTACCAACCCGGTGGTGCCCCGGCCTTCACCGCGTTGCCCTTCGACCACCCGCTGTACATCCTCTACTCCAGCGGCACCACGGGCGTACCCAAGTGCATTGTCCACCGTGCCGGCGGCGTGCTGTTGCAGCACCTCAAGGAACACGGCCTGCACAACGACCTCAAAGAGGATGACGTGCTGTTCTACTACACCACCTGCGGCTGGATGATGTGGAACTGGCTGGTGAGCGGGTTGGCGGTCGGGGCAACAGTGGTGCTGTATGACGGTTCCCCCTTGCACCCTGGCCCCGAGCGCCTGCTCGACCTGATCGACGCCGAAGGCATCCAGGCCTTCGGCACCAGCGCCAAGTACCTGGCGGCGCTGGAACAGGCCGGGGTGGAGCCGGCGAAGTCCCATCGCCTCGACAGCCTGCGCCTGCTGCTCAGCACCGGCTCGCCGCTGTCGCCGCACAGCTACGACTACGTGTATACCCGGGTGAAACCCAATGTGTGCCTGGCGTCCATGTCCGGCGGCACGGACATCGTCGCCTGCTTCGTGGCGGGCAACCCACTGCTGCCGGTGCGCCGCGGCGAAATTGCCGGCAAGGCGCTGGGCATGGCGGTCGAAGTGTGGAACGAACACGGCAAGCCGGTGATCGGCGAGAAAGGCGAGCTGGTCTGTACCCGGCCGTTCCCGTCGATGCCACTGGGTTTCTGGGGGGATGCCGATGGCAGCCGCTACCACGACGCCTATTTCAGCCAATTCGAAAACGTCTGGTGCCAGGGCGACTACGCCGAGGAGTATCCCGGCGGCGGCCTGGTGATCCATGGCCGTTCGGATGCCGTGCTCAATCCGGGCGGGGTGCGTATCGGCACCGCGGAGATCTACCGCCAGGTGGAAAAGGTCGAGGAGGTAGTGGAAAGCGTGGCCATCGGCCAGGACTGGGGCGACGACGTGCGCGTGGTGTTGTTCGTGCGCCTGCGCGACGGCCTGCAACTGGACGATGCCCTGCGCCAGCACATCCGCCAGGTGATCCGCCAGTACGCCACGCCGCGCCATGTACCCGCCGTGATCGCCCAGGTCACCGATATCCCGCGTACCCTCAGCGGCAAGCTGGTGGAACTGGCGATCCGCAACGTGGTGCACGGTCTGCCGGTGAAGAACACCGACGCCCTGGCCAACCCCGAGGCGCTGGAGCAGTTCCGTGACCGTGCGGAGCTCAAGCTGTAGGAGCGGCTTCAGCCGCGATGCAGGCAACGCGGTGCATGGCACCCGCTTCGCGGGTGATCGCGGCTGAAGCCGCTCCTACAGAGGCCATCGTCAGGCATAATGGCAGCTTCCATCTGCCGTCCGAAGTACAGGTACCTCCCCATGAAAGCCCAAGCCCGCCACATCCTGGTCAAGACCGCTGACGAAGCCGAGAAGCTCAAGCAGCGCATCGCCAACGGCGAGGCCTTCGACGTGCTGGCGAAGAAGTTCTCCACCTGCCCCTCCGGCAAGCGTGGCGGCGACCTGGGCGAAGTGCGCCCGGGCCAGCTGGTCGGCGCCATCGACCAGGTGATCTTCAAGAAACCCCTGCGCGTGGTGCACGGGCCGATCAAAAGCAAGTTCGGCTATCACCTGGTGCAGACCTTCTACCGCGACTGATCGCAGCGGGTCACCTGGTATTTCTGCCAGTTGTCCCGTACCAGGCGTTTATCTACAACTCAGGCAGGATCGCAGCCGCATACCCATGCGACTGTGCGTAGTGGTCCGTCCGCAATGACCACGGAGACCTGCCGATGCGTTGTCCACGCCTGCTTGTACCTGCCGCCCTGCCCCTGCTTGCGCTCCCCCTGTTTGCTCATTCCCAGACCCTGACGGTTGCACCGGGCGATAACCTGGGTGCAGTGGTACAGACCGACGCAGTCGACAATTTCACCATGACAGGCGGGACCGTCCAGGCACTCAGCCAGAAGGAAGGCTACGACACTTTCAAAATGACCGCCGGGCGCATTATCGGCGCCTTCGAGGATGGAGACTCAGCGATCTACGAAGGCGGCAGGATTGGCCGGGTAGACCTCAAGCTCGCGAACAATGTCTTTGTCATGTCCCAGGACACGGCAGTTGAAACCCGTATCGATGGCAATCTGGTGAGTGGCCTTGGCGACGACAGGATTGACATTCGTGGCGGCACCATTGGCGGCAACATCAGTACCAGCGGTGGCGTGGACGACATCACCATCAGCGGCGGTCGCCTCGCAGGCAATGTGCTCGCCAGTGCGGGCAACGACATTTTCAGGTGGTCTGGTGGCAGCATCGGCGGCAGGGTCGACATGGGATTGGGCAATGATAAAGCGACCATCAGCGGCCTCAACGCCGATACCCTGATCATTCCCCTCGACGGGGGGGCTGGCAATGACAGCCTGGTGTTCCAAGGCAGCCAGGTCACTGCAGGCGCCCACTACCTGAACTGGGAAGCGATCGGGCTCACCGACCGCAGCCATCTCAGCCTCGATGACACGCTGACCCTGGGTGACGCCACCAGCACTACCGGGTTGCTGACCATCGATACCGGCAGTTCGCTGTCCTCACGCCAAGGCACGGTGACGGCCTTCAGCGCAGGCCAGAAAGCAACAGTACGCAACGCCGGGTTGATCGACCTGAGCACTGGCAGCGATGCCCAGGGGCGACTCACCCTCAACGGCGACTACCTGGGCGACAACGGCACGCTGCGGCTCAACAGCGTACTGGCAGGTGACGAGGCGGCCTCCGACCGCCTGGTGGTGGGCCTGGGTAGCATTACCGGCAGCACAAGGCTGCAGGTCAACAACCTCGACGGCGCAGGCGCAGCCACGGCGGGCAACGGTATCCAGGTGGTGGAGGCACGCGAGGGCGCCACCAGCAGCGATACGGCATTCGTCCAGACCCAGACGCTTTCGGCCGGCGCCTACGACTATCGTCTGTTCAAGGGTGGCGTGACCGCTGGCAGCGAGAACAGCTGGTACCTGCGCTCCACCCTGGGGGCGCCACCGGCTCCCAGTGCGGGTGAACCACCCGTTCCAGTCCCGGTCGCCGCGCCAGCCCCCGGCCAGGCTGCGCTGCCCTCGCCGCCCCCAGGCCAGAACCTTCCCTTGTATCGCCCCGAGGTGCCGGTCTATGCCACGGCAGCCAGGGGCGCGGCGATCATCGCTCGACAGGCACTGGGTACCTTCCACCAACGCCAGGGTGACCAACGCCTGCTCGCCGGCAATGGCACGCTATCCGCAAGCTGGGGCCAAGCCTACGCTGGCAACCTGCGCCAACAGTGGAGCGGCACGGTCAGCCCGAGCCTGGATGGCAACCTGTATGGATTCAAGGTGGGCCAGGACTTGTATGCCCAGGCCAGCGACAGCGGCTATCGCCAGCACATGGGGCTGTACCTCGGCCACAGCCGACTGGATGCCGACGTCAAGGGCTTCGCCCTGGCGGTGAAGGATCGCCGTGTCGGCGACCTGAAGCTTGATGGCGACAGTGTCGGTGCCTACTGGACCCTGGTCGGGCCACAGCGCTGGTACCTTGATAGTGTGCTGCAGTACACCCGCCTCGACGGCCGCGCCCGCTCCGAGCGGGGCGACAAGCTCGATATCGAAGGCCATGCCTGGACCGCCTCGGTCGAAACGGGCTCCCCCTTCGCCTTGTCGCACCATTGGACGCTGGAGCCTCAAGCCCAGTTGATTGCCCAGAAGACCGCGCTGGGCAGTGCCAGCGACAGCGTTTCGCGCGTCAGCCACGATGCCCAGGTCGAATTGACCGGTCGCCTGGGCGTACGCCTGGAGGGTGCTTTCGAGTATCAGGGTGTGCGCCTGCTGCAGCCTTACGCCCAGCTCGACCTGTGGCATGGAGACGGTGGCCGCGACACACTGACCTTCAACCATGCAGACAAGATCAAGACCGACTATCGCTACACTTCATTGCAGCTTGAAGTCGGCCTGGTCGCCCGGATCAACGATGCGCTGAGCCTGCACGGCGGCGTGCTGTACAGCGGCAACCTCGACAGCCGCCAGCAGGAAGCCAGCAGTGCCAACCTGGGGGTTCGCTGGCAGTTCTAGGGTCCGGTCTCGGAAATACGTTCTCTTTTGGCGAGTGGCTTGGGTGTTCGGCCAAGGCGCCGCGACGAGTCATAGCAGGGCTATGGCGAGGAGCGGCAACGCCGGCCGGGCGCCCAGGACGCCGCCAAAAGTGAACAGCTTATTTCCGAGACAGGACACTAGCGACGGGCAGCCAACAGCCCCAGTCCTGCGGCGCCCAGTAGCGAAGCGCTGACCCGGTTGAACACCCGGCGCGGCCCCGGGCGCTCGAACCAACGCTGCAGGTAGGCGCCCAACCCGGCATAAATGGCAATCGCCGCCCACTCCAGCAGCAGGAACAGCACCCCCAGTTGCAGGAACTGCTCGCTGACCGGCGTGGCACCGCCTACGGTGACGAACTGCGGCAGGAAAGCGGTGAAGATCAGGATCGCCTTGGGGTTGCCGGCCGCCACCCAGAACTCCTGGCGTGCCAGTTTCCACGTGCCGCGCGGCTGCTCGCCCGCCATCTGCGCCTCGCCCACCGGCGCTCGCCACAGCTGCCAGGCGATGTAGAACAGGTAACCCGCACCCAGCACCTTGATCGCCAGGAACAGATACTCGCTGGTATGCAGCACCACCGCCAGGCCCATGGCGGCCAGGGCGATCATGCCGCTGAACGCCAGCAGGCGCCCGCCACCGGCCACGCAGGCGGTGCGCAGGCCATAGCGGCTGGCATTGTGCAGCGACAGCAAATTGTTCGGCCCCGGGGCCATGTTCAGGGCAAAGCAGGCAGGGATGAACAGCAACAGGCTCGACAAGTCCATTCTTCTTCTCCTTCAAGGACCCCCGCAGCGTCGCGCCCGGCCAGTGCTTGCGTCAAGCACAGTCGCCCGGCAAATGGCCGCAACAGTCGCCAACCAGTAAACTGCGGGCGTCTCCCGATAACCCTGGCCCCAGCCATGCCCTCTTCGAGCAGCGAAATCTGGCACGACCCGGCCCTGCCCCACGTCGAAAGCCGACGCGCCTGCCACAGCCGCGCCTGCTACAAGGCCCACAGCCATCCCACCTTTTCCATTGGCGCGGTGGATGCCGGTTTCAGCCGCTTTACCGGCGCGGGAGAAGGTGAAGCGCGCCTTACGCCCGGCACCCTGGTGCTGGTCCCGGCGCAGCGGGTACATGCCTGCAACCCAGCACCTGGCCAGGCCTGGAGCTACCAGATGCTGCACCTGGACGCCGGCTGGCTGCGCGACTTGCGCCTGGAGTCCGGGCTCGCCGCTGGCGAGCCTGGGGCACCGGCGCGGATCAGTCGTTCACGGGGGCTGTATCGGCAGTTCTGCGCGCTCAATGCACTGTTGTTCTCACCCGCCCCACCCATCGAGAAGGACGCGGCGTTGGTGACGTTCATCGGCGACCACGACTTCTCCGGGCATCCTGCGCTACGGCCAGCCCCGCCGCTACCGCCCTCGATCCTGCAGGAGCTGGTCACACGTGTCGATGACAACGACCTGGCGACATTGAGCCTTGACCACCTGGCACAACAGGCGCGGTTGGGGCGTTATCAACTGATCCGCGCATTCAACGCCGCCACCGGCATGACGCCCCACGCCTACCTGCTCAATGCACGGGTGAACAAGGCGCGCCAGCTGTTGCGCCAGGGGCATGGGTTGGCGGAGGTCGCCTACCGACTGGGCTTCGCCGACCAGAGTCATTTCCAAAGGGTGTTCAAGGCCCACGCGGGTGTGACGCCCGGCATCTACCGACGCGCCCAGTTGTAGGAGCCAGCCTTGCTGGCGAACGCAAGGCGCAGCCTTGCCTGCCAACCCCCAGCAATACCTTTCGCCAGCAAGGCTGGCGCCGGCAGGGGTCAGGCTTGTGCAATATTCTTCAATACCCTGCGCCTCGACCGCCGACAGACTGCGGTTTTCTCCCAACAAGAAAACCGCCCCCATGGAACAGTTCCTGCTCATCGCCACCACCCACTTCCTCGCCCTGCTCTCCCCCGGCCCGGACTTTTTCCTGGTCGCCCGCACTTCGGTCAACGCCGGTTGGCGTGTAGCCAGCGGCGCCTGCCTGGGCATCGCTCTGGCCAATGGCCTGTTCATCTGCATCGCCTTCGCCGGGGTGTCCATCCTGCGCGACGGCAGCGCGCTGTTCATGGCCCTGCAACTGGCAGGCTGCGGTTATCTGATCTACATCGGGCAGCTGTTCCTGAGGCATGCTGGGCAGAGCAGCCTGGCCGACACGCAAGGAACCGGCGCGGGATCACCCGGTGATTGGCTCGCCAACCTGGGCATGGGTTTCGCCTCGGGCATCCTCAACCCGAAGAACGCACTGTTCTATGCCAGCCTGGCAAGCCTGGTCGCCAACGAGGGGGGTTGGGTGAAGGTCGGCTACGGTCTCTGGATGTTCAGTCTCGTCCTGGCCTGGGACCTGCTGGTCGCCCTGGCCATTGGTAACCCGCGGGTACTGCAGCGATTTGCCCGGTTGCTGCCATGGCTGGAACGGGCGTCAGGGGTGATGCTGATCCTCCTGGCAGGTGGCGTGCTCATTCACTTGGCATGGGGTTGACCTGCGTCAGCGATGCGAGGTCGAGCAAGCTGAAGTGGCCACTGCCCCAGCCCCCCGTATCGAGGTGCCAGACGTTGCCGAGCACTTTCATCCTGAGCAGCGGCGTATGCCCGACCACCAGGGCGCGCAGCCCCTCGACCCACTGCTCGTCGCCCTCCCTCAGCCGCCGCCGCGACCACTGGCAGATTTCCCGGACATCAGGGTCGTCGTCGTTCTGCAGGCTCTCCTTGAGCGCCGCCCAATCACTGAACGGGCTGTCCGCATGCAGCAGGCCGACCGGCCCGTATAAGGTTTCGACCTCCAGCGCGATGGGCATCGTCAGGAAAGCTTCCACGAAAGGCTTCTGCTCATGTTCCGGCAGGTCGATAAACCAGCCGCCCCCCGCCGCACGGTACATGTCCAGGTCGACCCGCCCGCCGCACAGGTGATTGATCGCCAGTGTCTCGTGGTTGCCCTGCACCGCATGGAACCAGGGCTCGGCCAGCCACTCCAGGGCTTTCTCGCTGTCCGGCCCACGGTCGACCAGGTCGCCCACGCTGAACAGGCGGTCGACCTGCGGATCGAAACCCACGCCCTCCAGGCAGGCTTGCAAGCGCTGGAAATGCCCGTGGATATCGCCCACGGCCAGGTCGCGCCCGCGGGTGTTGGCGGCTATCCGCCGATAACGGCTCATTGCATCGTCCTCTGCGGCGTCCCCGGCACAGGCGTAAAATGGGCAGGCAGATCATCCACACCCGGAGGTGCAGCATGCGTACCACCCTGGCCTGTGCCGTACTGATGGTGCTGGCATTTGACAGCATGGCACAGGGTACCCCGGCCGCACAGGTCGAGGTGCAATTCGAACACCCGGAGAACTTCCGCGATGCCAGCCTCGACCGCGCAGGCTATGAGCGCGGTGCCGAAACACAGGTGATGCAGGTGCTCACCACGCATCTGCAGAAACTCGGCCAGCGCTACCTGCAGCCCGGCCAACAGCTGGTCATCGATATCCGCGACATCGACCTGGCGGGGCGTTTCGAGCCCTGGCACAGCCAGGCCTACGAGGTGCGCTTCATGCGCGATATCACCTGGCCCAGCATCGACCTGGTCTACACCCTCACCCAACCCGGCCACCCCGCCGTTCAGGCGCAGGAACACCTGAGCGACAAGCTCTACCTCAGCCGCCCCGGCCGCCAGGCCAGCGGTGATCGCCTGTTCGCCGAGAAGGCCATGCTCAGCGACTGGTTCCGCCAGCGCTTCGCCCAGTTGCCGCCGTCCTGATCCGCGCCCATGAAATCGACACCCTCCTGCTGGTGAAGGCGAACGGCTCGGTTGTATGCTCCGTGCTCGAACCTGTGCCAAGGATGGAGGCGACATGAAGTACCTGCTGGTTACCCTGGGCAGCTATGCCTCCAGCTACTACCTGGTAGGTTTGTTGATCCGCGGCCGCCTGGCGGAACTAGCCGAAGGCCTGCGCCACCGCCCCGAGGGCCCGCCAGCGGGTCAGTACCTGCGTGAAGTCAGGGAACATGCCCGCCGCGCCCATCGCCATTACAGCCTGTTCGCGGGGACACTGCTTGCCGTCGTGCTGGGGTTGCTCTGCGCCTGGTTCGGATAAGCCGTCAGAAATCCAGTGCCAGGCTCTGTCGCCCTTCCAGCGCCAGCAGAAACTGCTTGGCCGGCAGCCCGCCCGCGAAGCCGGTGAGGCTGCCGGACGCGCCGATCACCCGGTGGCATGGCGCGATGATCGAGATCGGGTTGCGCCCGTTGGCCGCGCCAACCGCCCGTACCGCGTCGGGGTTGCCGATCTGCCGGGCGATGTCGCTGTAGCTGCGGGTCTCACCGAAGGGGATGGTCAGCAGCGCCGCCCAGACCTGACGCTGAAATTCGGTGCCGGCAAAATCCAGGTCCAGCTCGAAGTGCTGCCGCGTGCCAGCGAAGTACTCGCCCAGTTGACGAGCGGTTTCGCGCAGCACGGGGTGATGATCATCGCGGTGCAACTCGCCCAGCCGCACGCGGTTGCTGCGCTCATGCTCCCAGAGCACGGCGGCCAGGCGCTCGCCACGAGCCACCAGGGTCAGGGTGCCGACGGGGGAAGACTGCAGCGTGAAAGCGTTCGACATGGCGGGCTCCTGCCGTGAAAGCGAAGGCTCACTCTACCCATCCCTTCCCGGCGGCGCATCCGCTTTCTTGCCCACTTGTCATGCCTGGACCAAACCTCGGCCCAGGCACGATGAAGTGGGCTAGGCCCGCGAACACATGAGCGCAGCGTCGAGCAAGCGGCCCTTGTCGTACCAGGCATCACGCTGGTAGGCGAGGAACTTGTATTGCCCATCCACCTGCTGCATCTCGACCATGCCAGAGGCTTTGCGGGGGTCGGTACTGTCGACGAAAAGTTCAACCGTGCCATTGCTTTGCAGCAGGTAGGTCTTCGCACCACCTTGCAACTCACCTTGCACGCAGCCCAGGTATTGCGGCGGGTTCTTTGCCGTCATGCCGGACGTGTAGTCATGCCCCGCGCGAACATCCGTGTTGTTCGCGCAACCGCCTAGCAACAGGCTGGCCAGCACCAGCACCGTGAAAGCCGCCTTCGACCGCTTGATTGAGCATTTCATGCAACACCTTCCGATCCCCCACCGAGAAACGTTGGAAAGCTGCGGACTGACCCTTTTTAGTTAGGAAATCGCACTACGCACCCAGATGCTACGCTAGCTAACTATTTTAGCCGCGCCTGGTCGCCACGCTATGCAGGTTCGCTATAGCTATCGAGTGGTTTGATAGGGTCGAAGAGGTGGCAGCGCCTGGCGATCCGGCGTGTCTGGCGCTTCGTCCATACAGACCGGACCGCTGGTCTGCCATGCCTTGCGGATCAGCGAAACAGGCGTCTACTGAGGGCAGTCCCAGTGGCACGACCAAGAAGACACCCCCGAGGTGCACGCCCATGAAACACCTCCACAAGTTGGTACAGCAACGTCGTCGGCAATTGCACGTCCATATGTCGCCCAGCGGGTTGCAATCGCCTCCGGACGAAGGCTGGGCCATGTCGGCACGCAGTGCCCCGGCGCCGGAAGGTCGCAAGGTCATGGACAGCAAACGTGCACGTGAAGCGCTCGACCTTGGACTGAACAACGTGGCCAACCTGCACGCCGCTCCAGCAAGCACTCGGCAGGTAAAAGGTACGGCTGCGGTACAGACCTGAGCGTGGTGCCGTCAGGTTCTTTGTTGTCAATAAGTACCCCAGGCTTGCTATCGTAGCGCCCCTGAACCTGGCAGCACGGAAGCAGCACGCATGGCGACATGGAAAACCCTGGTCATTGCCCTCCTGGCAACGATCAGCGCACAGGGTTTTGCGGATGAAAAAAAGGGTACATACGAAGGGGTCATGTTGCTGATCACCATCCTCCCTTTCACACCCTTTACAGCCACCACCGGGCTTTCCGAAATGGCGAAGGACAACTTCAAGCCCGCCAAGGCCGATGCACTCACCTTCATTGGCTCAGGGGGCGAGATCCGCGGGGCGCAGTTCGAGCAGGCCGTTCGTTACTATCACGCAGCCTACGACCCTGCGCCCATGACGGATGATCAGCTGGCCCTCGCGATAGTGACGGCATTCTGAGACATTTCGGGGTCAGTACCGACGGTATTCCTGGCCACGATGATCGCCATCGTGGTAATGCCGGTGATGCCCACCATCGTGCCAGTAAGGCCAGCAGCCACTGAGCAGCAACACACCACACACCACGACGGCCCAAGCGGTAGTTCGTTTCATCTGAATATCTCCTGCCTGGCGATGCCAGGCCCTGCTTAGGTTTGACCCCGCGCAGACAGTAGGTTCAAGCATGGCCAACGCTTTCATCCAGCGCCCTTGTTTGATTCAACGACTTGCAACGCAGCTGGTTGTCCAGCCTGCAATATTTGGCAACACCCTCACGGTCGGCAGATTTCCAAGTCCCTGAAACTCAACGTAACCAATACTGTCTGTTTGCCATCGGTAACGACTGAGGTCGCCCGGCTCGACGTGCGGGCCGGGTAGGGTCCATGTCACGGGCCCCTTCCATAACGGCCTCGATTTCCCGGTCTACCCACGCGTGCGCCCTCTACGCAGAGGACGCAGCCACCACTTATCAAGGCTGAAAGAGCGAACCATGAAACACAACATTCTCCTTGTTGCCGTCTGTGCAGCCCTGCTTCAAGCGTGCACCCCGGCTTCCACTTCCCATGAAGGGTCGCCTTCCATGCCCACCACCTCCTCGTCTGTAGCAGCCCAGCCCGCACTTTCGGCCTACTACTGGAACCTGGTATCGGCCAACGATGCTTCCGGCAATCCCATCGCTGGCCTGGACAAAGGCATCGAACGCAAGCTGCGCCTGAACTTCGTCGAGCAGAGGCTCAACATCAGCGGTGGCTGCAACAGCCAGTTCGGCGGCTACAGCTACCAGGACGGAGTACTGAAGGTGCAGCCACTCGCCTCGACCCTGATGGCCTGCGACAAGCGCCTGATGGACCTGGATGCCCAGGTCGGCCGCCTGTTCAAGGGCGACCTGCGCACGGCCATCACCACGACCGGCCCGGAGCCGGTGCTGCAGCTGACTGCTCAGGACGGTTCGGTACTGAAGTTCCAGGGTGAAGCCACCCCAGAAACCCGCTACGGGAGCAAGGGCGAGATCAAGTTCCTGGAAGTCGCGGCCAAGTCCGTCAAGTGCAGCCACCCGCTGATCCCGAACTACCAGTGCCTGCAAGTGCGCGAGCGCCGCTATGACGACGCCGGCCTGCAATTGCCAAACCAAGATGCCTGGCATCCGCTGTACCAGTCCATCGAGGGCTATGAGCACCATGACGGCGTGCGCACCGTACTGCGGGTCAAGCAGTACGCGTGGAAGAACCCGCCCGCCGACGCACCGTCGCACGTCTATGTGCTTGACCTGGTAGTCGAGCAGGACGCCTCGGGCAAGGGCAAGTAAGCGCACCGTTGGTTGCAGGCCGATAGCAATCTGCCTGCAACCTGATAATCATACCGAGCAGTCATCCGATCTGCGCACGTGGTCGATGCCTGTGATGAAAGAGCATGGGATCAGCCGTCAGTCCCCATACAACTGTCTTCATACCTATGCGACAATGCGCGCAATGTTCGGCCTCAACCCCCGCATTTTTCGCCCAACAGCTCGGGCACTGCGTGCAAATGCGCTCATCGGCGCATGCACGCTGGATTGACTCGTCCAACGACTGGCAGGAGCACGAAACACTCCAGATTGGTCCGTAGCTGCTAAGACGCCACGTAAGTTATTGATAGGTAAGCGCATTGATCTCCACTGCTAATATCACCATGCAGTTCGGCTCCAAGCCGCTGTTCGAGAACGTCTCGGTCAAATTCAACAACGGCAACCGCTACGGCCTGATCGGCGCCAACGGTTGCGGCAAGTCGACCTTCATGAAGATCCTCGGCGGCGACCTTGAGCCGTCCGGCGGCCAGGTGATGCTCGAGCCGAACACCCGCCTGGGCAAGCTGCGCCAGGATCAGTTCGCCTATGAAGAATTCACCGTGATCGACACCGTGATCATGGGCCACGAGCAACTGTGGAAGGTCAAGGCCGAGCGCGACCGCATCTACTCGCTGGCGGAAATGACCGAAGAAGACGGCATGGCTGTCGCCGAGCTGGAAACCGAGTTCGCCGAGATGGACGGCTACACCGCCGAATCCCGCGCCGGCGAACTGCTGCTGGGCCTGGGCATCCCCCTGGAACAACACTTCGGCCCGATGAGCGAAGTGGCCCCAGGCTGGAAACTGCGCGTGCTGCTGGCCCAGGCGCTGTTCTCCGACCCGGACGTGCTGCTGCTCGACGAACCAACCAACCACCTGGACATCAACACCATCCGCTGGCTGGAAACGATCCTCACGGCGCGTAACAGCACCATGATCATCATTTCCCACGACCGTCACTTCCTCAACAGCGTCTGCACCCACATGGCCGACCTGGACTACGGCGAGCTGCGCGTGTTCCCGGGCAACTACGACGAGTACATGACCGCGGCCACCCAGGCCCGCGAGCAGCTGCTGTCGGACAACGCCAAGAAGAAAGCCCAGATCGCCGAGCTGCAGACCTTCGTCAGCCGCTTCTCGGCCAACGCCTCCAAAGCCAAGCAAGCCACCTCGCGCGCCAAGCAGATCGACAAGATCCAGCTGGCCGAGGTCAAACCCTCGAGCCGGGTCAGCCCGTTCATCCGCTTCGAGCAGACCAAGAAACTGCACCGCCAGGCCGTCACCGTCGAGAAGATGGCCAAGGCCTTCGACGACAAGGTGCTGTTCAAGGACTTCAGCTTCGCCATCGAAGCCGGTGAGCGCGTGGCGATCATCGGCCCCAACGGCATCGGCAAGACTACCCTGCTGCGTACCCTGGTCGGTGAAATGACCCCGGACAAGGGCGAAGTGAAGTGGACCGACAGCGCCGAAGTGGGCTACTACGCCCAGGACCACGCCCACGACTTCGAGGACGACGTCACCCTGTTCGACTGGATGGGCCAGTGGACCAGCGGTGAGCAGGTGATCCGCGGTACTCTCGGGCGCATGCTGTTCTCCAACGACGAGATCCTCAAGTCGGTGAAGGTGATTTCCGGTGGTGAACAGGGCCGCATGCTGTTCGGCAAGCTGATCCTGCAGAAACCCAACGTGCTGGTGATGGACGAACCGACCAACCACCTGGACATGGAGTCGATCGAAGCGCTGAACCTGGCGCTGGAGAACTACCCGGGCACCCTGCTGTTCGTCAGCCATGACCGGGAGTTCGTATCGTCGCTGGCTACCCGCATCATCGAGCTGACGCCTGACGGGGTGGTGGACTTCAGCGGGACTTACGACGATTACCTGCGTAGTCAGGGTGTGCTGGTCTGACCTGACGCCATGGTTGTCGCGTAGCGTGATCCGACCGTTCGCCGGCAAGCCGGCGAACGGCCCCACTCAAAGTAACAGGTTGCCCCGCTCCTCCTCGGTCAACTGGGCTTTCGCCCGTTCATCCAGCGCACCGGCCCCCAGCACCTGCACCGGGCTCTGGCGGCTGTACTGCGGGTTGAGGCTCGCCCCGTCCTGCCCCGGCACCAACCGCTCCCCACCAAAGCCCAACACCTGCACGGTAATCACCGACGGCTGCCGCGCCCTGGCGGCCGATTGTTGTTGACGGCCAACCTCCTCCGCCGCCTGGGTGGCCGATGAAGCCGCCGCGCTGGCCGAGGCGATCGCCCCGGTGTTCACCGAAGCCACCACCGGCATGCCTTTGGTATCGCCCTGGACCTGGATGTTGGCGGCGTTGACCACCTGCAACGCGGCGATGTTGACGTTGCCCGACACGCGAATCCCCGCCTCGCCGGCATCGATGGTGCCCAACGGCGCGATCAGGTCGATGTCGCCCGGCGGCACCTCGGCGATCGGGTTGAGCGTGGCGATACCGGCACCGGTGCTGGGTACGCTCGGCGCCAGGCCGACGTTGCCCCACAGGTCGTAGGTACGCTTGGGCGGGGTGTAGACCACGGTGGTCTTCGAGCCGCGGCCGGCGTTGATGTCACCGGTGGCCGACCAGCCGAGGATCGAGCCGCCGAAGGTGGTCATGATGCGGCTCTGGCCAAGCAGGATGCTGCCCTGGGCATAAAGTTGAATATCGCCGCTGCCCTGGGTGATCACCCCGGCACTGGCAGGCGGTGCCTCGCCCTCGACGCCGAACACCTGCTGGCCGCCCGGGGTCAGCACCTGGATATCGCCACCGAAGTCGGTGTGGATGCCGGCACCTGCGTAGAACGTGGCGTTGCCGCCGTAGAGGATCGGATTGCCGGCCACATCCCGTTCGGGGAACAGTGCGGCAATGGCCTGGCGCCCGCGCAGGTAGCTGCCGGTGCGCGGGCCGTCGAGGTCGTTGTACTCACGCCCGCCTTCACGCAGTTCGGCGAAATACACCTGGCGGGCGAAGATGCGCTGCTGCTCGCTCGGCAGCGTGGCAAACAATGCCCGGGCCGCTTCGCCATCACCCTCGAAGGCGAAGCGCTCGCGCAACCAGGCCTGCAACGCCTGCTCGTAGACCTTCACCACCTTGTCCGGTTGCCCACTCAACGGCTGCGAGGGGTTGGCCTGGCGCGCCGGGTCCAGGTAGCGCCGCAGCAAGCCGGCATAGTCCGGCCCCTGCCTGCCTGCGCCGACAATCAGCGCGATGGAGGCGCCATCGCTGCCTGTGTCGCCGCCGCCGACCCGGCCGATGCTGTTGATCGCCGCTTCCTGGTACAACGAACCCACGCCCTGCCCCGACTGGAACAGGTTGCGCCCGGCCACCACTTCCAGCAGCCCGGGGCCTGCGACGTTGAAGGTGCTCAGGCGAATATCGCGCCCCGCGCTGACCAACGACACATCATTGCGGTCAGCGTGGATGATCAAGTTGCCGGTGGATTGCACCAAGCCCTGGTTGCTGAACCGCGCATGGGCCAGCGTGCTCGGTGCATCGCGCCGCCCGCCCAGGGGCACGCCGGCATTGACGATGTCGCGCCCGGCCATGATCCGCGTGGGCCCTGCGCCCTGGTACAGCTTCAGGCCGCTGCCGGTGAAAGTGATCAGCTCGCCGGTGTTCAGGCCGACGATGTCGCCCTGCAACGCATAGAAGCGCGAAGGTGCACGCGGATCCGCCCCCGCGAGCGAGTAGGTGTTCAAGCCATAGCTGTACAACGGGAAGCTGCCCCGTTCGCCGGCCAGGTCACCATGCAGGTTGCCGGCCTTGACCTGGCCACTGGTCAACCGGCCCAGGAACGCCGGACGCTCCGGTGTGGCGACCGGTGTGCTGTCGGTGCCGGCCTGGCTGATCACGTAGCCACCGGCGTAGATCGAGTTGCCGGCCAGCAGTTGCAGTTCGCTGTTGGCCGACGGCGCGGTCATCAATGAGTAGGGTGAGCTCTGGGCAATGCCGATGTCAGCGGCGGAGCTGCCGTAGTACAGGCTGCCATTGGCCGCGACCGCGCGCAGGGCGGTCGGATAGAACAGGCGCCCACCGTCGAGCGACAGGTTGACGCTGGCACTTCTGCTTTCGTACGGCGCCACCACCGGCACCAGGTTGCCGCCCGCGCTGAGCAGGTCGACCGAGGTGTCCGCTCGCCACAGCGAGAACCAACTGAAGCCATCGGCCTTGTAGGCCCGGCCATCGTCGCCCGTGAACGGCGACGTGTTGTACTGCGCCACCCGGCCGGCATCGCCGACTCCTTGCACCACCACATCGCCACGCGCCTGCAGGCGCACCGCACTGTCGCCCGGCGCCAACAGCAACCCGCCAAGCGCGCTGGCGCGAGTGGCGGTGTAAGGGTCGTAGGCGCGGGACTCGTGGGTATCGTGGAAGCTGTTGTAGCTGCCGTACTGCTGCTGGATCACCCCGACACTCGCCGCCTCGACGCCCAGGGCGCCGCGCAGGTTGACCAGGGCACCGGCCAGGTCCGCATTGGCCTTGGCGGCCTCGACTGCGGCCAGCCCCGGGTTGAGGCCGCCGCCCACGCGCAGGTCCAGGTCGCCGCCACCGGTCTGCACCACCTGACCATCGGCAGCGACCCGTCCGCTGCTGGCCACCACCAGGTTCAGGCCCTGGCTGCGCTCGATGGTGGACAGCTGCGCGCCGCTGGCCTGCAGCAAACCCGCATCCCCCGCCACCGAGACGGCCAGGTTGCCGCCGCCCAAGGTACCGATGCCGGTGAACCCGACCAGCCACGGGTCGACGGGGTCTGCGCCAGGCTTCTGCGCATAGGTGCCGAAGTTGATGCCCCAGGCGGCCGGCGTTCCCGCCGCGCGCTGGCCCTGACGCCACAGCCAGCTACCGACGGCGGCCGTGGCCTGCTGAGGACGAACGCCGCCCGCCTCCTGTTTGCCGACCATCAGGTTGCCGGTCAGGTTGCCACCTGCCTCGATGCGCACGTTACCGCCCTGCTCGGGGTACCAGGCACGGAAATGCTGCGCGGTCACCGCCTCATAAGTGGCGCCGGGCGCGCCCAGCAGCGAGCCGTCGGCTTGCTGGCCGCGGGCGATCAGGTACGGATCGCGACCATCGACGAGCATCGGCGGGGCCTGGGTGCCGGCGGTATAGACGCCGAACAGCGAATCCATGCGCCAGTCGCCGGCACTGATCAGGTCCAGGTCGCCGGTGCCGGTACGCAGCACGCTGAACAACTGGGTGGTCGGCGTGACCACGATGCGTTCGGGCTCGGGCTTCGGCTGGCCGGGGTCGTCGATTTCACGGCACCAGTCGGGCACCAGCTGGCAGAACACCAGCTGGTCCTCGGTCACCGGATCGCCAGCCGGGAAGCCTGCGCCGTTGTCCGGCGCCCAGACGATGAGCTTCTTCGGCGGCGCGGCCACGCACCAGTCGGGAACCAATTCGCAGAACACCAGTTGGTCTTCGGTTACCGGGTCGCCGGCCGGGAAGCCCGCGCCATTGTCCGGTGCCCAGACCATGCCGGTGCCCGGCGCAGGGCCGCCGCCACCGGTCTTGACCTGGCCGGCGATGTAATGCTGGTCGGCCAGGCGCAGTAGGCCGGCATCCGGCTCCGGACGGGTCAGGCGATTGTCGGCGGCGTCCAGGTCGGCACCGGCCACCAGGCGCATCGACCACGATTGCGAGCCCTGCGGCAACATCTGCGCCAGCGCCCAGTTGCGGCCCTGCTGGCCATTGACCCTGGGGCGCAACTCGACCAGGTCGACGCCTTCGGCCAGTTTCACCTCGGTGCCGGCCGGCAGCCGGGAACCGGCGGCCAGCGGCAAGGCCCCCCGCTGGCCGAGGCCGCCCTCGGGCAAGGTGATGCCCTTGTTCCAGGTGCCGCCCTGCACCGTCACCGCCACCGGCAGGCGGCTGCCGGCTTCCAGGCGGCTGCCCTGGGCCAGGGTGACCGCCTCCTTGAGCAAGGTACCGGCGGTGTACTGCAGGTTGCCCGCCTTGTCGTACACCGCCGCGTCGAGCACGGTGCCGGCAGGCAGGTCCAGCGCCGCCGCCAGGTACAGCGCGCTGGGCAGGCGGGTGTTGGCCGACAAGGTGGTGTCGGCGAACGGCAGGTCGAAATTGAGCACGCTGCCGCCCGGGTAGCGCGTGCCTTCAGCCAGTTCGACACCGCCGCGCGGGATCACCAGGTCGCTGTCGAAGGGCTGCTTGCCCGGCAGCAGCAACCAGCCACGGCCATCCATGCGCGCCTCGTCGCTGGCGAACTCCGGCGGCGCGAAACCGTCGTTGATGCTGCCGTAGATCTCCAGGTTGCCGCCGGCACGCAGCACCAGGTTGCCGACCTCGCCCGAGCCATAGGCCAGGGTTTTCTGGAAGGCCGGGTTGAGGCTGGCGTAGCGATGGCCGGACAGGTCCAGGTCGCCCTGGACGATCAGGTCGGTAGCGCTGTCGACGGTGGCGATCTCCACCCCCGGGCGCAGGTGCAAGGCCTGGGCATAGGTGCTGTTGTTCAGCCCGGCCAGGCGGTTGTCGAGCAGGTCGCGGTTACCCAGCAGGGCATTGATGAACAACTCGCTGCGCTGGTGCTTGGCATCGAGGTAGGCCTGGTCGATGGACTGGAACGGCCTGCCACTGGCCGCGACACCGCCCGTGGGCGCGTCGGTGTAGCGCTGGCTGCCCACCACCGCGATGCTGCGCGCCCCGAGAATGTTCAACGGCCCACGGGCTTCGATGGCGATGTCACCGGCGATATCGCTTGCCAGCCTTGGGGCGGTCAGTTGCAAAGTACCGAGTGCGCGTCCGTCATGCTGGCCGGGGCCGCTGCCGGTGCTGGCCGTGGTGCCATGGCGCAGGTCGAAGGTCGCCCCGCTGGCCAGGGTCAGTTGCCCGTTGCCACTGTTCAGCTCGATCAATGCCCGGTTCGGCGCCTCGATGATCGCGCCACGGCTGTCGACCCGCAGCACGCTGCCATGGGCGTCCAGCTGGCCGTTGCCGGTCACGGTCAGGCCCTGTTTGGCGGCCAGGCGGATGCTGCCGACCTGCTCGCCGCTGGCATCGACCCGGCCGGCGACGGTCAGTTGGCCATTGTCGAGGGAAACGCTGATTTCATGGGCCTTGAGCTCGTTGCCGATCACCAGGTCGCCCTGCCGGATCTGGAACGCTCGGCCGCCGAACACCTGGTCACGGTTCAGGCGCTGATTGAGGCCGGCGAAGTCGTCCAGTTGCCGGGCGCGGATGTCCACCACGCCCTGGGCATAGGGCACCAGGGTGCCGCCGGCGTTGTAGCTGCCACTGGCGGCACCCAGGTTCTGCCCGAGCAGCACGACGCGCCCGCCCCGCTCACCCAGGGCGATCGCGCTCAAGCGCCCGGCGCGGTTGTTGCCGGCGCTCAGGTCGACCTGTGCGCCGGCAGCCTGGCGAATATCACCGTCGCGGCTGCGCAGCGCCAGGTCGCCGCCCCAGCTGTAGCGGGTCACATCGTTGAATGTCAGGGCACGGCCCGCCAGGTCGATCCGCGCGTGGTCGCCCAGGCTCAGATCGTCGTTGGCCTCGAGGCTCAGTTTGCCGCTGGGCAGGCTGAACGTACCGTCGATGGACAGGCGCTGGCCGCTCAAGGCCAGCTCCGCACCCAGGCTGTCACGAACACTGGCCAGGGCCGTGCCACCGCCCAGCACGGTCAGCTGGCCACCGGCGACGATGCGATTGACCGAGCCGGCGGCGCCGGTCCACAGCGGGGTGCTGACCAGCAGGTCGCCGCCACTGTACTGGAAGCCGCCGTCCACGAACGCGCCGCGCTGGTGATGAACGCGCAGGCTGCCCTTGTGGTTGGCGCTGATCTGGCGGCTGGCCTGCAGGGTGACGCGGGTGAAGCCCAGCACCTGGCGCGCCATGTCGTCGCTGCCCTGGGGTTGGCTGTTGGGGCCATAGCCGAATGCCAGGCTGCCGACCTGGATATCCAACACCCCGTCGCCGCTGCCGGCGCCCCCGGCGATGGGCGTGCCCGGCAAGTGGCGTGCGCCGTTCCAGATCAGGCTGTCGGTGCGCAGGGTGGCCCGGTCGCTGGCGCTGCCATGGCCGTAGATCGCCGGGGTGCCGAGGAGCAGGTCGTGCAGGCGATTGCGGCCGGTCTGGCGGTCATAGGTGTCCAGGGCGGTGGTGCCGAAGAAGTTCAGTGAATCGGCGGCCGACAAGCTCAGGGTTTCAAGGGCTGGCACGCCGGCCTGGGTGTCGCCGCGCAGCAGGCGGTCGAGCACGCCCTGGTTCAGGGTCAGCCCGTCTCCCAGGGTACCCGACGCCTCGGCGGCCGCCAGGGCCTCGGCGGAACCGACGTTGATGCGGCCCACCGCCAGCCCCAGGTGCCGGGTCCCGAAACGCACCTGTTCATCCAAGCTGAAGCGCTTGTCGGTGGCGGCGAACAGCGAACCTTCCGAATACAGCCGGGCGGTGCCCTGGCAGGCCCCGCTGGGGCAATCGCCGATCAGGATGCTGCCCGGCGCGAAGAGCTGTCCGGCCACCGCCGGCAGGACATCGAGCCGCCCGTTGGATACCGCCAGCAGGCCATGCTGGCTGGGATCGATGAGGAAACCGTCATTGGCATCGTAGGGCACCCGACCCTGGCCCAGGGTGTCGATGGCCGCGCCCTGCTCGACGATGATGCCGCCGCCGCTGCGGCTGGTCGAGAGGAACACCTCGCCCGCCCGCAGTTCAGCACCGGAGCGCACGCGGATGGCCGTGGTGTTTTCGCTGAGGCCAAGCATGTTGCCGCCCTGGCCATAGTTCACCTCCGGGCGAGCGCCGATGCTCAGGCGCGGTGCCTTCAGTGCGTTGAGCTCGCTGGCGAGCATCCGCGTCAAGTCAGCCGAGCCGGCCCGGCCGCTGCTCCCGGGGCCAAGGATTTCAAGGTGCTCCGCCCCCATCACCGTCGCGCTGCCCGGGCGCCCGCCCTCGCTGGCGGAGAAGTTGGCCTGCCCGGCAAACCGCAGGGTGCTGGCCGCATCGTCGTTGGCCCGCAGGCGCAAGGTCAGCCATTTGCCATCCGCTTCGAGCGCGGCGCGCGGCACGCCCTTGGCTGCGGCATCGGTGGCGACGAAACGGGCATAGGAGGTCTCGTTGTACTGGGCATAACGGCGCAAGGTGTCGGCGGCGGTAAGGATGACCTGGCTGGCGAGCGGCTGCCGGATGGTGGTGTTGGCCACCGACAGGCTGCCCGACGTACTCCAGGAGCCGTTGCGCATCGCCAGGCTGGTGGCCTGTGGCCCCGCCTGGGCCAAGCCGTTGAGTTCGACGCGGTAGGCGCCAGGCAGCAAGGCGTAGCTGGCCGGCAGCAAGGTGTAGGTGCCGGCGGCGAGCCCCGGCACGCCGTGGTCGAGGGTGATCCGCTGGCCGATGGCCGGGTCCATCGCGCCGGAGGCACCGGCCAGGGGCGCATAGTCCGGCGCCAGCCCCGGCACGATGGCGTAGACCGGGTTGCTCGCCAGCGACGGCAGCAACAGGCGGCCATTGTTGTCCAGCTGTACCAGCGGGTGGTAGCGCACATCGGTGGAGCCGCCGCGCCCCGAGACAAAGCCCGCACCGGTGAGCTCACCGCCACCGGACAGGTCGATCAGCGCCCCGGCCTGAACATCCACCTGCCGCGCCCCGAGCATGATGCCGTGGGACGTGTCGCCCGCCGCGCCGAGCAGGTTCACCGCCTTGCCGCCATACAGGTAGCTGAGCCCGTCGAGGGTGCCACCATATGGCATCTGCAGGCCTGTGGCGCTGACCGAGGTGAGGCTGCCCGGCAGCAACTTCAGCAGTTGCACATCCCCCGCCGAGGTCCGGGCTTCGGTGCCCAGGGCGACTTCACCGAGCGGTGCGCGGACCACCCCGCCCTGCTCCACGGTGCCCCCCTCCAGGTGCGCGCGACCAAACACCGACTGTGGCACCGCAGGCGTGGCAGTGCCGACCCGACCGATGCGCAGGGTCGCGTCCAGGCCGGCCGCGACAGCGCCGAACGCTTGCGTGACCGGGTAGATCTGCGCGGCGAGCAGTTCAAGGTCGGCGTTGCTGGTGAAGCGCCCGCGATCGACGGCCGGGTTGGAACTGCCCAGCAAGCGAATATCGCCTTCGCTGCGCAGGCGCCCCAGGGCGAAACCACGCCGGTCGAACTGCAGGCTCTGGCCGCCGGCCAGGTTCAGGCGCCCATGGGCGCCCAGGGTGACCTCGTCACGCAGGTCGAGCAGGTTGGCCTCGACCTGCAACAGCGCCTCGCTGGCGCGTTGCGACTGCCCGCCCTTGGCCGTGGGGCGCGTGGCCAGGTCGCTGCTCTGGTGCGTGCTGCCGGCCAGGCGCACGTATGGCGCGTGCAAACGTATCCGGGTGTCGCTGGCCGCGCCTTCGGCGAGCACCAGGGAGCCGGCGTACAGGCGCAGGTCCTGGGCCAGCCCCAGATCGACATCGCCGGCGAATGCCAACACACCGTCGCTGAGCAGCGCCAGGCTACCAAAACCGCCGGCCTGGACGCGCTCGATGCTCAAGCGCCCCTGGCCATAACGCAACGGCCCTTGCGCGGCCAGGCCGGTGTGCTGTTCGAGCACCAGTTCACGGGGCGCGACCAATCCGTCCACCAGCGCCCGGTTGAGGTACAGCCCGGTATCCAGCGCCACCGCCAGGCTGCCCGCCGCCGCGCCCTGGCCACCGGAGGCAGCGCTGAACTCGCCATCCAGGCGCAGGCCATTGTTCGACGCCAGGCTGATGCTGCCACCTGCACTGGCGACCTGCAGCGGCCCCTGGCCGCGTATATCGAGGGTCGCCTGGGCACCGTCGGCACGCAGCCGCGAGCCCTGCTCGAGCACCACGAACAGGTCGGCCGCCTCACTGACGCCCTTCGTTTGGTCGAGGCTGCCACCGATGACGATGCTGCCGCCGGCATCCACCCGGCCGTAGCGCCGCCCTTGGCTGTCCAAGGCGGTGTAGGCGCGACCGCCGACGTCGATCAACGCCTCGCCGCCCAAGTGGACCGAACGCTGATGGGGCGCCTCGGTGATACCGGAAGCTGCCAACGGCGGGCGCTCCTGCAACAGGCTCACCGCGCCGCCCGGCGCTTGCAGGCTGCCGTCCAGCGTCAGTTGCGCAGTACTGCGCAAGGCGATCGATTGCAGCGGGTCGACACTGATCACGGCGCCCCGGCCCACCACCAGTGCCGCCGCTTCGCGCTTGGCCTGGCCCAGCATCATATCGCCCGCCGCCAGGTTCAGGCTGGCACCGCCGCGCTGGCCAAGGCGGCCCTTGAGTGCGTCCTCCTGCAACAGCGGTGGCAACCACAGCTTGGGCTGGTCGAGCACCGCGTCACCGGCATCCAGCTGTTCCACCGGCCGGGTCACCTGCACCTGGCTGCCCTCTGCCACCGTCAGGCTGCCACTGGCCCGCACGTTGTACTGGGCAAAGCCCAGCGTGAAGAAGTCCTCGGGAAGATAGACACCGGCAGTCGCACCGCGCGGTCCACCGATTTGCACATTGCCACCGCGGATGTCGAGGGTGCCGGCCCCCGTGCTGCCATACCCTCGCAGCTCGCCACCGAGCTGCAACCGGCTGTTGCCATCGCTGCTCCCGGTACTGTCGAAAGAGGCCGTCTGCAAGGTGAGGTTGCCGCCGTTGCCGCCGAGCAGCCGGTTGCCATCGCCGCGCACCACGCCACCCGAGGCGTCGAGCAGGCTGCCCTGGCCCAGCAACAGGTCGCCGGTGCTGCGCAGCACCAGGTTGCCGCCATTGCGCCAGGCGCGCTCACTGGCCTCGCCGTGGTCGCTGCGCACGCCACTGGCATCCAGGCGTACGCCCGCCGCGACAACCACCTGCGCCCGCAGCCCCGCTGGCGTTGCCAGCGCCTGGTCGTTCAGCGCGCCGGCATTGAGCTGGCCAAGCACGTTGCCCAGGCGCAGCGTGCCGCCCCGGGCGACCAGATCGGCGTCGACCTGCACCTGGGTGCCGTGCAGCGCCAACTGCCCGCCATCGGCCAGGCGCAGGGCATCGGCGACTTCGACCCGTTCGCTGGCGGCCACGCTCAGGCCACCCAGGGCGAAACCATTGAGCAAGCCGGTGTCCAGCACCAGGCGACCACGCCGGGCTTCGACCAGCGGCGCCTGCAAGGTCACGCCCACGCTGTCGCCCCGGGCGCCGTCGCGTAGCAATACCTGGCGCAGTACCGGATACAGGCCATGGACCAGCTCCTTGGTCGACGCCTGGTACAACGGCACCTGCTGGCCAACGACCAGCTGCGCGCCACGCGCCTGGGCGGTATGCGCCTGCTGGTAGCCATCCAGCCCGGCCACGGGAGCCTGCTGCTGGCGCTGGTCACGCCAGGTGTCGCCGATCAGCTGGCCATCGAGCAGCGCGGCCTGGGTGGCGACCACCAGGCTGCCGGCATCGCGGCCCACGGTGTAGCCCTGCTCGAAACGCTGGCCCGGGGCGATCAGCGGGTTGTGGTACAGGCGGGTCTGGTTCCAGCGCGCGCTGTTCTGCTCGAAGCCCTGGTAGACACCGGTGTACAACAGGTCGCCCGGTGCACGGGACAGCTCGTACAGGTGGCCATCCTCGCCGCGCAGCCAGCTCTGGCGGATGACGCCGTCCTGCACCGCCAGGGTGCCGCCGGACAGGTTGAACCGGGCCCCCGTGCGGGTCACCAGGTCCTGGCCGGTGAAGGTCACCGTGCCGCCCTGGGCCATCCATTCGCCGACGCTGTGGTTGCGCGTACCCAGGTAACCGCCGACCTCCAGCAGGCCCCCCGCCGTGTACCAGCGCTCGCTGGCATAGCCATTGACCCCGGCGGCGACATGCACCAGTTCGCGCACGTCGACCCAGACATCGCTGTTGATCAGGCCGCCCTTGTCGCGGTTGCCGGCCGCGTCGCGCTGTTCGTTGCCCTGCACATTGATCTTGATGAGGTTGCTTTCCATCGCCACCTTGACGCCCAGGGCGCCAGCCACGTCGATGCCCGCGCCATCCTCCACCAGGCTGCGGCGGCCCGCGCTGACCGCTACCTGCCCGCCCGTGGCGAGCGTCAGCGATCCTTCCTGGAAGTGCACGGTGCCGCCGCTCACCGCCTCCACCCGCGACTGCTCGGGACGGTCGACGACCGTGCTGAGGTTGTCGAAACGGCCCGTGGCCAGGTTGCCTGTGCTGCCATTGACCAATGCCCGCGAGGCTTCGCGCTGGCTGTCCAGGGCGCTGCTGTCGTCGAGCAGCACGGCGGTCACGCTGCCCTGGCCGAAGGTCACGCTGCCTGTGCTGTCGCTGGCCGCGTTGAGCAGATGGATGCTGCCACGGCGGTCCACCGCGGTACTGGCCAGGGCCACGCCCTCCTGGCGCACCTGGTGGCCGGTCAGGGTGATGTCGCCGCCTGCGGCCTGGATCAGGCCACTGTTGACGACCGTGCCTGCGCCGCTGTCACCGCGCAGGCTGCTGGCCACTTCGTTGCCACGGGTGGTCGAGAACTGATTGGCCTCGGTACCCCGCCCCCGACGGATGTAGAAGTCGTCGCCCGCCGCCAGGGTAGTCTGCCCCTTGGGGCTGGCGACCTGGCCGTCGTTACGTACCTCGCTGCCCAGCAGCAGCACATAGCCGCCACCCGCGGTGGAGGTCGCAGGTTCCCGGGTGTGGATCTGCGCGCCGCGCTCGACCACTACCTTGCCACCGGCATTGACGAAGGTGGCCTGGCTGCCGCTGTTGTCGACATACAGCCCACGCTGGCTGAACTGCTCGTCACTGACCTGGGCCGCTGCGGCCACCAGGTTGCGCACGTTGACCTGGCTGGCGCCGTTGAACACCACGCCGTTACGGTTGACCAGCATCACCGTGCCGGCGGCTTCGATCTGGCCGTGGATCTGGCTGGGGCGGGCGTTGGGGTCGTTGACCCGGTTAAGCACGGCCCACTGCGCCTGCTGGTCGAAGGTCACGGTGGTGTCGCGGCCGACGTTGAACGTCTCCCAGTTGAGGATGGCCTTGTCCGCAGTCTGCTCGATGCGCACCTGGGTCTTGCCGCCGTTCTGGGCCTGCTGTGGGGCCTTGGCGTTGAGCCAGCCTTGGGTCAACGGGTTGTCGTCGACCTTCAGGCCGCCCTCGCCCAGGCCATTGGGCACCACCTGCGGCTGGACCTGGGCCAGGGTTCGTCCGTTGGCCTGTGCCGCTTGCTGCGCGGCGATGGCGGCGACCGTGTTGTTGAGGTTGCTGACCGAGTGCTGGAACTGCTGGTTGATGCGCTGCTGCTGGGCCAGGGGTGGTGGCGAGCCCGGCTGCGGCAGGCCAGCGCCCCCCCCTGTGGCCGCGGCCGGCGCGGTCGAGGCGCCCTTGGCGGCGAACCAGGCCGAGCTGAACGCCTGGCCCGCCTGGGCGCTGCCCGCCAGCAGGAACAAAGCAATGGCCTGGGCCAGGGGCTTGAGCAGCAGGGGTTCGCCGCAAGACTTGCCACGCGGTTGCACGGCTGGGGCTGGAGAGGCTGGCTGGGGCATGCCGCGCGACATCGCTTCGGTTCCTTGTGCTGGGGATGGCGGCGGTGATGCCGCTTTGCCATAAGGCGCTTGGAGCGGTAGGGGACCGAAGGTTTGTCATGCAAAGTTCATGTGCTTGCGCTAGGGGATGTCGAGGTGATCGACAGGAGGGTTTTAGCGCTCGATCTCCAGGGCGCCGCAAGCCCCCCGCCGAAAACCTGGCAAGACCAACACAAAAACCGGCAGTGCCCTAAAGGCCACTGCCGGCTCCCCGCCAAGACGGAGGGGGGATTCAGCGCCCCGTATTACAGGCGGCCAATCCCGTTGCAGACCGCGCTGTTGTTGATATCCAGGCCATCACCATAGGTGTTGTCCAGGAACACCTTCTTGATCTCGGCGGCATAGCTGGCCGGCAGGTTGACGAAGGTGTGGGCGGTGATCAGGGTCGACTTGCTGCCGCTGTACAGGTCGTTCAGGAAGCCACGCACGGCGGAGGCGTCGGCGGCGTCCTTGTAGCACTGGCCAACCAGCAGGTTGGTGTAACCCACGATCGGGTAGCCGGAGGTCGGTACCGGGCGGTCACCCGCGGCGGAGCCGAAGGTCGGCACCCACTTGCCAGGCTGGACACGGTCGGCAAACGTGGCCGGGGCCACGGCGGTGCCGAGTGCGGTCTGGGCGTTGGCGGCGGTCGGCAGCGGCGCGGTGCCGGCGGCTACCGGGTTCTTGCTGACGCGGGCGACCACGGCGTTGTTGCCCGGGTTGACGTAGTCAGGGCTGATGTAGCCGATGCTGCCATCGGTGGCGTTGACCTGGGTCATGACGTCGCCGCTGCCGGCAACGCCTTTCCAGGTGGCAGGCACGGCAGTGAGCTTGGCGCTGGAGAAGGTGCTGCTGACCTTGAACTGGGTCGGGCAGGAATCGTTCAGGAAGCGAGTCAGCAACTCGGTGGTGCCGCTGCTGCCGGAGCGATAGACGATGGTGATCGGGGTGTTGTCGGCGGTGTTGAGCAACTGGCCCCAGGTGGTGGCCGAGCCCGAGAACGCAGCGCACAGCTGGGCACCACTCAGTTGCAGGGTGGTGTTGCCGGCTTTCTTGTAGGGAATGGTCACCGAGGTACCCACCGACGGAATCTGGATCAGCTTGCCCCAGGCACCGCCACGCGCCGCGTCGGCGTTGTAATCGCTGATCTCGGTGGCGCTGAGTACCGAGTCGCTGCCGGCGTATTCGACGTTGGCGCCGGCCTGGTTGACCGCGCCGCCGTTGTTGAACAGGAAGGCGGTCTTGCCGCCGCCGCTACCAACGCCGACATAGGTGAAACCGGCGGGCAGGATGCCGGCCAGGGCGCCTTTGCCGTTGTACAGCGGCTCAGGCAAGGTGGCACCGCCACCGACAACGGCGGCCATGGATTGGGCCGAAGCCAGGGTAGCAGCCACCAGGGAGGCGGCGATCACAGTACGCTTAAACATGAAGCAATCTCCTATCGTCGTGTTCATACGTTGAGTGGGTCGCGCATTGCATGGCCACAGGCCGCACACCCCGATCCAGAGGGGTTGAAGACCTGTCCACGGCGCCAACATTCGCAGTTTGTGGTGACAGGGAAAGGAAAAAACATCGGGAGTTCAGCGAGGTTTTTCTCGGGACTGCGAGGCTGATCAGCAGCTGTTTTGCGGGGTGTTTCAAGCAAGCGCAGGCACACCGGGAGCGCCGCCTCCAGAGGATCGCGCCAAGGGACTCGGGAGGTCGGCAGGCGCACCGTGCGAGGCGAAAATCGATTACCATCGCCACCTTGTGCGAACCGGTGGTCCGGCACCGAACGAAGCGGCGAAAGGAACCTTGAAGATGCAGCGAATGATCCAGTTCGTGGCGGTGGTCGTGGCATGCACGCTCATCGGCGTGGCATGCGAGCACTACGGCGTGAACCAGTACCTGAAGTGGTTGTTGATGAGCCTGCCGGCGATTGTCTGGGTACGCCTGCGCAATCCGGCGAAGGGCTGACCCATGCCGCGCCTGTTGAAGCTGCTGTTCCCCGTGTTGTTGCTCGCCGCCCTTGCCGCGTGCGACCAGAAACCTTCCCGCGAGGAAAAGATCCTCGCCAACCTGCCGCTTCAGGAAGCCTACGACCACAACATCGAGCGCATGGCCCAACTGCTGGCGATGACCCACGCCCAGCTGCCTGAAAACACGATCAAGGAAGTGCTGCGCAAGCACCTGACCGTCGCGGACCAACGCCAGGACCTGTTCAAGCTCTACAGCGAAGCGCATTTCAGCGACGCCGAGTTCGACCGCATCGTCGAAGTGACCCGCGACCCGGCCAAGGCCAAGGCGCTGGCCGAGACCGATGAAGGCAAGCGCCTGAGCGACAAGCTGACCGGTTTCATGCGTGAAAGCGCCAACGACCCCAAGGTGCAGGCAGTCGCCGAAGAGCGCATGCAACAGGTGGAGGACGAACTGAAATCCCTGGAGCAGGCACCTTGACCCCACCCAGGCCTTGAGGCGGCACATCCGCCTCTTCCTGCATCGCGTAGCCGCTGATTCCCATGGCCGAATACCACCATTAGGCGTAAGGTTGATCACCTTTTCGCCCGCCAGTGAGACCAGGATTGCCACACGCCAAGCACGGACTGCGCCTGGACCTGCGCACGCTCATCTTCGTTCTCTGCGCCCTCACCGCCCTGGTGATGCTGCTGACCAGCTATTTCGCCAGCTACCGGGTGCAGCGCCAGTTGCTGATCGACCACTCGCTGGAAGCCAACCGCGTGTATGCCGCCAAGCTGGCCGCGATCACCGAGACGTTCCTGGGCAACGCCCTGCAACAGTTGGCCTTCAGCGCTGGTGTGCAGGGTCGCCAACTGGGAGACAGCGCCGCCCTGCAAGCGGAGACCGAACGCGTGCTGCACCAGAGTAACGCCTTCAACTCCACGTTCCTGATCGATGCCCAGGGCACCCTGCGGGCGATCTCGCCGGCGCCGCTGCGCCACCTCGTCGGCACCCTGTCCACCTCGCCCGGCGCCCAGGAGGCGCTGCGCGAACGCCGCACGCTGGTGTCGACGGCCTTTCTGTCAGCCGCCAACAACCTGGTGGTGGTGCTGTCGCAGCCGATCTACGATGCCAACGGCCAGTACCAGGGCTATGTCGGCGGCAGCCTGTACCTGCGCGAGCACAACATCCTCACCAGCCTGCTGGGCGAGCACTACTACCAGGATGGCTCCTACCTCTACGTGGTCGACCGCAACCGTCGCCTGCTGTATCACCCCGAGACACGGCGCGTGGGCACCCAGGTGACCGGCAACACGCTGATCGACCAGCTCGGTGAGCTGCATGAGGGCACGCGCCGGGTGGTCAACAGCCAGGGCGTGGAAATGCTCGCCGGCTTCGCCACGGTGCCCAGCACCGGCTGGGGCGTGGTGGCGCAGCAGCCGCTGACGGCGACGGTCGCCCCGCTGCGCCACCTGGTGCTCAGCGTGGTCGGCATTTCCGCGCCGCTGGCGTTGCTCGGTTGCCTGCTGCTGTGGTGGCTGGCGCTGGTCATCGTGCGCCCGCTGTGGCAACTGGCCGGTGCGGCCCGGGGCCTGGACCGCGTCGGCACCGCCGAGCGCATTCACCGGGTGCGTGCCTGGTACTTCGAGGCCGCCGAGCTCAAGCGCGCCCTGCTGTTCGGCCTCAACCTGCTGCAGGAGCGCATCGGCCGGCTCAACCGCGATGCCCAGACCGATCCGCTGACCGAGCTGGTCAACCGCCGCGGGCTGGAGTTCGCCTTGTCGCTGCTGCAGGCCGAAGGGCGCGACTTTGCCGCCATCGTGCTCGATGTGGATCATTTCAAGCGGGTCAACGATGGCCATGGCCATGAAGTCGGCGACGCGGTGCTGCGCCACCTGGCCGAGCTGATGCGCGGGGCTTGTCGCGAAGGGGATGTGTTGTGCAGGACCGGGGGCGAGGAGTTCCTGATGCTGCTGCCGGGCGCCAGCCTGGAGGCGGCCGTGGCCGTGGCCGAGCGCCTGCGGCTGGCGGTGCAGAATACCGCCATTGCACCGGTGGGCGGCGTCACCGTCTCGCTGGGCGTGGCGCGCTGGCAGGCTGCGCCCGACAGCGAGCCTGGCGCCACCCTCAAAGCAGCGGACCGGGCGCTGTACCAGGCCAAGCGCACGGGTCGCAATCGGGTTTGCAGCCTTCAGAACGAACGCTGAGCCCCGCAGGAGCGGATTCATCCGCGATGCGCCGCGCGGGCGGCGCACGATCTCATAGGCGCCGAAACTCTCCCGGCGAACACCTTGGAAGGGCCAGGCTTCGTCAATTCAAAACTCGACGAAATCGCTTTTCGCGCCCAGGCTGCTGGGGTGGCCAGCAAAGCCCTGGACAACGACAAGAAGCCACCGAGCGAGCCCATGAACATCCTCTACGACGAACGCATCGACGGGCCAATGCCCTGCGTGGACAAGGCCGCGCTACTGGCGGCCCTGCGCACCGCCCTGCCCGACCTGGACATCCTCCACCGCATCGAAGACCTCAAACCCTACGAATGCGACGGCCTCTCGGCCTACCGCACGCTGCCGCTGCTGGTGGCGCTGCCCGAACGCCTCGACCAGGTGCAGGCACTGCTGCGCCTGTGCCACCAGCGCGGCGTGCCAGTGGTCGCGCGCGGTGCCGGCACCGGCCTGTCCGGTGGCGCCCTGCCCCTGAGCCAGGGCGTCCTGCTGGTGATGGCGCGCTTCAACCGCATTCTCGAAATCAATCCCCAGGGCCGCTTCGCCCGCCTCCAGCCGGGCGTGCGCAACCTGGCGATCTCCCAGGCGGCGGCGCCGTTCGGGCTGTACTACGCCCCCGACCCGTCCTCGCAGATCGCCTGCTCGATCGGCGGCAACGTCGCCGAAAACGCCGGTGGCGTGCATTGCCTGAAATACGGCCTGACCGTGCACAACCTGCTCAAGGTCGAGATCCTCACGGTCGAAGGCGAGCGCCTGGTGCTCGGCGGCGACACCCTGGACAGCCCGGGCTTCGACCTGCTGGCACTGTTCACCGGTTCAGAAGGCCTGCTTGGGATCGTCACCGAAGTGACCGTCAAGCTGCTGCCCAGGCCACAGGTGGCGCGGGTGCTGCTGGCCAGTTTCGACGATGTCGGCCAGGCCGGCCGGGCGGTGGCCGAGATCATCGCCGCCGGGATCATCCCTGGTGGCCTGGAGATGATGGACAACCTGGCGATCCGCGCCGCCGAGGACTTCATCCACGCCGGCTACCCAGTGGACGCCGCGGCGATCCTGCTGTGCGAGCTGGACGGCGTCGAGGCCGACGTGCAGGACGACTGTGCCCGGGTCGACGCCGTATTGCGCGCGGCCGGCGCCCGCGAGGTGCGCCTGGCCTGCGACGAAGCCGAACGCGTGCGCTTCTGGGCCGGGCGCAAGAACGCTTTCCCGGCGGTGGGCCGGATTTCACCGGACTATTACTGCATGGACGGCACCATCCCCCGCCGCGAACTGCCCAAGGTGCTGCAAGGCATCGCCGCGCTCTCCCGCGAATATGGGTTGCGGGTGGCCAATGTGTTCCACGCCGGCGACGGCAACATGCACCCGCTGATCCTGTTCGACGCCAACCTGCCCGGCGAGCTGCAGCGGGCCGAAGCCCTCGGTGGGCGGATCCTCGAACTGTGCGTGGCGGTGGGCGGCAGCATCACCGGCGAGCACGGCGTGGGCCGCGAGAAGATCAACCAGATGTGCGCGCAGTTCAACGCCGATGAAATCACCCTGTTCCAAGGGGTCAAGGCAGCCTTCGACCCTCGTGGCCTGCTCAACCCCGGCAAGAACATCCCCACCCTGCACCGCTGCGCCGAGTTCGGCGCCCTGCACGTGCACCATGGGCAACTGCCCTTCCCCGACCTGGAGCGGTTCTGATGAGCATGGACCGCGATATCAGCCAGGACCTGCTGGCGCAGATCAACCAGGCACTGAGCCAGGGCACCGCGCTGCGCATCCAGGGGGGCAACAGCAAAGCCAGGCTCGGCCGCCCAATCGACGGCGAAGTGATCGATACCCGCGGCCACCGTGGCATCGTCAGCTACGACCCGACCGAGCTGGTGCTGACCGCCCGTGCCGGCACGCCGCTGCGGGACATCGAGGCCACCTTGCAGGCGGCCGGGCAGATGCTGCCCTGCGAACCCCCGCACCTGGGGCCCCACGCCACCCTCGGCGGCATGCTCGCGGCGGGCCTGTCGGGGCCTCGGCGCCCCTGGGCCGGCGCGGTACGCGACCACGTATTGGGCACGCGCCTGATCACTGGCCACGGCAAGCTGCTGCGTTTTGGCGGCGAGGTGATGAAGAACGTCGCAGGCTTCGATGTCTCGCGCCTGATGGCCGGCAGTTTCGGCTGCCTCGGGCTGATCACCGAAGTGTCTTTGAAGGTACTGCCCCGCCCTCGCCAATGCCTCAGCCTGCGCTTGGAGCTGCCGCGGCACCAGGCCCTGGCCGAACTGGCCGAATGGGGCCAGCAACCCTTGCCGATCAGCGCCGCCTGCCATGATGGCGAGGCGCTCTACCTGCGCCTCGAAGGCGGTGAAGGGTCTGTGCGCTCGGCCCGCGAACGCCTGGGCGCAGAGGAGGTGGACAATGCTTTCTGGCACGACCTGCGCGAACAGCGCCTGGCGTTTTTCCAGGATCCGGCGCCACTCTGGCGGCTGTCACTGCCCAACGCCACGCCCGAAATCGAGTTGCCCGGGCAGCAGTTGCTCGACTGGGGAGGCGCCCAGCGTTGGCTGACGTCGGATGCGCCGGCAGCGGTCATTCGCGCTCAGCTCGCGCGGTTCGGTGGCCACGCCACCGCCTACACCCCCGGTGACGACAGTGCCGCCCCGCTGCCCGCGGCGTTGATGCGCTACCACCAGGCGTTGAAACGGCAACTCGACCCCCGGGGCATCTTCAACCCCGGGCGCCTGTACCCGGACCTGTGAGGCCACGCCATGCAAACCCACCTGAGCGACGCCGCCCGGCAACTGCCCCGTGGCGAAGAAGCCGAAAGCATCCTGCGCAGCTGCGTGCACTGCGGCTTCTGCACGGCCACCTGCCCCACCTATCAGTTGCTCGGCGATGAGCTGGACGGCCCGCGCGGGCGCATCTACCTGATCAAGCAGGTGCTCGAAGGCGAGCCGGTCAGCGCCAGCACCCAGCTGCACCTGGATCGCTGCCTGAGCTGCCGCAATTGTGAGACGACCTGCCCGTCCGGGGTGAAGTACCACGACCTGCTCGACATCGGCCGTGCCGTGGTCGACCAGCAGGTGCCACGCCCCATCGGCCAGCGCTTGTTGCGTGGCGCGCTGCGCGCAGTGGTGCCTCGCCCTGCCGCGTTCAAGGCGCTGCTGCTTGCCGGCCAGGCCTTGCGCCCGCTACTGCCGGCCGAGCTCAAGGCCAAGCTGCCTGCCGTGGTCGATGCGCCAAGGCAACGCCCACGCGTGCGCCACAGCCGTCGCGTGCTGCTGCTCGAAGGCTGCGTCCAACAGGCCCTGTCGCCCAACACCAACGCTGCCGCCGCGCGCCTGCTCGACCGCTTGGGCATCAGCGTCGAGCCCGCCCGCGAGGCCGGTTGCTGCGGTGCGGTGGACTATCACCTGGACGCCCAGGCGCAGGGGCTGCAACGCGCCCGGAACACTATCGACGCCTGGTGGCCCGCCATCGAGGCCGGCGCCGAAGCCATCGTGCAGACCGCCAGCGGCTGCGGCGCCTTTGTGCGCGACTACGGGCACCTGCTGGAGAGGGACCCGCATTATGCCGCCAAGGCGGCGCGGGTCAGCGCACTGTCTCGCGACCTGGTACAGGTGCTGCAGGCCGAGCCACTGGAGCGCCTGGGCCTGTGCGCCGAACAGCGCCTGGCCTTCCACTGCCCGTGCACCCTGCAGCACGCCCTCAAGCTGGGTGGCGCGGTGGAAAGCCTGTTGACCCGCCTCGGTTTCCACCTCACGCCAGTGCCCGATGGCCACCTGTGCTGCGGTTCGGCGGGCACCTATTCGCTGACCCAGCCGGCGCTGTCACGCCAACTGCGCGACAACCGCCTCAATGCCCTGGAAAGCGGCAACCCCGAGGTCATCGCCACCGCCAATATCGGCTGCCAGCTGCACCTGGACGGTGCTGGGCGCACGCCCGTGCGGCACTGGATCGAAATCGTCGAGGCCGCCCTCGACCAGGAGGTGCTGCAAGGAGGCCTGTAGGAGCGGCTTCAGCCGCGATGCAGGCGACGCGGTCCTGGTACCTGCGTCGCGGGTGATCGCGGCTAAAGCCGCTCCTACAGAGGTCGCGCCAAATCAGCCGACCATGAGGATGGCTTGACCTATCCACTCAATCTCCCTGGTCGATCACCAGCGGCTCGCCGATGGCATAGAAATGCCCACCCGCCACGTAATGCAGGCTGCGCCACTCGGGGTCGGCATGCTCATAGGCCCAGTGCCCGTCGCGAAACACACGGTCGTCGGCCCAGGCCGCAACCACTTCGCCAATGAACAGGTCGTAGGCCTGCTGGTTATGCGGCTCGTCGATCACCCGGCACATCAGCCAGGCCGAGCAGCCGTTCACCAGCGGCGCCGGGTAGCCGTCGATCCGTGCCAGCCCGACACCCAGGCGCGCCAGCTTGTCGGGCTGGTCGAGCAGGCTGTGGTTGCCCACCTGGTGCGTGAGCCGGGCCTGGGCGGCATTGGGCACCTGCAACACGAACCAGCCACTGCCCTCCACCAACTGGCGGGTGCGGGTGGCCTTGTCGAGGACCACGGTCACCTTGGGCGGGTCGAAATCCAGGGCACAGGCCCAGGCGGCGGCCATGACGTTGTCGACACCGCCGTGGCTGGCCGAGACCAGCACGGTCGGCCCATGGTTGAGCAAGCGGTAGGCCTTTTTCAGGTCGACGGGCTGGAAGTGGCTGTTCATGGGGCAGACCTCGGCAATGTGCAACAGCGAAAGTGCGATTGTGCAGCACACCCGCACCTGGCCACCAGCGTCGTGCCGAGCTGACGCGGATCAAGGCGTCGAGCACATGCCTGCTTGTAATTTAGGAAACTTCCTACTGCGATCACAGACGCTTCGTAATTGTCGCCCCCCATGGGCGACACCATCATCCGCCCTGGAGACGTTACGGCCAACAGGTGGCCAACCCTTTCCAGACAAGGCCAGACCATGCCCAGACACGACCAGCCCACCCGCGAACTGCGCCACACCCTGCGCCAGCTCATGGCCCACGAAGTCAGCAACCCCGACGACAACCCGCACCTGTCCGGTGTGCGCTTCTTCTGCGCCACCGATGAACACACCCGGCAACTGATCGAGCGCGTCGAACTGCTGGCCAGCGAGGCCTTCTTCGACCCCCATGGCCGCGCCATCCCGGCACGCATGCGCGACGCCGCGATCGATGGCGTGCGCATCAGGCAGAAGCGCAAGGCGCCCGCCGACGAAACGGTGATCCGTATCGCCCTGCCCCAGAAGGGCTACATCACCGTCAGCGCCACCAGGCTCTGATCACCCGGCCCTCTTGCGGCTTGCGCCGTGAACCCCGAAGCTTGGACATCCCCGCGCTTCGGACCCACCCCGATGGAACTGCATATCCGCCTCGAAGGCCGCAAAGGCCTTGCCGACCAGCTGTACCAGCAACTGCGTGCCGGCATCGACAGCGGCCACCTGGCCGCCGGCACGCAGCTGCCGCCCACGCGCCTGCTGGCCGAGCAACTGGGCGTCTCGCGCAAGACCGTGGCCGAAGCCTATTCACGGCTGACCTACGACAACCTGCTCAGCGGCGTGGTTGGCCGCGGCACCTTCATCACCCCGCGCCAGCCCCTGCGCCCGAGCGACGCCGAGGCCGTCCCCCTGGCGGCCGCGGGCTCGCTCGAGCGCTGGCGCCAGCGCGCCACGGTGCTGGGCCGCCGGGCACTGGAGGCGCCGTCGCGCTACGACTTCGTCGGCGGCGCATCGAGCAAGTCGCAGTTCCCCTATGACCAATGGCGCACCTGCATGCAGTACGCCCTGCGCCGCAGCCAGCGCCACAGCGAACGCCACTTCGCCCCCCAAGGGCTGCCCGAACTGCGCGAGGCCATCGCCCACCACATCGCCTTCGCCCGCGGCGTGCATTGCCGCGCCGCCGACGTGATGGTGTGCAATGGCGCCCAGCAGGCCCTGGACCTGATCGCCCGGGTGCTGGTGGAGCCTGGCTGCAAGGTGGCGATGGAAGACCCGGGCTACCCGCCGGCGCGCCAACTGTTCCTGGCCCTGGGCGCCTGCCTGCAGTCGGTGCCGGTGGATGATGAAGGCCTGTGCGTCGAGCAGATCGAGGACGGCACGCAACTGATCTACGTCACCCCGTCGCACCAGTTCCCGCTGGGCATGCCCATGGGCGAACAGCGACGCCAGGCCTTGCTGGCCCGGGCCGCCGAACTGGGCGCGCTGATCATCGAGGACGACTACGACTGCGAGTTCCGCTACCAGGGCCCGGCCGCCGAAGCGTTGCAACGCCTGGACCGGCACGGCCTGGTAGCCTATGTCGGCACCTTCTCCAAGACCCTGCTGCCTGAGCTGCGCCTGGGCTATGCCGTGCTGCCGCCCGCCGTGCTGCAGGCCGCCTGCGTGGCCAAGCACCTCACCGACTGGCACAGCCCGAGCCTGCAGCAGTGGGCCCTGGCCCGGTTCATCGGCGAGGGCCACCTGAACAAGCACATCCGCCGCTGCCACGAGATCTACAGCGCCCGCCGCGAACGCATCCTCGCCCGCCTGGGCGACGACCTGGCGCCGTGGTTCAGCGCGGTGCCGGCCAGCGCCGGCTTCCATTTGAGCGCCCTGGCCAGCCCAGGCGTGGACGTCGAACTGCTGGTCAACCTGGCGCGCAAGGTGGAAGTGGGGATCTACTCGCTGGCCCCGTTCTTCAGCGAAGCCCCGGTGCGCCCGGGGCTGCTGCTGGGCTTTGGCGCCATCGAGCTGCTGGATATCGACCCGGCGCTGGACCGGGTGCGCGACACCTTGCAGCGCCTCAGTTGACCGCTGTCACCGCGCCCGCCCCTTCAGCGCGAGCGATGGCCCTGGCGTAACCACGCGGGGCGAAGCACGCGGTCACCAGCAGCATGGCCAGCACGGTGCAGGTGAGCAGGGTCCAGGATGCCTGGAAGTCGCCACTGACCTCCCGCAGCCAGCCGGTGATGTAAGGCACGATGCCGGTGATGATGAAGCCCACGCCTTGCACGAACGCCGCCAGGCTGCCGGCCTCGGCCGGGGTGCGCAGGTGCTCCAGGGTCAGCGTGAGGCTAAGGCTGAAGCACGCCCCCAGGCCCAGGCCGATCATCGCCACCCACAGGCCCATGGCGCTGGCCGGCGCCAGCAGCAGCCCCAGGAAACCACCCAGCTGGATCGCCAGCGCCAGCCACAGCCCGGGCCGGCGATCGACCTGGCGGCGCAACAGCAAAGGCAAACCGAGCGCGCCGACGACCTGGAAAATGGTCATCAATCCCACCAGTTCACCGCCGCCCTGGGCCGTGCCGCCATGCTCCAGGTGATAGGCCGGCAACCAGGCCACCATGCTGGTGTAGCCGCCATTGATCAGGCCGAAGTACAACGCCAGCAACCAGGCGCGGCGGTTGCCGAACCAATACCCACCATCAGCACCGGCCTGCGAGGGAACCTCCTGGCGCGGTCGCAGGGCGATCCAGGCCAGCAATGCCAGCACGGCAGGCAACGCCCAGATGCCCAGACCGACCTGCCAGTGCCCGAAATACGCACTGACCCCAGGGCCAAGCACTGCCGCCAGGCCGCCGCCGCTCATCAGTGCGGCCGAATACAGCCCCATGGTCGTCGCCAGGCGGGTGGGGAACCAACGGTTCACCAGGCCCGGCATCATGCCCTGCACCACCGCCACCCCTAGCCCGGCGACCACCGCGCTGGCGATCAGCGCCCAGGCGCTGTCCAGCTGCAGGCGCCACAGGCAGGCGACAGCGATGGCCGCAAGGCCCGCGAGCATGCCACCATGCTCGCTCAGCCAACGCCGCAGCCAGGGTTGCAGCAAGGGCACCAAGCCCATGCACAGCACCGGCAGCGCAGTCAGCAGGGCCGCTTGCTGGTAATCCAGGCCGGTACCCTGGCGCATGGGCTCGAGCAACGGGCCGATGCTGGTGAGGATCGGCCGCAGGTTCAGCGCCAGCAGCATCACCAGCACCAGGTTCAGTACCGCCCTCATGCCTGGCCTGCCTGTTTCCACTCAAGGTACAGGTCGGCTTCGCCTGCCGGCTTGAGTGGCCGCAGCGGCAGGCTCTGTTGCTGTGGCGGGCGCGCCATCTGCGCGTAGATCGCGGCGGTGGACAGCCCATAGGGCTCGCCTTCCTCGTTGTCGTAGGCGAACCAGGCGCGCTCGATGCCGCACAGGTGCATCGCCGCCAGGCACATCGGGCACGGGTGGCCGCTGGCGTAGATTTCAGCGCCGTCCAGGCGCGCCCGCCCCAGCACCTGGGACGCCTGGCGGATGGCCTGCATCTCGGCGTGGCGGGTCGGGTCCTGGGTGCTGTGGATCTCGTTGACGGCGCGGGCGATCACCTGGCCTTGATGCACCAGCACAGCGCCGAAGGGGCGGCCGCCGGCCTGGATATTGGCACGGGCCAGGTCGAGGGCCTCGCGCATGTAGGTTTCTGCGGACATGAATCGGTTCTCCGGTAAAGACCCGGGCATTATCCCGGCTGCGGCGCGCGGGCTGAAATGAAGAGATTGGATGCAGGTCAGTGGCCACCTGAATGTGCGCATTGGCCTCCTGGCAAAGCGCGGGATTGGCTATTCGGCGGTGCCAGCGGTGGCGCTAAGGTAGCGCCATCCCCACTCACTTGGAGAGACACCATGCACGACCGTATCGAATGGGCCAAGCACGCCCCAGAAGCCTACAAAGCCATGGTCGGCCTCGAACAGGCGCTGATCAATTCGGGCCTGGAGCACTCGCTGCTCGAACTGGTGCGCTTGCGCGCCTCGCAGATCAACGGCTGCGCCTACTGCGTCAACCTGCACGCCAACGATGCGCGCAAGGCCGGCGAGACCGAAGCCCGCCTGCAAACCCTGAGCGTGTGGCGGGAGACCCGCTACTTCACTCCACGCGAGCGTGCCGCGCTGGCCTGGCTGGAAAGCCTGACCCGCCTGCCCGAACGTGGCGCGCCGCAGCCTGAGTACGAGGCATTGCTGGAGCATTTCGAGCACAAGGAAGTGGTCAACCTGACCCTGGCCATCGCCACGATCAATGCCTGGAACCGCTTTGGCGTGGGCTTTGCGATGGTTCCAGCCTGAGCCACAGCCTCTGTAGGGGCGGCTTCAGCCGCGATCACCCGCAAAGCGGGTGCCAGGCATCGCGTTGCCTGCATCGCGGCTAAAGCCGCCCCTACAGGAACGGGTCAGGCCGGTTTGAGCTTCGCCCGGTAGCTGCCCGGGCTTTGCCCAGTCCATTTCTTGAACGCCCGGTGGAACGCGCTGGGTTCCTGGAACCCGGTCTGCTCGGCGATCTCGGCGATGCTCAAACTGCCTTCGCGCAGCAGCTCGAAGGCCATGGCCCGGCGCACCTCGTCCTTGATCTGCTGGTACGAGCGCCCTTCCCTTTCCAACTGCCGACGAAAGCTGCTGGCGCTGAGCCGTTGCCGCTCGGCCATGGCGTCGAGTGTCGGCCACTGCCCGTAATGCCGGGCACGCAAGTGGCGATAGACCTCGGCGACCAGGCCGTTCTGGTTGCGAAAACGGATCACCAACCCTTGGGGCGCGCTGCGCAGGAAGGTCTTCAGGGCCGCCAGGTCCTGCATCACCGGCAGCCGCAGCCAGGCGCTGTCGAACTCCACCTCGGTGCGACCACTGCCCAGGCGCAGGTCCGGCCCCCACAGCAAGGCATCGTCGTCCTGGGCCGGCCGGGCCAGGGCGAGTTCGGTGCGGTCGATGGCGATACGCCGCCCGGCCAGCCAGCACAACAGGCCCACCACCAGTACCAGGAAGGTCTCCTCGGCGTAGCTGCGCGTCAGTGGGTCGTCGATGCTCGCGTGCACGCTGATCACCGCACGCGCCCCTCGCACCGTGAGCGTGCCCTGCAGGTCGCGCAGGAACAGGGCGAAATTGCCCAGGCACTGGCGCAGGGCTTTCTCCAGGTTCGGTTCCTGGATCAACCCGCGACAGATCAGGGCGAAGCTGCCCAGGGGCATGCCGTGGCTGTCGAGGCGGAAGAACTCGTCGTGCAACTCATCGATCAGCGCCAGCCACAACTGGGCGAAGGCCTTGGCCGGCACCCGCGCCTGGGGCTGCGCCAGCACCGCCGGGTCGATGCCCACCGCCCGCAGGTGGGCGTCGCGCGCCTGCGGGCGGTCGCGCAGGGCGTGGACCATGGCATTGAGGAAGTACACCGCGACCGAATCGCTATCGCGCATGGCAGGCATCCGCTGTCTATGCTGAGTGGCAAAAAATGCCAGGTTGACTGAACAGATCCGGCATAGGCCGCCCAACGGCCTTTGCCTAGACTCGATCCACCCCGGGGTTCTGGGCCGCCATTCTCGCAGAGCCGCCCCCACCCCGCCACGCCTTCGCAAACGGAGCCAGCATGAGCAGCACAGAAATCTACGTCGTCAGCGCGGTACGTTCGGCCATCGGCAGCTTTGGCGGTTCGCTCAAGGAGCTGCCCCTGGCCGACCTCGCCACCCAGGTGAGCCGCGCCGCCATCGAGCGCTCGGGCGTGACCGCCGAGCAGATCGGCCATGTGGTGATGGGCACCGTGATCCCCACCGAGCCCCGCGACGCCTACCTGGGCCGGGTCGCCTCGATGAACGCCGGGGTACCCAAGGAAGTCCCGGCCTTCAACGTCAACCGCCTGTGCGGTTCGGGCCTGCAGGCCATCGTCTCGGCCGCCCAGGGCCTGCTGCTGGGCGACAGCGACATCGCCCTGGCCGCCGGCGCCGAGAACATGAGCCGCAGCCCGTACCTGCTGCCCCAGGCCCGCTGGGGCGCGCGCATGGGTGACCTGCAAGGCGTCGACTACCTGGTTGGCGTGCTGCAGGATCCGTTCGAGCACTTCCACATGGGCATCACCGCCGAAAACGTCGCTGCCGCCGAAGGCATCACCCGCGAGATGCAGGACGAAGTCGCGCTGACCAGCCAGCGCCGCGCCGCCCGTGCCATCGCCGAAGGCCGTTTCGCCGGGCAGATCGTGCCGATCGAGATCAAGACCCGCAAAGGCCCCGTGCAATTCGCCGTCGACGAGAACGTGCGCGGCGAGGTGACCGCCGAGCAACTGGCCGGAATGAAGCCGGTGTTCAAGAAGGACGGCAGCGTCACCGCCGGCAACGCCAGCAGCATCAACGACGGCGCCGCCGGCCTGGTACTGGCCACAGGCGACGCCGTGCGCCGCCTGGGCCTCAAGCCCTTGGCGCGCCTGGTGGCCTACGCCCATGCGGGCGTGGAGCCTGAGCTGATGGGCCTGGGCCCGATCCCGGCCACGCAAAAAGTGCTACAGAAGGCCGGCCTGAAAGTGTCGGACCTCGACGTGATCGAGTCGAACGAAGCCTTCGCCTCCCAGGCCTGCGCCGTGTCCCGCGCCCTGGGCTTCGACCCGGAGAAGGTCAACCCCAACGGCTCGGGCATTTCCCTGGGCCACCCGGTGGGTGCCACCGGCGCGATCATCGCCACCAAGGCGATCCATGAACTGCAGCGTGTCCAGGGCCGTTACGCACTGGCCACCATGTGCATCGGTGGCGGCCAAGGTATCGCCATCGTCTTCGAACGCGTGTGACAGGAGCCAGCAACGTGAGCATTGAACAGATCGCCGTGATCGGCGCCGGGACCATGGGCAACGGCATCGCCCAGGTGTGCGCGCTGGCGGGCTACCAGGTGTTGCTGGTGGACGTTTCCGACGCCGCGCTGGAGCGTGGCGTGGCCACGCTTGGGAAGAACCTCGAGCGCCAGGTCAGCAAGGGCACCGTCGAGGCCGACAAGGCCGCGGCAGCCAAGGCGCGTATCCGCACCAGCACCGACTACACCCAGCTCGCCGGCGCGCAACTGGTGATCGAGGCGGCCACCGAGAACCTGCCGCTCAAGCAGCGGATTCTCCAGCAGGTGGCGGCCAATGTCAGTGCCGAGTGCCTGATCGCTACCAACACCTCGTCGCTGTCGGTCACTCAGCTGGCGGCGAGCATCGAGCACCCGGAGCGGTTCATCGGCGTGCACTTCTTCAACCCGGTGCCGATGATGGCGCTGGTGGAGATCATCCGTGGCCTGCAGACCAGCGACGCCACCTATGCCCAGGCGCTGCTGGTCACCGAAAAGCTCGGCAAGAGCCCGATCACCGCGGGCAACCGCCCGGGTTTCGTGGTCAACCGTATCCTGGTGCCGATGATCAACGAGGCGATCTTCGTGCGCCAGGAGGGTCTGGCCAGCGCCGAGGACATCGATACCGGCATGCGCCTGGGCTGCAACCAGCCGATCGGCCCGCTGGCGCTGGCCGACCTGGTCGGCCTGGACACCCTGCTGGCGATCATGGAGGCCTTCCACGAGGGCTTCAACGACAGCAAGTACCGCCCCGCCCCGCTGCTCAAGGAGATGGTTGCGGCCGGCTACCTGGGGCGCAAGAGCGGCCGCGGCTTCTTCACCTACTGAGGCGCCCACGCTATGCCCCCGGTCAATGCGGCGATGCGCTGCGCCAACTTTGAGGAGCGTCGTGACAAGGCGATGGCGCTGTTCGCCGAGAAAGGCTTCGGCCAGGTCAGCATGCGTGAGCTGGCGGCGCACGTCGGCTTGACCGTGGGGTCGCTGTATCACCACTTCCCGAGCAAGCAGGACCTGCTGTACGACCTGATCGAGGAGTTGTACGAGGAGCTGCAGGCGACCCTCGACCAGGGGCGGCGGGCGTTGGCTCGGGGCAAACCGGTGTTGGGCTGCCTGATCAGCGCGCACTGGCAGTTGCATGGGGAACGACCGTTGCAGTTTCGCCTGGCGGAGCGGGATTTCTGCTGTTTGAGCGAGGTGCAGCAGGCGCGGCTGGTCGGGCTGCGGGAGCGCTATGAAGCCGGGCTGCTGCGGTTGATTGCGCCACAGGCGCGGTTGGCCGGGGATACGCTCGTGGCGACCGGGCATGTGTTGGCGACGTTGTTGAACCAGTTGCCTGGGATGTTGCGGGGGAAAGGGCTGGGCGAAGCTGAAGGGGTTGGGTTGATGGAGAGTCTGGTGGTGGGGGCTGTGGAGCGGACGTTGGGGTAGGCTGGCACAAGTCGAAAATTTTTCAGCGCTCTGACGATCGAGCGCCGCCCGCGCGGCGCATCGCGGATGAATCCGCTCCTACATTCGTTGCAACGTGGCCATGGGGACTGTCAGATTTTTTGTGTGCGGGCCGGTAACGGCCTGCCGTCAGGCAGGCCCTGATTCTCACCAGGTCGGCCTGATGAACCGATCTCCGTACAGAATCGCAAATTGATTCATCGCGCTTTTCCAATCATGGGCCGGTTTTCCCCAATTGGCTGTTATGTTGCGCAATCCCAGCCAAATCAGTTTGGTCGCTGCGTCATCATTCGGGAAATGCCCGCGAGTCTTGATGACCTTGCGTAGCTGGGCGTTGATGCTCTCGATGGCGTTGGTGGTGTAAATCACCTTTCTGATGGCCGGTGGGAAGACGAAAAATGGAATCACTCGATCCCAGGCGCGTCTCCAGGCAGCCACCACCGTTGGATATTTCTCGCCCCACGGCCCGTTCTCAAACTCATCGAGTGCTTGCTCAGCCGCTTCAGCATTAATGGCTTGGTAAATCGGCTTCAGCTCCTTGGCCAGAGCCCGCCGCTTGTCCCAGGCCGCGAAGTCGAGGCTGTTGCGGATCAGGTGCACGATGCACGTTTGCAACGTCGTCTCTGGAAACACGGCACTGAGAGCCTCTGGCATACCTTTGAGGCCATCGGTCACGGCAATCAGCACATCTTCGACACCGCGCGTCTTGAGATCGTTAAAGACCTTCATCCAAAACTTCGCGCCCTCGGTGTTCTCGATCCAGATGCCCAGGATATCCCGCGTCCCGTCGGGGAGGACGCCCAGGGCCAGGTAAATGGCCTTGTTGCGCACCAGGCCCTCTTCGCGGATCTTCACCCGCAGTGCATCGAAGAAAATGACCGGGTACATCGGCTCCAGTGGCCGCTGTTGCCACGCGCCAATCTCGTCCATGACCTCGTCTGTCACAGAGCTGATGAAGTCGGGTGAGACCTCTGTTCCATACTGCTCGGACAAAAAGGCTCGGATCTCTCTGACCGTCATTCCACGGGCGTACATGGCGATGATCTTGTCATCGAAACCGGTGTACCGCCGCTCGTGCTTGGGGATCAGAATGGGCGAAAAACTGCCGTCTCGATCGCGAGGAATTTCCAGCCGCAGTGGGCCATCCCCCGTTAAAACCGTCTTGCCACTCTTGCCGTTACGCTGGTTGGTTTCATCCTCTGGGCGCTGCGCGCCCGGCGGATAGCCCAGGTGGTGGCCAAGCTCGGCATGCAGAGCGCGTTCGATCAGGGCCTTCTTGAACGCCGCAGAGGCATCCTCGATAGCTTCTGCGGTCATCAGGCCCTCACCGAACTGCTCCAGCAGCTCTTTGGGGATTTTGGGCAGGTCACGCAAGGGTTTCTTTTTGGTTGGCATACATGCACCTCTTACTCATGTTATGCCCGAACACAAAATTTCTGACACCCTCTGGCCATGACCGATAGGCCATGCCCCGCCCGGCTCACGCCATGCGCCAAGGCTGGCAACCATGGCCCCACAGGTGCGGTACGTTGCAACAGATGTAGGAGCGGATTCATCCGCGATGCGCCGCGCGGGCGGCGCTCGATCCCATAGGCGCTGCAACGCTAACGTCGAACACCTTGAAAGGCCTGGCCGTAAGGGCGCAAAGGTGAATCAGCGTCTACATAGCAAACGGATATGCCCACAACTCAAAAAACCAACCAACACCACAATTCACGAAACCACACCCTACCGCAACAACCCCTGAATCTCCTCCCGCAACGTATCCAGATCAAACGGCTTGGCCAGAATCGGCGCCCGCCGCGCAATCGGGCTCCCTGATTCAAGAATCTCCGCCGGATACCCACTGATGAAAATCACCTTCAAATCAGGCCTCAACTTCACCGCCGGCTCGGCAATCTCGACCCCCGATATCCCCCCAGGCAAACGAAAATCGGTCACCATCAGGTCCAGGTGCGGCTTGCTCGCCAGGATCGCAAACGCCTGCTCGCCATCCTCGGCCACCAGCACGTGATACCCCTCGCCCGCCAGGTAATCCCGCAGGATCATGCGAATCGCCGGCTCATCCTCGACCACCAGCACCACATCTTGCGCATCTTCACTCATGACAACGCCTTCGAATTCAGCACGATAGACTTCAGACCCCAACCCTACGCAGAGGTTGCCTGCGTCTGGTCGCTGTGGCACTGCACCGCCGGCAGCGGCAGATAGACACTGAACGTTGCCCCGTGCCCCTCCTCGCTATCGACCTGGATCCGCCCGCCATGGGCCAGCACGATCTGCTCGGAGATATACAGCCCCAGCCCCAACCCGCCAGTGGCCTGCTGCGCCGCCACCCGCTCGAACTGCTGGAAGATCCGCTGCTGGTGCTGCGCACTGATACCGATGCCCGCATCCTGCACCTGCACACAGGCCATCGCACCCTCTTCGTACACCCGCACCCGCACCGGCTTGCGCTCGCCATAGCGCAGGGCATTGGACAGCAGGTTGGCCAGCACCTGCTCGATACGGAACTCGTCCCACTCCCCCTGCAAAGCCTGGCAACGTTCCAGCTCGATATGCGTCTCCAGGGCCCCGGCCTGTGCGGCGAAATTCTCGACCAACCCCTGCACCAGTTGCCCAAGATCGAAAGCCTTGGGCCGGATCGACAGCTTGCCGGTGCGGATCCGCGACACGTCGAGCATGTCCTCCACCAAGCGGATCAGGCTGTTGATCTGCCGCTCGTCGCGCTCGACCATCGCCGCGAGCTTCTCCTCGCTGAACGCCCCCAGGTTGCCCCGGGCCAGGTGCATGCGCCGCAGCTGGGTCTCGAGGATCAGGCCATTGAGCGGTGTGCGCACCTCGTGGGAGACGATCGACATGAAGTCATCGCGCATGCGCACCGCCCGCTCCAGCTCGCCACGCGCCACCTGCAACTGCGCCAGCAACTGCGCCTGTTCCTCACGGCTGCGCTCCAGCGCCTGGAGCTGGCGGTCGAGGGCCTTGCGCTGGCGGAACAGGTCGACGAACACCGAGACCTTGCTCTTCACCGCCAGGGTGTCCAAAGGCTTGTGCAGGAAGTCCACCGCCCCGCTCTCGTACCCCTTGAAGGCGTAGTTCATCTCGCGCCCGGCGGCGCTGACGAAAACGATAGGGATGCTGCGGGTCTTTTCCATGCCGCGCATCAGCTCGGCCAGTTCGAAACCGTTCATGCCCGGCATCTGCACGTCGAGTATCGCCAGGGCGAACTCATGCTCTAGCAGCAGCGACAATGCCTGCTCGGCAGACTGGGCCTGGTGCACCTCGCGGTCCGCGCCCTGGATCAGGGCGTCGAGGGCCAGCAGGTTCTCCGGCAGGTCGTCGACGATCAGCAGTTTCGCGGTGATATGGCTTAGCATGCGCTGGGTTCCAGGGTCGCGAGCAACTGCCCGATACCATTCAGGGAAAGTATATGGTCGGGCTGCTGCAGGGCCAGGGCGGCCTCCGGCATCAGCGCGACCTGTGCGTCGCGGGGGTCCTGGACCACGGTCCGGCCACCGCTTTGTCTGATACGTAAAAGCCCCTGGGCACCATCTTCGTTGGCCCCGGTGAGCAGCACGCCGAGCAGGTCCGGGCCGTAGGCGTCCGCCGCCGACTCGAACAAGTAGTCGATCGCCGGTCGCGAGAAATGCACCGGCTCCTCCTGGCTCAGCGACAGGGTGAAATCACGCTCCACCGACAGGTGATAGCCCGGCCCGGCCACATAGACCAAGCCGGCCTCGATGCAGGCCTTGTCGGCGGCTTCGCGCACAGGCCGGCGCAGGCGCCGCTGCAGCACCTCCGCCAACTGACTGTGGCGGTCGTCCGGCAGGTGCAGCACGCACAACACCGGGATGGCGAAGCTGTCCGGCAACGCGCCGAGCACGCTGAACAATGCAGTGACGCCGCCCGCCGAGGCGCCAATGACCACCGCGCGCACACCTGTCATGACTTGCGATAGATCCGTTCGGGCCGCACCAGCGGCTCGAAGCGTTCGCCATAGGCGGAGAAGTCCACCGACTCCTTGCTGCCCAGCACCAGGAAACCACGATGGCACAGCGAGTCGTGGAACAGCCCGAGGGCACGGTCCTGCAGGCCCTTGTTGAAATAGATCAGCACATTGCGGCACGACACCAATTGGGTCTCGGAGAACACGCTGTCGGTGGCCAGGCTGTGGTCGGCGAAGGTCACGTTGTCGCGCAGGCTGCTGTCCATGATGGCGTTGCCATAGGCGGCGGTGTAGTACTCGGAAAAGTCCCGGCGCCCGCCCGCCTTGCGGTAGTTCTGTGCGTACTCGTGCATGCTCTGCATCGAGTAGATGCCCTGCTTGGCACGCTCCAGCGAATGCGGGTTGATGTCGGTGGCGTAGATGATCGTGCGTTCCAGCAGCCCTTCCTCGCGCAGCAGGATGGCCATCGAGTACACCTCCTCGCCCGTGCTGCACCCGGCGATCCAGAGTTTCAGCGACGGCCAGGTGCGCAACAGCGGCACCACTTCTTGGCGCAGGGCGAGAAAATGCCCCGGGTCGCGGAACATCTCGCTGACCGGGATCGTCAGGTACTGCAGCAGCTCCATGAACATGCCGGGGTCGTGCAGCACCCGTTCCTGCAGCGCCGACACCGTGCGGCAGTCGAACTGGCGCACGGCATGGAGGATCCGACGCTTGATCGAAGCGCCGGAATAATCGCGAAAATCGTAGCTGTACTTGAGGTAGATCGCCTCGATCAGCAGCCGGATCTCGATATCGGTGTTGCGTTCACTGGTCAAGATTTCAGATTCGCTCCAATTGCGGCAGCCAGACCCGGATCAGCGAGAACAGGCGGTCCAGGTCGATCGGTTTGGCCAGGTAATCATTGGCGCCGGCCTGCAGGCAACGCTGCTGGTCGTCCTTCATCGCCTTGGCGGTCACGGCGATGATCGGCAGCTTGCGCCAGCGCGGCTGCTGGCGGATCAGCCGGGTGGCTTCGTAGCCGTCCATCTCCGGCATCATCACGTCCATCAGCACCAGGTCGATGTCGTCGTTGGCCTCCAGGCACTCCAGCGCCTCGCGGCCGTTGCGACCGATCTCGACAATGGCGCCCTTGTGCTCCAGGGCGCTGGTGAGGGCGAAGATGTTGCGCACGTCGTCGTCCACCAGCAGGATCTTGCGCCCTTCGAACACCTTGTCGCGGCTGCGCGCGGTCTTGAGCATGCGCTGGCGTTCGTTGGACAGCTGCGACTCGACCTTGTGCAGGAACAGCGTGACCTCGTCGAGCAGGCGCTCCGGCGAGCGCGCGCCCTTGATGATGATCGAGCGCGAGTACTTGAGCAGGTCGGCCTCCTCCTCGCGGGTGAGGTTGCGCCCGGTGTAGACGATCACCGGCGGGAAGCTGCGGATATCCTCGGCGCTCATGCGCTTGAGCAGCTCGTTGCCCAGCATGTCGGGCAGCTTGAGGTCGATGATCATGCAGTCGTAGATGTTCTCGCGCAGCAGCGCCAGGGCGTCCTGGGCCATGGCCACGGCGGTGATCTCGACATCGTCGTCGCCGATCAGGCGGGCGATGCTGTCGCGCTGCAGGTCATCGTCCTCCACCAGCAGGATGTGCTTGAGCTTCTGCGTCAGCTTCGCCTCCAGGCGGGCGAATACCGCCTTGAGCTCCTCGCGGCTGGTGGGTTTGACCGCGTAGCCCACCGCGCCCATGTGCATGGCCGCCTCGACACGGTCTTCCACCGAAATGATGTGCACCGGGATATGCCGGGTGCTGGCCTGCTCCTTGAGACGCTGCAGCACCGTGAGCCCGGAATGGTCGGGCAGGCGCATGTCCAGCAGGATCGCGTCGGGCATGTACTGGGCGGCCAGTTCGAAGCCCTCGTCGGCGGCCTGGGCCACCAGGCAGCTGTAGCCCAGCTCGTGGGCCAGGTCGTAGAGGATGCGGGCGAAGTTCGGCTCGTCCTCGATCACCAGGATGCAGCGATTGCCGAACGGCGCGCGCGCGCGGTCGTCGGCGAAGGCCGGGGCCGGGCGCTCGCTCCTGGCCGGAGCCGGAGCCGGAGCCTGGGGCGCTGGCGGCAACGCATCGACCGTCGAGCGCAGGCTGTGGACCTCGTTGCTGTGCTCCACGCTCGGTTCGAAATGCACCGGCAGGATCAGGCTGAACACGCTGCCCTGCCCCGGGCTGCTGTCGACGCTGATCTGGCCACCGAGCAAGTGCGCCAGGTCGCGGGAGATCGACAAGCCAAGGCCGGTGCCGCCGTACTTGCGGTTGCTGGTGCCATCGACCTGGTGGAAGGCACCGAAGATCGCCTGCTGCTGGTCGGCGGCAATTCCGATACCGGTGTCGCGCACGGCGAAGACGATACCCAACCCCGCCTGGTGGCTGATACCCAGGCTCACCTTGCCGCGCTCGGTGAACTTGATGGCGTTGGACAGCAGGTTCTTCAGTACCTGCTCCAGGCGCTGGCGGTCGGTGTGCACCGCCGGTGGCAGTGGCGCCTCGAGGCGCACCTCGAAGTCCAGGCCTTTGTCCTGGGCCAGGGGCTGGAACATGGCCTGCAGGCCTTCGGCCAGGCGCTCCAGCGAGGTGTTCTCGGGGCGCACCTCGAGCTTGCCGGCCTCGACCTTGGCGATGTCGAGGATATCGTTGATCAAGTTGAGCAGGTCGTTGCCGGCCGAATAGATCGACTCGGCGAACTTGACCTGGTCCTCGCTGAGGTTGCCCTCGGCGTTCTCGGACAGCAGCTTGGCCAGGATCAGCGAGCTGTTGAGTGGCGTGCGCAGTTCGTGGGACATGTTGGCGAGGAATTCGGACTTGTACTTGCTCGAACGTTGCAGGTCGTCGGCGCGGGCCTGCAGCTCGACCTGGGCCTGGTTCAGCTCGCCGTTCTTGCGGTCCAGGGCCTCGGTGCGCTCGGCCAGTTGCTCGTTGGTCTGCTCCAGTTCCGCCTGTTGCGTCTCCAGGTGCGCCTGGGACTCCTTGAGCACGCGGGACTGCTCTTCCAGCTCCTCGTTGGCGGTCTTGAGTTCTTCCTGCTGGACCTGCAGCTCTTCATTGAGCTGTTGAGTCTCGGCCAGCACTTCCTGCAAGCGCTGGCGGTAGCGGGCACTTTCGATGGAGATGCCAAGGTTGCCGCCGATGCGCTCCAGCAATTCCAGGTCGCGCTCCTGCAACGGGCGCAGGAAGCCCAGCTCCAGCACACCATTGATCTGCCCGTCGTCCCTGGCCGGCATCAGCACGCCACTGCGCGGCAGGCCGCTGCCCAGGCCGGAGCTGAGCCGGTAGTAATCCTCGGGCAAGTCATCCAGGCGCAACGGGTGCCCCTGGCGCAGGGCCTGGGCCAGCAAGCCGGCGTGCTCGCCCAGCACCTGTTCGCGGGCCTGCTGCTCGGCGTCCAGGCCATAACTGGCCACCCGCACCAGCTTGCCGTGCTCGTCACGCACATACACGGCGCCGACCACGCTGCCGAGGTAGCTGGCGAAGAAGCGCAGGATATTGTCACCGAGCATCGGCAGGGTGAGCTGGCCAAGCACCTGCTCGGCCAGTTGGGTCTGGCCGGCACGCAGCCAGGCCTGGTGCTCCAGGCGCTCGGCCGCGCGCTGCTGGCCCTGCAGGTTGTCGACATAACTGGAGGACAACGCCAGCAGGTCGCGCCGCCCCAGGTAGGCGAGCAAGGCGCTGAGCGCGACGATGAACAGCACGAACGCCGAGATGGCGGTCATCGTGACGCTGCTGACCTTCTCGTTGCGGGCCATGCGCAACTGCTGCTCGGTGCCGATGAAGGCCTCGAATTCCTTGCGGATCTCATCGGTCAGGCGCTTGCCCCGGCCGCGCCCGATCAACCCCTGGTAGTCGCCCTGGCTGCGGCGCAGGCTGATCATCTCGCCACCGAAAGCGTTCCACTCACGCTGCAGGGCGACGATGCGCTCGATGCGGTCGACCTGCTGGGGGTTGTCCGCCACCATCGCCTTCAGGCCCTCGAGGCTGCCGAAGATACGCGGCTTGGCCACCTCGTAGGGGTCGAGGAAGCGCTCCTCGCCCGACAACAGGTAGCCGCGCATGCCGGTTTCCATGTCGATCGACAGCTTGATCGTCTCGTTGGCATTGCCGATCACCCGATCGGTGTGCTCGACCCATTGCATGGCCGAGAGCAGGTAGGTGATCACCGCGACAAAAGCCACGGCACCCAGAAGCCCCACGCCCAGGGGCAGGCCGACATTGCGGCTCAACAACTTGCGAAAGCTGCGTTGGTCCATCGAGGCTGCTTGAATCATCTGAGTGTGCCCGAGCGAGAAAGTCCATTGAACAGTGTGGCGGCGACGTCATGTATGGCTTGCCCTGCGCTACACCGACCGGGTTGATACAGCGAGTCTAACCAGCTTTGGCGGATCTGGCAGGGCATTTAGCCAGTATTTGAAGGCACTGCGCGCCAATCGTTCCATCTATTTACGCAGGTCGGTAAGCTTGGGAACTTCTGCCGTTGCCGTGGGCACAGAGTAGAGACATTCCATCGAAACAGGATCCGCGCCATGCACCTTCTGGTAGTCGAAGACGACGACATCGTACGCATGCTGATAGTCGAAGTGCTCGACGAGCTGGGCTACAAGGCCATCGAGGCGGATTGCGCCGCCGCGGCCTTGAAGATCCTCGAAGACCCCGGCCAGCCCCTGGCGCTGCTGATGACCGATGTCGGCCTGCCGGACATGCGCGGCGAACAACTGGCCAGGAAGGCACGTGAGGCCCGGCCATTGTTGCCGGTGCTGTTCGCCAGCGGCTACGCCGAGAGCGTCGAGGTGCCTGCGGGCATGCACCTGATCGGCAAGCCGTTCAGCATCGACCAGTTGCGGGACAAGGTGGTGGAGATACTGGGCGCTGCTTGAGCAATCTGCGCCGGCGAATAGGCCTGTGCCGACAAAACACCTCTCACAGCTCCCGCCGCAACAGGTAGGTATCCATGATCCAGCCGTTGCGCCGCCGCGCCGCCTCGCGCAGTTCGAGGATGCGCGCCTTGACCGCCTGCAACGGCCCCGCCACCAGCACCTCGTCCGGGGTGCCCAGGTAGGCGCCCCAGTAGATCACCAGCTGCGGATCCTCCAGCGCGGCGAACGCGCACGCCCCGTCGAGCATCACCACCACATTGTCGACCCGCGCCAGCTCGCCCAGGCGGCGGCCTGGCAGCACGGTCAACGGCTCGCCGATACGGTTGAAGGGGATCTGGTGCCGGGCCGCCAGGGCCTGCACGCTGCTGATGCCGGGGATGACTTTCAGGGTAAGCGCCAGGCCACGCTGACGGACCAGGTCGAGGATGCGCAAGGTGCTGTCGTAAAGCCCAGGCTCGCCCCAGAGCAGGAAGGCGCCAATGTCATCGGCGCCCAGCTCGTCTTCGATCAGGCGAGCATACAGCGCCGCGCGCTCGGCGTGCCAATCCTGCACGGCGCCGACATAGTCGGCGGCCTGCCCGTCACGCCGGGGATCCTCGACCTGCACCAGGCGGTAGCCCCCTTCGGGCCGGTAGCGCTCGAGGATGGCCTTGCGCAGTTGCAGCAAGGCGTCCTTGTCGGCGCCCTTGTCGAGCACGAAGAACACCGTGGCGCGCCGCAGCGCCTCCACGGCTTCGAAGGTGACCTGGCGTGGGTCGCCCGGCCCGATGCCGATCAGTAGAAGCTGTTTCATCGCCTGCCTCGCCTGGATGCCGACGACCATTGTCGGCCGGCCGCCGGTATTTGGCAAAGCAGGCGTCGACTTCAGAAGACCGAGAAGTTGTAGCTGACGATCACCCGGGTCTCGTCCATGTCGCGCGCCCACTTCTCGTAGTTGCTGCGGTAGGTGGAGTTGCGCAGGCGCACGCTGACATCCTTGAACGTGCCACTCTGCACCTGGTACTTGAGCTCGCTGTCGCGTTCCCATTCCTTGCCTTCGGCCAGGCTGCCCGGGACCTTGATATTGTCGCCGTTGATGTAGCGGGTGAAGAAGGTCAGGCCAGGCACACCGAGGGCCTTGAAGTCATAGTCGTAGCGCAGTTGCCAGGAGCGTTCCTGGGCGGCGGCGAAGTCGTTGACCTGGGCGTAGTTGACCAGGTACGGGTTGGTGCCGTCGAGGTACGGCATGGCGCTGTCGCCGAACATGCGCTGCCAGCCGGCGCTGATCTTGTGCCCACCCAGGCTGTAACCCAGCATGCCGCTGAACGCACGGTGGTCGATATGCCCGGCACGGGCATTGCCGATGTCGTCGCTCTTGATCACCCGCAGGTCGGCCGACAAGGTGCCGACGTCCAGCGGCTGGCTGGCGACCAGGCCGAGGAAGTGCTGGCGATAGATGTTCTCCAGCTTCGACACCTGGTACTGGGCGCTGACACGTTCGTTGAAGCGGTAGTCGACACCGGCGAGGTCGAAGTGGTCGGCCTCGATGTCACAGGCGTAGCGCTTGTTCTTGCAGTGGACGCGGATATCCTGGCGGTCGGTGGAATCTCGCGCGGTGTACTGGTTCAGGCGCGCCAGGGTGAACTTCAGGTCGCGCACTTCCTCGGACGTCAGCCAGGCACCATGGAACATGGTCGGCAGCAGGCGGCCGTCGTTGTACTTGAGCAGCGGCACATCGGGCATCATCGAACCGTACTTGAACACGGTCTGCGAATACTTCACCTTGCCGGCGATACCCATCTTGGCGTACTGGTCGACGGAGTGACGTGGGTTGTGTCCGGAGGACGGCAACAAGCCGCTGTTACTGTCGGCCGGGCTCGAATCCAACTTGTAACCGAGCATCCCCAGCGCATCCACGCCGAACCCTACCGGGCCCTGGGTATAACCGGACTGGACATTGAGGATGAACCCCTGCGCCCACTCCTCACGCTTTGACGCGCCCTGGCTGGAACTGCTGTGGCCGTCACGGAAATCCCGGTTGAAATAGACATTGCGTGCTTCGACCTTGGCACTGCTGTCTTCAATGAAACCGGCGGCCTGGGCGTTGACGCCGGCACACAGGAAGAACAGGCCGGCAACTCGGCGCCCAAGGGCGAGGGGAAAGGGGGCAAACATGCGAGGGAACATCCAAAAGAGGGGCAGAAAACAATCCGAGCAGTCACCTGCATCGGCACTACGGGACAGACGAACAGACTTCGACCATCATCTTGGATTTTGCGCCAACGCCTCTAGGTCAGGCCATTGGACCATGGTCTAGAACGGCCTGGCGAGGTCCGTCCGGGCATTTTCGAATAACGTGCAGGAAACCCGCAAAGTTCCCGGCTAATTGATTGAAAGTTTGCTGTTTACCACCCCGACCGGCACTACTACACTCACTATCAGCGAACAGCAGTCCCCCCCACGTGGCCAACGTTCAATACAATCTTCATGTTCGTCACGTCATGCCACGGCAGACTTAACAGGAGTGATGACAGTGTCCAGACTTGCAGAGTTTCGTGCTGCCGAAAAAGCGCTTCAGGAACAGATGGCACAATTGGAAGCGCTGAAAAAGGATGCCGGCCTCAAACGCGAAATCGAATTCGAGCAGAAACTAGTCGGCCTGATGAAGAGCTATGACAAGAGCCTGCGCGACATCATCGCGATCCTTGACCCCAAAGGCGCGAGCAAGCCCCCCTCCGCACCGGTCAAGCAGCAACGCCGCCCACGGGTGGTAAAAGTCTACGAGAACCCGCACACCGGCGAGCTGATCGAGACCAAGGGCGGCAATCATCGCGGGTTGAAGGCCTGGAAGGAACAGTACGGCGCACAGACGGTGGAAAGCTGGGTGCGCTGATGAAACGTCAACGCACGCTTCACACTTTTTTCACTTATGCCAGCGCAGTATCGAACCAGCTAAAGGACTAGCGACCCCATCACGCGCCCGCACATGCGGGCCTCTAATTCCAGCGCCCTGCCACCGTGCAGGGCGCTTTCGTTTGCGCTGCCGGCGCACTGCCGTATCATGGCCCATCTGTTTTAGGCCCGATCCTGGAGTACCCATGAGCCTGCACGACCTGCAACAACTGCCCGGCGTCACCGCCCAGCCGGACACCGCCACCGCCCAGTTCGTCTTCAACCACACCATGCTGCGGGTCAAGGATATCCAGAAGTCCCTGGACTTCTACACCCGCGTGCTGGGCTTCAGCCTGGTGGACAAGCGCGACTTCCCGGAAGCGGCCTTCAGCCTGTACTTCCTGGCCCTGGTCGACAAGAAGGATATCCCCGAGGATGACGCCGCGCGCCACCAGTGGATGAAGTCGATCCCTGGCGTGCTCGAACTGACCCACAACCACGGCACCGAAGACGACCCTGAGTTCGCCTACCACAATGGCAACACCGACCCGCGCGGTTTCGGCCACATCTGCATTTCGGTGCCGGACGTGCGCGTCGCCTGCGAGCGCTTCGAGGCGCTGGGCGTACCGTTCCAGAAACGCCTGAGCGACGGTCGCATGAAGCACCTGGCCTTCGTCAAGGACCCGGACGACTACTGGGTCGAGGTGATCCAGCCGACCGACCTGCAAGGCTGACTTTCAGCCGTCGCGCTCGTCGGGTGGGGAGCGCCCGCCCCCTTGCTGTGGTATACGAAGGAGACGCTTCTTCCATGCCACAGCGAGGTCAGGACGATGCAAACCCTCCACTGTGAATACCGCAAGCACATCATCACCGCCAGCGTGATGCCCCACCCCGACTCTCCCCTGCCCTATGCCGCCGGGTGCCTGATCACCGACCCGCAGGGCCACACCAGCCGCCGCCTGTCGATGCCGATGAAGTTCTTCTCCGACCTGGACAATGCCCAGCACGTATCCCTGGCCCATGGCCGGGCGCTGGTCGATCAGCAACTGGACGGGGGGCATGACACCGTCTGACAGCGAAGATCCCCCCACCCCCTGTAGGAGCGGCTTTAGCCGCGAAGCAAACACCGCGATGCATGGCACCCGCTTCGCGGGTGATCGCGGGTAAACCCGCTCCTACACCGACCGCGCTCACCTCACGCCATGCGCGCACCCTGTAGGAGCCGGCCTTGCCGGCGAATGGGCCAGCGCAGCCACACAAGGGGGGGGGCCATCACGCCTGCCTGGCAAACGCCACTGCCGCCGCGACCTGCTCGTCACTTGGCCGCACCCCGGTGTACAGCACGAACTGTTCCAGCGCTTGCAAGGCGATGACTTCCAGCCCAGTGATCACGGGTTTGCCCAGCGCCTCGGCCTGCCGGATCAACGGTGTGCGCGCCGGCATGGCCACCACATCGAATACCCGCTCGGCCGCCGCGATCGCGGTTTCGCTGAACGCCAGCTGGTCGGCCTCCACCCCGCCCGCCATACCGATCGGGGTGACATTGACCAGCATCGACGGGCATTGCTCACCCAGTTCCGGCAACCAGCGGTAACCACAGGCCTGCGCCAACTGCCGCCCGGCCGGCTCATTGCGCGCCACGATGGTCCCGTTGCGAAAACCCGCGTCGCGCAGCGCGCTGGCCACCGCCTTGGCCATGCCACCACTGCCGCGCAGGGCAAAGGCGGTGGCCGGGTCGACCTGGTGCCGCGCCAGCAATTGACGCACCGCCAGGTAGTCGGTGTTGTAGGCCTTCAGGTGCCCCTGGGTGTTGACCAAGGTGTTCACCGACGCAATGGCCGCCGCGGACGGGTCGATCTCGTCCACCAGGGCCATGCAGGCCTCCTTGTACGGCATCGACACCCCACACCCGCGGATCCCCAGGGCACGGATGCCCGCCACGGCGGCGGGCAGGTCCTGGGTGGTCATGGCCTTGTAGTAGTAGTCCAGCCCCAACTGCTGGTAGAGGTGGTTGTGAAAGCGTACACCGAACGTGCCCGGGCGCCCGGCCAGGGAAATGCACAGGACGGTATCCCTGCTGGGTGGTGTGCTCATGGCCTGTTTCTCCGCGTGTCGACTGAAACGATTGCGCCAGCCTACCAGACACGACCACCGGTCGCCCCTTACACAACCTTTACCATCCCCCTGCGAGCACTTGACGGTTGCCGGAGTCATAGTAATCAAGCCCCGAGCGAGGGGTTGTCTTGCGAGGATTGGCCATGAACCGTTTCATCCCCGGAATCGCCCTGCTGGTCGGCGCGCTGGCCATCAGCGGGCAGGCATCCGCCCATGGTGGCGGCTGGTATGGCCCGGGCCCGGTGCTCGGCGCGGGAGTGGCGGGCGTGGTGGTCGGCGCGGCGATTTCCGGCGGCCATGACCGTAC